>JBBIKR010000001.1:0-536 GCA_037445395.1 Thermoflexales bacterium
CCTGCCCGGCCCACTGTGGGCCCACGTAGCTCAGTCGGTAGAGCACACCCTTGGTAAGGGTGTGGTTATGGGTTCAATTCCCATCGTGGGCTCCTGAGGAATATTGCTGGATATGATCAACGGATAGCGGAAAGTCGCTGATTCGGGCGCTGGAGCGTGCTGGTTTCGTAAGGAAACGGCAAACAGGCAGTCACCTGCATATGTGGCGAGAGACCGACAGGAAGCGCGTGACTATCCCCGTTCACAAAGGGAAGATTGTGCCGCCGGGAACATTGCGTGCCATTCTTCGTGATGCTGACATCAGTGTTGAAGAGTTTCGCAAATTGCTTTAGCAACGCCGTTGTAGGTACAACCTGTTAGGCCATCCAATTCGCTACACTTCACACTTCGGGGATTTTTATGGCAAAGAAGGGCAAGGCGATTCGGTTGACGATTACTCTGGCCTGTACAGAGTGTAAAGAACAGAATTACACCACCGAGAAGAATCGGCGGAACGATCCATCGCGGCTGGAACTGCGCAAGTTCTGCCCGCGTTG
>JBBIKR010000001.1:576-3830 GCA_037445395.1 Thermoflexales bacterium
CTCGCGCCTGCCCGCAGGCCCTGCGCCTGCCCGCAGACCTGGCGCCGATCCCTGTTGGGCGACCGGAGGGGTTGCCCAACGACCGGTAAACCGCAGGGGGTTAGCTCAATAAGGCAGAGCAGCGGTCTCCAAAACCGCAGGCTGCGGGTTCAAGTCCCGCACCCCCTGCCTGCTGGTTTTCAAGACACCGCCCATCCCGGCGGTGTCTTGAAATGTTAGGCAAATGAGTTTCTGGACGGGCATCACGGGCCGCGAGCAGATTATGCCGGAGGACGGTTCATCGTGAAAAAAGAAAACGCACTGGTCCGCTACTTCCGGGAGACCCGGGTGGAGGTCAAACGGGTCCGCTGGCCCACCCGGGAGGAGACCTGGCGGCTGACCCGGATCGTCCTGGTGGTCACCGTCACCATGGCCCTTTTCCTCTGGCTGATGGATGTTCTCTTCTCCTGGTGGCTGCGGGGCATCATAGAGAGTGACCCCGTGCGGATCGCAATGGGCCTGCTGGTGCTGGTGGGAGGGATTGTCGTCGGGGTCATCCTGGGGCGACAGCAGGAGTAGCGGTGGCGGAAAGGTAGAGAGGGATGGACCAGGAAGACCGCCTGGAAACTCTGGAACAGGACGCGGAGGAACAGGAGCTGACGGAGGCCTTGAGGCCTGCCGGGTCCTCAAGACCGCGCAGGTCTGGCGGGCCGTCCGCGCCGGATGCGGACTTGCCGGATACATTCGCGGTTGCCAGCCGGGCAGACACGCCGTCCGACCCAACCGCCGAACCGACGGACGAGCGGGCCTGGTACGTGATTCACTGCTACTCCGGCTACGAGAACAAGGTCAAGCACAACCTGGAGCAGCGCATTGAGACGATGCGCATGCAGGATAAAATCTTCCAGGTGGTCATCCCGACCGAGGAAGAGATTGAGGTCAAGGACGGCAAGCGGCGCACGGTAGAACGCCGGGTGTTTCCCGGGTACGTCCTGGTCCAGATGATTCTGGATGATGAGTCATGGTCGGTGGTCCGCAACACTCCCGGAGTGACCGGCTTTGTCGGGATGGGCAACCGTCCGACACCGCTGCGCCCGGAAGAGGTGCAGGCGATTATGAAGCGGATGGAGGCCGAGGCACCCCGGGTCAAGGTGACCTATAAGGCCGGCCAGAAGGTGCGCATCATAGATGGCCCGTTCCGCGACTTCATCGGTGTGGTGGATACGATTGACGAAGAGCGGACCAAGGTGCGGGTCCTGGTCTCCTTCTTCGGACGGGATACGCCGGTGGAACTGGACTTCCTGCAGGTAGAGCGGGTGTAGCAGCAGATTGCAAATTGCAGATTGGTTGGGAGAGCGCAGATGAAGAAAATCAAAGCAGTGGTGAAATTGCAGATTGAGGCCGGGAAGGCGAATCCGGCGCCGCCTGTGGGGCCGGCGCTGGCCCAGTACGGCATCAACCTGATGCAGTTCTGCAAGGAGTATAACGCCCGCACGGCATCTATGGCGGGCAACATCATCCCGGCGGAAGTGACCATTTATCAGGATGGGTCCTTCACCTTCGTGCTGAAGACGCCGCCCACGCCGGACCTTCTCCGTAAGGCCGCCGGAGTGGAGAAGGGCTCCTCTGAGCCGAACCGCAGCAAAGTCGGGCGTATCACCCGTGCCCAGTTGCGGGAGATTGCCCAGATGAAGATGCGGGACCTGAATGCCGTGGACCTGGAAGGCGCGATGCGCCAGATTGAGGGGACGGCGCGCAGTATGGGGATTGAGATTGTGGATTAACCTGCCCGGTGGGAGGGCGATGCCCGTTATTTACCACAAGGAGGTCATATGCCGAAGAGAGGAAAGAAGTACCTGGAAGCGCTGAAAAAGGTGGACCGCAACCGCCTGTACTCTCCTCAGGAGGCGGTCCAACTGGTCAAAGAGACTTCGTATGCCGAGTTTGACGCTTCGGTGGATGTCCACATCCGGCTGGGGGTGGACCCCCGCCATGCGGACCAGCAGGTACGGGGGGTGGTCCTGCTCCCCCACGGCCTGGGCAAGAGGGTGCGGGTGCTGGTTTTCGCGGCCGGCGACGCTGCACGGATTGCCGAAGCCGCCGGAGCGGATTACGTCATCTCCGACGACGAAGGAATCAAGAAGATTCAGGACGGCTGGACGGATTTTGACATCGCCATCGCGGTGCCGGATATGATGGGGAAGGTGGGCCGCCTGGGCCGTATCCTGGGCCCGCGCGGCCTGATGCCCAACCCGAAGACCGGCACGGTGGTCCCGCCGGAGGACCTGCAGCGCGTTATCCAGGAAGCGAAGGCGGGTCGCGCCGAGTTCCGTGTGGATAAGACTGCCAACCTGCATATCCCCATCGGCCGGGTCAGTTTCTCCAGCCAGGCGCTTCTGGAGAATCTGGCCGCCGCGATGGACGCGGTCAAAAAGGCCCGCCCCACCGCCGCCAAAGGCACCTACATCCGCAAGGTCACTCTGGCGTCCTCTATGGGGCCGGGGATCAAAGTGGACCCGGCGGCCGCACAGGCGCTGGAGACGGCATAAGCGGATTGCAATTGCGATAGCGATACACGATCAACCCACAGGGCCGAAGACAGCAGGCGCGCCGAGCGGCGCTGAAAGTTGCCTGCCGAGGCTGGAGAGAGAGTGTCCGTTCCCTTACCGGGCGATGGTTGTCCATGCCCGGTGAGGCAGTCTCCCCCGCGTCGGCTGGCGCGGGGGAGTTTTTTTATCCACAATGGAAGGAGGTGATGTCGGGTGGCCATAACCAGAGCCCAAAAAGCGGAGCGGGTGGAGCAGTACCTGGAGCACCTGCAGGAGAACCAAGGGCTCATCCTGACCGACTATCGGGGCCTGCGGGTGGCGGAGGTAGAAGAATTGCGCCGGTCGCTGCGAGGCGCCCAGGCGACATACCAGGTGGTCAAGAACCGCCTCCTGCTCCTGGCCCTCCAGCAGATGGGGCTGACGATGCCGCAGGAATGGCTGGAGGGTCCGGTGGCGGTGGCGTTCTGCCACGGTGAGATGCCAGCAGTGGCGAAAGTGCTCCAGGACTTCGCGAAAGGTCATGAGAAGTTCGCCGTCAAAGGCGGCCTGCTGGGCAAGACGCCGATCACGGCCGCGCAGGTGAACGCCCTGGCCAATCTCCCGCCGAAGGAAACCGTGCTGGCCCAGGTCCTGGGCACCATTAACGCGCCGGCGTCCCAGGTAGTCGGTGTCGTGGCCAGCGGGATCCGGCAGGTGCTGAACGTGCTGCAGGCGTATGTGGATAAA
>JBBIKR010000001.1:3840-5969 GCA_037445395.1 Thermoflexales bacterium
GAAGACGGCCCCCCAGGCTGCGTAGTGAAACGTAAAAAGTGAAACGTGAAAAGGAGGAAAGAATGGCCGATTTGCAGAAACTGGTGGAGGAAATCAGTCAACTGACGCTTCTGGAAGCCGCCGAACTGGTGAAGATGCTGGAGGAGAAACTGGGCGTGACCGCCGCGGCGCCGGTGGCGGTGGCGGCGATGCCCGCTGCCGCGGCTGCCGCTCCTGCCGAGCCAGCGGAGGAGAAGACCGAGTTCACCGTTGTGCTCAAGGAGGTCGGCGAGAAGAAGATTGAGGTCATCAAGGTGGTGCGGAAACTGACCAACCTGGGTCTCAAGGAAGCCAAGGACCTGGTGGAGAGCGCCCCGGCGACGGTGCTGGAGGCTGTCCCGAAGGAGGCGGCGGAGAGCGCCAAGGCGGAACTGGAAGCGGTCGGCGCCAAAGTGGAAATCAAATAGCGGATGTTGGGGCGGCCGCCCCAACATTATCCTCTGGCCGGATACCACTTCTGGAACCAGGCAGTAAAGGCGAAGGCCGGGATCAGGAGCAGGTTACGGGCCACGGTCCAGAACAACGCCTGGTCTGGCCGCGCATGCCCGGCCAGCGCCAGGACTGCCATCAGCAGGTAGACCCAGCCCCACACGGTGGTGATGATGGCGTTGGTACGGAGGAAAACCGGCAGGTTCCAGATGGCCGGCGGGTAGGACCATTTAGAATACTCGGCGGTGAACGGCCGTTCCGCGGCCAGCGTCCCCAGCCAGATGCCCGCCAGCACCAGGTACCCCAGAACGTCGCCGTAGTCGGTGAAGAATCGGCTCCCCAGAAGGGCCGCCAGCCCCGCCAGCGCGAAGTACAGGGGCGTTCCCGTCTCCATCCAGGTGGGGCGGGCGAAGAGACGCCGGTACCCCCAGATCAGCACTCCCAGCAGAAACGGTACCCCCAGGCTGACCCACGGGCCAGCGCCGGGAATGTCCATCGTGGCCCAGTGGACGATCCACGGGATGAAGGCCACCGTCAGCCAGGCCATGCCGGGAAGGCGCAACGGCCCCCGCTGGACGGTCTCCTCCGGCGCGGGTGTGGGCGGCGGTGGGGGCGCGGCGGGCCCCTCCGGTCCGGAGAAGAGGTCCCCCAGCCGCAGGAGCAGGCCGAAATCCCCTTCCACCCGGTACATCCCCTGGACGTAGGCCGTCTGTCCGCTCAATTCACCCCGCGCGATTTTCAGCCAGACCTCACCGGGGGTATGGATGGTCATGGTGGGATGGGGCACCGTCCCCTCATGGGCCGTACAGCGGCCGTCCCGGATGCGCAGGACGTAGGTTCCGGGCTCGTCGCCGGTGACGATGAACTGGATGTCGGCCCGGAGGTCTCCGGCGGCCGCGGGGTTGAAGACCGTTGCCATGCCCAGAATGGCCTCCCGGCAGGTCTGCGGGCCCCGTCCCTCTTCCCGGACGGGCAGGACGACCGGCGGGGAGAGCGAGTCGGTGACCGCTTCGGTGGAGGGCGCTTCCCGCGTCTTTGCCTGGGGAATCTGGCTATCCCACCAGAGATTGGCCATCCGGGCGTAGGTTTCCGGCTCCGCCAGCGGGGTGTTCAGGACCGCCTGGGTCTCCGGCAGGATGTGTCCGCAGCGGACCAGTTCCTCCCCGGCCCGCCGGGCTGCCTCGGTGTACCAGCGCAGGCTCTCCGCCAGCGCGCTGTGGGCCAGGAGTTCGCCCCCGGCGCAGAGGATGGTCGCGGCCAGTTCGGTATCAGGGTTGTCGGTGAAGCGGCGGAACGTCTCCACCAGCGCGGAGAAGTGGTGCCGCTCCGGGAAGCCGCAGTTGGAGATCAGGACGATCTTCTGCTTCTCCGGGCCATCGCGATGGCGGGGTGGGTGGATGTAGTGGTCGCCGCGCCGGATGATGTGGGGGTCCAGGTTGGGCAGTTCCCGATCCATAAAGTTCTTCATCAGCCCGCTGACGGTGAAGACGTACAGCGGCGTGGCGTAGATCAGCACATCCGCCTGACGCAGGCGCGGCAACAGGGCCGCCATATCGTCCTTGTGGATGCAGACGCCGGGGGTCTTCGTCCAGCAGGTGAAGCAGCCCAGGCAGGGGCGGATGTCCAGGTCTTTCAGATAGATAGTCTCCGTTTCGGCCCCG
>JBBIKR010000002.1:0-4839 GCA_037445395.1 Thermoflexales bacterium
CCCAGGGAGAGTTCGTCTATCATCAGCACTTCCGGCTCCGCCATCAGCCCGCGCGCGACCGCCAGCATCTGCTGCTCCCCACCGCTCAGCGTCCCCGCTTTCTGGTGCATCCGCTCCTTGAGACGGGGAAAGAGGTCAAAGACCCGCTCCAGGTTCCGCGAACGGTGGGGCAGGGCCCGGCGGGAGAAAGCCCCCATCTCCAGATTCTCGGCGACGCTCATATCGGTGAAGAGTTGCCGTCCCTCCGGCACCAGGACCAGCCCCATATCGGCGCGCGCGTGAGGTGGGAGACGGGTGATGTCCCGGCCCTGGAAGAAGATTTTCCCCTCCCAGGGACGGATCAGCCCGGTGACCGTCCGCAGGAGCGTCGTCTTCCCCACCCCGTTGGAGCCGACCAGCGTGGTCAGTTTCCCCGCCTCCAGCCGGAGGGAGACCCCCCAGAGAATCTGCACTTCGCCGTAGCCGGAGGAGATGTTCTGGGTTTCCAGCACGGTGCTCATCCCTCTCCCCTCCCTTCCAGCAATCCGGCCGCCAGTTTGGGGTCGCCCAGGTACGCCTCAATGACGCGCGGGTCGTTGGCGACCTCCTGCGGCGTCCCTTCGGCGATCTTCTTGCCGTAATCCAGCACGATCACATAGTCGGAGATGTTCATCACCGCCTGCATGACGTGCTCAATCATCAGGATGGTCACCCCCCCGTCCCGAATCTGGCGCAGGAGGTCCAGCATGGAGGCCACCTCCGCCGGGTTCAGCCCCGCCAGCACCTCGTCCAGCAGGAGGAGGTATGGGCGGGAAGCCAGGGCACGGGCCAGTTCCAGCCGCTTCTTCTGGGCCACGTTGAGGCTCCCGGCCAACTGGTCCGCCCGCCCTGCCAGGCCGACCCGTTCCAGCACCTCATCGGCGACACGGGCGGCGGCCGTGTAGGAGAGTCCCTCCCGCCCGAAGCAGGCCCCCACCATCACATTCTGGCGGACGGTCAGTTCGTTCAGCGGGCGGACAATCTGATGGGTGCGGGCGATCCCCCGACGGGCGATCTCGTAGGGCGGCCGGGCCGTGATGTCCTCCCCCCGGAAGATGACCCGCCCGCTCTCCGGCGGGTACACCCCGCTGATGACGTTGAACATCGTCGTCTTACCCGCGCCGTTGGGGCCGATCAGGCCCAGAATCTGCCCCTCCGGCAGGGTAAAACTGACATTCTGCAGGGCCTGCAAGCCCCCGAACCGCTTGGAAACCTGTTCCACCTGGAGAATCATTCCAGCCACCTCCGCAGAAACGGGAACCGGCGGCGCAGCCAGCCGATCAGGCCCGCTGGGATGAACAGCACGATCAGGAGCAGCGCCAGCCCGGCGAAGGCCAGGTGAAGGCTCTTGAAGAGGGGACTGGTCAACAGGTACCCCCGCAGCCGCTCGTAGGCCGCCGCGCCCAGGATGGGGCCCAGAATCGTCCCGTTGCCCCCCAGCATGATCATCACCAGCACTTCAATGGACATATGGAGACGGAAGGCATCCCCCGGTTCCACGTTACCGTTCTTGAAGAAGAACAGGGTGCCGATGATGCCGGGGAAGAACGCGGAGATCACGTAGGCCAGCGTCTTGGCCGTCGGGGCCCGAACGCCCATCACCATCGCCGCGTCCTCGTCCTCCCGGATGGCCAGGAGGCCCAGGCCGAAGCGGGAGTTCTTGATCCCGTAACTCAGCCCGACCACCGTTAGCGTGGTGATGACCAGCAGGGTGTAGGTGAGCCAGAGGGCCTGGGGCGCGCCGCCGTACTCCCGGTAGACGGCGAAATTGACGAAGAGGCCGGTGGGGCCGCCGAAGGGGCCGAAGTTGTTCACGAAAGCCCGCGCCGCCTCGTTGATCCCGATCGTCGCCAGGGCGAAATAGGCCCCCCGCAGCCGGAGGACCGCCAGCCCCAGCAGGGCCGCCAGCAGCGCGGAGGCCAGCCCCCCTGCCAGGGCCGCCGGGATCAGATGCCACCCCTGCTGGCTGATCAGGTAGAAACCGGTGTAGCCCCCCAGCCCGAAGAAGACGATGTGCCCGAAATTGACGTAGCCGGTATAGCCCATCAGAATGTTCAGGCTGGAGGCCAGCGCGACGTACATCAGAAGGGTGAACATCATCTCGCGGAGGGTATCCTTCCGGAGGACCAGGGCGACGCCTCCGCCCACCAGAATCAGCAGAAGAGGGAGCCAGAAACCGGGTTGACGCCAGGGCTTCATGTCCGTGCTCCCAAGAGGCCACTGGGGCGAATGAGGAGAATGAGGACGAAGAGGGTGAACTCCACCACGGACACCCAACTGACCGGCAGGACGATGGGGATCAGCCCCTCCAGCGCGCCCAGAATGAGGCCGCCCAGAAGGGCCCCCAGGGGGTTCCCCAGCCCGCCCAGGACGCAAATGACGAAGGATTTGGACTGATACCCGCCGCCGCTCAGGATGGTGAAGGGAAAGAAGGTGGTGATGAGCCCTCCGGCCAGCGCGGCCAGCATCGTGCCGATCCCGAAACTGAGGGCCAGCACCTGCGCGGAGGGGATGCTCATCAGTTCCGCCGCCGCGCGGTTGTTGGCGACGGCGCGGATAGCCTTCCCCGGACGGGTCCGGTAGAGGAAAAGGTACAGGGCGGCGGTGATGAGAAGGGCCGCCAGGGCCGCGGTCAGGCGGGTGCCCGGCAGGGCCAGAACGCCTGCCCGCACCGTCCCCAGCGAGAAGTCCACATTGTAGAGGGACGTGGTGAAGACGGCGGTCCCGATGCCGATGACCATCATATTCACGGCGAACGTCGCCAGCAGGCTGGAGAGGTAGGGAGCATTGATGATGCGGTGGACCGCCACCCCGTAGACCAGAAAGCCGAAGAGCAGGCTGGCGGGGGCCATCAGCAAAACCGCCAGGTAGGGATTCAGCCCCAGATGGGTGAAGAGCAGGTACGTCCCGAACATCCCCAGGGCCATGATGGCCCCGTGGCTGAGGTTGATGACCCGCATCACCCCCCAGATCAAACTCAGGCCCATCGCGGCCAGCCCGTAGACGAATCCCAGGAGGATGCCGTCCACCAGCGAGGCAAGGGTTTGGGCAAGCATCGCGCCTCCTCAGAAATAGAGGCCTGCCAGGTCGTGCAGACCTGGCAGGCCTCCCGTCCCCGTTACCGGGACAGCGGATACAGGGCTTCCGCCGACTTGGCCTCGGCGGGCCAGACCACCTGCTTGACCAGGTTGCCGGCCGCGTCCTTCTGCCACTGGATGTAGACCATCTCGTGGGCAACCTGGAGGCCGTGGGCCTCGGCGGAAGTGTCAAACTGGATGGCCCCATAGAAGGTCATAATGGCCATCCCGTCCAGCGCGGCCTTGACCTTCTCGGTCTCCAGAGAACCGGCCGCCTCTATGGCCTTCTGGAGAATCAGGCCCGCGGCGTAGCCACCCGCACTGTGGTAGGAGGGGTCTTCGTTGAACTTTGCCTTGTAGGCAGAGACAAACTCCTCCACCGAGGGGCCGTACCATTCCAGCCCGGCCGCCTTGGCCGCGTCTGGGTTATATTTGGCCTGGGGCTCCCACTGGCTCGGCCCAATGACGCCCAGCGCCGCGTCCCCCAGTTCGGCGAACTTCGGCTCCGGCGGGGCCACCAGCAGGATGAACTTCACCGGCACGCCCTTCTCGTACAACTGGCGGGCGAAGGTGCTGCCGTCGGCGAAGTGACCACCGCCCATAATCGCCTCCGTTCCGGCCGGAATCTTGTTGATGAAGGGCGCGAAGTCCGCCGTCCCGCTGTCGTAGCCCTCGTAGAGGACAATCTCGTACCCCTTGCCCTCGCCGTAGGCTTTGGCCGCATCGCAGACGTCCGTGGAGAACTTGTCGTTCTCGTGGATGATGGCGACCTTCTTAACGGCGGGGTCCAGGGCGGCCAGCAGGTCAAACGCGCCCGTCAGGTAACGGCTGGCCGGAGTGTAGGTCTGGTAGACCAGAGTGTACCCCTTCTTGTAAGTGCTGTCGGAGGCGGCGCCGGTGGTGATCATAATCTTGCCGTACTGCTCGGCGATGACCGCCGCCGCGTCCGCCAGGCCGCTGGAGTAGGGGCTGATGAGGAAATCCGCCTTGTCCTCGTTGATCAGGCGGGTGTAGAGTTCCTGCACCCGGTCCTTGTTGCTCTCGTCGTCGTAAAACCTGGCCTCAAAGCGGACCATCGTACCGTCGGCCAGTTTCAGCCCCCCGGCCGCGTTGACCTGCTCCATCCACAGAGTGAGGCCGTTAATCTGGCGGGTGGACTCCACGTTCAGTTTCCCGGTCTGGGAAGCCGTGAAGCCGATGATGACGGTCTTGACGACGGGAGTGGGGGTTGGGGCTTCCGTGGCGGGAGCGGCCACGGTCGGAGCCTCCGTCGGTTTGGGCGGCGGAGGTGTGGGCGTGGGGGTCGGCCTGGCGCATCCGGCCAGAAGGGCAACCGTTAGCAACAGAGCCAGGGCAGAGAGAATGCGCTTCATGGTTCATCCTCCTTTCAATCGGCTGGGTAGATGGGGTCTAAAAGAGGGATAATGGTCGCCAGACAGGCAAGGAGAATCGTTCGCAATAACCACCTCCTTTCCCGTGCTGGGATTCCAGAGGGCGCGGCTTCCCTCCGGGGGCTGAAATCAGTATAGCATAAGAGAGGCAACTGCGCAAACCGAACAATTTTCGCCAGGTTGACAAATCCCCAATTCCCGCTATAATACCCCTTGTGGCCGTGGCCGCAAGGCGCGGCCACGATTGTGCCTGTAGGAGGAGGTTATCGGTGTACGCCATTGTTCGGTCCGGTGGACGTCAATATCGGGTTTCCGTCGGCGATCAACTGCTGGTAGAAAAATTGCCCGCTCAG
>JBBIKR010000003.1:0-478 GCA_037445395.1 Thermoflexales bacterium
CTATTTCGTAAAGAGCCTGCAGAGCGACGGTGCGCGCGAGTCGGCGAACCTTCACCGCTCCTCCCGAGAAAAGTCGGCCAGCCCTGCCCTGAAAGTCAGGCGGGAGCCACTCCTGCTGGCATCAGCGGGACGCGGGGACCACGTCCTCAATGTAAACGTTGACGGCTTCTACATCCAGCCCGACCATCTCCTGGATGGCCCGGGTGACCTCGGCCTGAACCTGATGCCCCAGGGCCAGCATATTGTAGCCGGATTCCACCACCAGGTAGAGGTCCACCAGAACGGACCCGTCCTGAAGGGTGATCCGCACGCCCTCCTTCCCTCCCAGGAGCCGCGATCGGGGGACCGGGGCGATGCGGGCAACCCCCGGAACGGCCAGCGCGGTCAGGCGGGCAATGGTCTCCAGGACCTCAGGGTCCACAGTAATGCGGCCAAGAGCCGGGACTTCCTCCACGATACGCCTCCGTGTAGCGGCACT
>JBBIKR010000003.1:492-1610 GCA_037445395.1 Thermoflexales bacterium
GTCCGCCGTCTACGGGCAGGACGGCACCGGTGATAAAGGACGCCTCATCGGAAGCCAGAAAAGCCACGGCATACGCAACGTCCTCCGGGCGCCCCGCTCGTCCCAGAGGGGTTCGGCGGATGGCTTCCTGGCGCAGTTCCTCGGGCAGGTCGGCGGTCAGGTCGGTGGGGATGTAACCAGGCGCAACGACGTTCACGGTGATACCGCGCGGGCCCAGTTCTTTCGCCAGACTCTTGGTGAAACCGATGACGCCCGCTTTGGCGGCCGCGTAGTTGGTCTGGCCGCCCTGCCCAGCGATGCCGACAACCGAGGAGATGTTGATGATGCGCCCGTAGCGCTGACGGATCATCGGGCGGGCGGCGGCTTTGCAGGTGTGGAACAGACTGGTGAGGTCCACCCGCAGCACCGTCTCCCAGTCCTCCTGGCTCATCATCAGAATCAGGCGGTCCCGGGTGACGCCCGCGTTGTTGACCAGGATGTCTATGCGGCCGTAGGTGTCCAGGGCGGCCTGGATGAGGGCCTGGGCCTGGGCGGGGTCGGAGACATCGGCCTGGACGGCGGTGGCCTCTCCGCCTTCGGCGCGGATGGCGGCGACGACTTCCTCGGCGGCATCGGCGTTGCGCTGGTAGTTCACGATGACCCGCGCCCCCCGGCGGGCCAGTTCTACGGCGATGGCCCGCCCGATGCCACGGGAGGCTCCGGTGACGACGGCCACTCTGTTCTGCAACGGCTTATCCATTCGCATCTCTCCTGCAACGCGGTTCGCCGGTCTGCGGGCCTGTGCTGGTGGCCGATCAGGGTCGGCCGTGATGTGATGCTCTGTTTCCGCTACGTTATCCCCAGGACCTGGGCGACGGTCAGACCCTGGACAGAGGTGTCAATTCGGCGCAGGAGGCCGGTGAGGACATCCCCCGGGCCCACTTCCACAAACCGGGCAATCCCCCGGCGGATCATCTGTCGTACGGAGCCCCGCCAGCGGACCGGAGAGGTCAACTGGCGGACCAGGGCCTCCCGGATGGATTCTGGCTCGGTCAGTTCGTCGGCTGTGGCGTTGGCAATGAAGGGAACGCGGGGCCGATGAAGGGGGACTTTTTCCAGGGCATGCCGGAAAGCGGCAG
>JBBIKR010000003.1:1620-2643 GCA_037445395.1 Thermoflexales bacterium
CCGCGATGCTCACTGCCAGCCGGACCACCCGTCGGGCTCCGGCGGCCTGCATGACCTCCATCGCGGCCACCAGCGCCGCCTCGTCACCCGAGATAACAACCTGACCCGGGCAGTTGTCGTTGGCAACGCCCACGTAGCCACCGGTCTCCTGTGAGACCCGCTCACAGATGGCCGCGACCTCTTCTGCATCCAGCCCCAGGACAGCGGCCATACCGCCGGGTCGGCGAGCCCCGGCTTCTTTCATCAGCCGTCCCCGTTCCTGCACCAGTAGCAGCGCGTCCTCAAACGTCAACGCATTGGCCGACACCAGCGCGGTGAATTCTCCCAGGCTGTGCCCGGCAACGCAGGCGGGGCTCTCCCCCATCTCCTCCAGCACCCGCAGGGCGGCAACGCTGGCGGTCAGGATGGCCGGCTGGGCATGGGCAGTGTCGTTCAACGCCTCTGCCGGCCCCTCAAAGCAGAGACGGGAGAGGGGAAAGCCCAGCACCTCGTCGGCGCGGGCGAAAATCCGGGCCGCGATGGGGAACCGTTCCACCAACTCTTTCCCCATCCCCACCCGCTGGGACCCCTGTCCGGGGAACTGGAAAGCAGGTCGGTGATTCATCACAAAATGAAAAACACCCATCGGCGGCCAAAGGCGCGCCGAATGGGGGCTGTTTCAGAGTTACGTCTTGCTCTTCTTCTCCTTGTCCTTCGGGGTGAACACCTGGCGACCCCGATAGGTACCACAATTGGGGCAGGCATGGTATGGCAGCATCGGCTCCTTGCACTTCGGGCAAATGAGCAGTGACGGCAGGGTCAGGGCCAGATGGCTGCGCCTCCGGTCCCGTCGCCCTTTGGATGTTTTCCGTTTGGGAACTGGTGGCATTCTGTCAATCCTCCTGTACGAGATTTCGGCAAAACAAGTGATGCTATTATAGGTTGAAGCGGCGAACCTGTCAAGGCGACGCGCGTCCGTCCGGGCCTGCGCGGCAAATCCCCTGCAAGGAACGTCGCGCCCATAAGATAATGGGGTTTGCGGGG
>JBBIKR010000003.1:2663-3808 GCA_037445395.1 Thermoflexales bacterium
CAAACCCCATACCCCTTCTTGCCCCCAGGGGCGAATTGCTGCACAAGCCCAGGCCCTTCCGCTTTTGCAAAAATGGCCGGTTAGTGTTATACTTTTGGCCGGGAGGAGGGAGATGGTCGGTTACGTTCAAATTGTTCAACGGCTACCCCAGGAATGGCGGATGACGATGCTGGAACTGGTGGAGGCTGTTGAACAACGGATGCGCGAACAACTGGCGGTCCGCCGGGAGGACTTTGACCGGCTCTCTGCCGACGTGCGCCAGTTGACAGAGACCGTAGCCAGCAGCACGGCGGAGTTTCGGGAGTTTCGGGTGCAATCCGAGCAACGGCTGGCGCGGGTAGAGGCCGCGCTGGAGCAGTTGGCCGAGGCGCAGGCCCGCACCGAAGCAGAGGTGAGGGCGTTAACCGAGGCGCAGGCCCGCACGGAGGCGGAGTTCCGCGAATACCGGGAACGGTCAGAGGAGCGCTTCGCGCGGATAGAGGCAACGCTGGCGCAACTGATTGAGGCGCAGGTCCGCACGGAGGAAGTCCTCAAATCCCTGATCGCCACTCAGCAGAAGTTTGAAGAGCGACTCCAGCGGCTGGAAATCCGTCTGGGACAGATGGATGGGGACCTCCTGGAAATCCGGTATCAAGAGCGGGCCACCGCGTACTTTGGGCGCATCCTGCGCAGAGTGAAGGTGGTCGACCTTTCGGATATACTGGATACTCTGGAGGAGCGCCTGACCCCGGGCGAGGTGGACGAGTTATTCAACCTGGACCTTCTGATCAGGGGACGGGCCAGAGGAGATCGGGAAGAAACCGGGCCGGAGATCTGGCTTGCGGTGGAGGTTTCTGCCCTGATAGATACGGAGGATGTGGAGCGAGCCATTCAGCGGGCAATTCTGCTCCGTAAAGCAGGTTATTCGGCCATCCCTGCGGTGGCAGGGCGAAACATTTCTCCCGTAGCCGAGAGAGTCGCCCGCCGGGAGGGAGTTGCTATCGTCCAGGATGGACGGAGCGCGTTGTGGCTGGAGGCGCTGGCCCAATGGGAGAGTGACCGGGCGTAAGGCATCCGGTGGATGTCAACTTTCAGAAAGGAGGTGAAGCCTTCTATGCCGTCAGATCGCAAGTGGCGCAAGAAGAAGATGGCCAAGCACAAGCATC
>JBBIKR010000004.1:0-2774 GCA_037445395.1 Thermoflexales bacterium
CCAATACCCTTCACTCTGCGCGCGGCCGCGGGGAGCAACGAGGTCAGCCTGGGGTGGGATAATGTCATCCCTGCACCCGTTGCCTACCGGGTTTACCGCGCCGACGGCGGCCCATACACCGTCATCACCGAAACGCAGGGAACAGCCTACCTGGACGCCCCGGTGGTCAACGGCACCGTCTACACCTACTACATCGCGGCGCTGGATGCGGGCGGCTGGGAGTTCGGCTTCAGCAACCCGGTCCAGGTACAGCCGTACGACATCGGGCCGTACACCACCACCAGCAACGTGAACTGCGACCCCGCCAACCCGAACTGCGGCCTGGCCGGGGGACCGCCCGATGGGCAGGCGCTGGAACTGGACCCCCACGAGGCGGTTACCCTGGACTTCGGCGAGGGGACCGGCATCATAGACGGGCCGGGGCCCGATATGGTCTTCTACGAATGGCCCAACCCGCCGGGTATCCTGCTGGACTTCATCATCGTTGAGATTTCAGCGGACGGGTCAACGTGGTACACTGTGTTTGCCTGGGACGGGATAACGGGAGGTGTGCAGGGGACCAACATAGACGCCTATGCCACCGATGGCGATGGCGAGCAGGACAATGAGCCCATTCCGTCCAGTGCGCTCTACCCTTATCCGGGCACCGGCATCACCATAGACATCGGCTTCTGGGCACCGGCGGGGTACTCATACCGTTACGTGCGGTTGCGATGCCCCGCGAACGGGGGCGACCCCGCCCAGGTGGACGCCGTCCAGCGGTTGCATTAGCGGGGGTTTTGCGGGCAGGCTACGCCCGCAAAACCCCCATAACTCCTTCTTTCCCCCAGGGGGCAGATTGCTGCACAAGCCCCTTTCCTGCTCCACTTGCGGAATTTCGGAAACGTGCTATAATTCTTTTTACCAAGAGTCTTGCCCTGGGTATCAGCGGAACAGTCCCCCCTCTTGCCCCAGCCTTCTTTCCTCTGAACCCTCTGACTCAAGGCATCTCATCTGACAGGAGAGTACCGTGAAGAAAGCATCCTTGCTCATCGCCGCCGGCGCGCTGATTCTGGCCGCGCTGGCTTGCGGCGGGCCGACGCCCGCGCCGCCGACTGCCGTCCCACCCACAGCGGTTCCGCCCACCCAGGCTCCACCCACCCAGGCTCCACCCACCCAGACATCGTCCGGGATGGCCGAACTGGTGCTGAAGAATGACTCCGGCATTGCCGTCTGCGCTGTCTACATCTCTGCCACCGAGAGCGACTCATGGGGAGAGAACTGGCTGACCGGGGACGAAGCCATCCGGTCCGGCAGCAGCCGGAATTTCCAGGTGCCGGAGGGTTCCTACGACGTGCGCGCTGATGACTGTGACGGCAACCTGGTCGCCTACTACATGGGTGTGGACCTGGTCGGCAGTATGACCTGGTCTCTGGACCCCCTCCAGCGGGCACCCGTACTGGTGGTCAATAACTCCAGCCACGAGATTTGCTATCTCTACATCTCCCCATCCGATAGCGAGACCTGGGGTCCCGACTGGATGGGAAAGGATACCACGATTCCGGCGGGGAGCACCCGGACCTTCCAGGTGCCCCTGGGGACCTACGACCTGCGCGCCGATGACTGCGATGACAACGTGCTAAATACCCAGTCCGGCATTACCATAGACGCCAACGGCATCACCTGGACGCTGGAAGATGTCGCCGAGGCCTCGCTGACCCTGATCAACCAACTGGACATCCCCATCTGCGACGTCTTCATCTCCCCTTCGGATAGTGCCGATTGGGGTAGCGACTGGCTGGGGGATGATGCCATCCCACCGGGCGGCTCGTACACTTTCCGTCTCCCGGCGGGCACGTACGACCTGAGCGCCCGCGACTGTGACGGCAATCCGGTCAGCGAGGAGGTGCAGGGGCAGCAAATCGCCGGGGAAATGACCTGGACGATTTCACCGTAAAACAACCACGGACAGGCACTGAAGCGCCCGTCCGCGCCGCTTGACGCCACTCCGCCGTACATGAGGACAACGTGCCCGGCACTTCGGAAAATGCCGGGCACGTCCCTACAACAACCAGGGGTTGAACCGTTTCTCCTGCCCCACCGTCGTCTTTGGGCCGTGGCCCGGGTAGAGAACGGTCTCGTCGGGCAATGCAAAGAGGACCTCCCCAATGGAGCGCATCAAAGTGTCCCAATCTCCGCCGGGGAGGTCCGTCCGTCCCACGCCCATAGCGAAGAGGACGTCGCCGTCAAAGGCCACGCCCTGGTCGGGCAGGTAGAAAGTGACACTACCGGGGGAATGGCCGGGGGTGTGCAGGACCTGCAACCGGAGCGTTCCCACCTCCAGCACCTGGCCGTCCGCCAGTTCCAGGTCGGGCGGGGGGCTGGGGGATATGGGAACGCCAAACCAGGCCGCACCGCCACGTGATTCCAGGATGGGCCGCTCCGCCGGATGGACCGCCAGCGGCGCGCCCGTCGCCGCGACCACATCGGCATTGGCGGCCATGTGGTCAAAGTGGCAGTGGGTATTCAGGACGTAGCGGACCTTCAGGCCCGCCTCCCGCACCGCGCGCAGAATGCGCTCCGGATGGCCGCCGGGGTCAATGATGATCCCTTCTTTCGTCTGGTCACAGCCGACAATGTAGCAGTTGGTCTGAATCAGGCCGACGGTGAGCATCTGCAGAATCATCACACCTCCACCCGCGTCGCGCCGTCCAGCGCCTCCTGGACCAGCCGGTCCATTTCCACCGCCTCTTCGGCCCGCAGGGTCTCCTCCATCCGGGGATGGGTGACCACCC
>JBBIKR010000004.1:2801-3077 GCA_037445395.1 Thermoflexales bacterium
GACAGCAATCGTCTCCGGGCAGCAGGGAGAGCGCGTAGGTGCCGATGCGCTCCGCCAGCGCGGTGATCTCCGTCTTATCCAGACCGATGAGGGGACGGAGGACCGGCAGGCCGGCGGCCTCTTCCACCACCGTCAGACTCTCCAGCGTCTGAGAGGCAACCTGTCCCAGCGACTCGCCGGTGAAGATGGCCTTCGCCCCCTCCCGGCGGGCCAGGGCCGTCGCCACCCGCATCATCAGGCGGCGGTAGAGAATCACCCGATAGGCCACAGGCGCCT
>JBBIKR010000005.1:0-2976 GCA_037445395.1 Thermoflexales bacterium
GGGCCCGCTGGGCTTCCTCAATCTGGTGGCGGACCTGCTCAATGCGCTCTTTGGTCTCCCGCAGGGCCTGGATGGCGGCCTTTTCCCGCTCCCACCGGGCGCGCAGGGCCTGGCTCTCTTCCCGCAGGTCGGCCAGTTCCTTCTCCAGTTTCTCCAGCCGTTCCCGGCTGGCCTCGTCCGTCTCCTTCTTCAGCGCCTCCCGCTCAATCTCCAGTTGCATGATGCGCCGGTCCACCTCGTCCAGTTCCGCCGGTTTGGAGTCTATCTCCATCCGCAGGCGGGACGCGGCCTCATCTATCAGGTCTATCGCCTTATCGGGCAGGTGTCGGTCGGCGATGTAGCGGTGGCTGAGGACGGCGGCCGCGATGCAGGCGGCGTCCTGGATGCGGACGCCGTGGTGGACCTCGTACCGTTCCTTCAGTCCCCGCAGGATGCTGATGGTGTCTTCCACCGACGGCTCGTCCACGTAGACGGGCTGGAAGCGCCGCTCCAGCGCGGCGTCCTTTTCTATGTACTTGCGATATTCGTCCAGCGTCGTGGCGCCAATGCAGTGGAGTTCGCCCCGCGCCAGCATCGGCTTGAGGATGTTGGCCGCGTCCATCGGGGCGCCTTCGGCCCGCCCCGCGCCGACGACCTGATGAATCTCGTCAATGAACAGGATGATTTCCCCTTCGGCGTCGGTGACTTCTTTGAGGACGGCCTTCAGGCGCTCCTCAAACTCGCCCCGGTACTTGGCCCCGGCGACCAGCGCGCCCAGGTCCAGCGCGACGATGCGTTTATCCTTCAGCCCCTCCGGGACGTCGCCGCGGACGATGCGCTGGGCCAGCCCCTCCACGATGGCCGTCTTCCCGACGCCCGCGTCGCCGACCAGGACCGGGTTGTTCTTGGTACGGCGGTTGAGAATCTGCATCACCCGCCGGATTTCCTCATCCCGCCCGATGACCGGGTCCAGTTTCCCCTGGCGGGCCAGCGCGGTGAGGTCCCGCCCGTACTTTTCCAGGGCCTGGTAGGTGGCCTCCGGATTCTGGGACGTGACCCGCTGGCTGCCGCGGATGGCGGTGAGGGCCCGCAGGACGGCGTCCTCGGTGACGCCGTGGGCGGCCAGGATGCGCGCCGCGCCGGCTCCGTGCGGTCCCAGCAGGGCCAGCAGGAGATGCTCCGTGCTGATGAACTCGTCCCGCATCCGGGCGGCGACCTTTTCCGCTTCCTCCAGCGCGCGAGATAATTCGCGAGAGAGCCCGATCTGCGTCGGGCCGTAGACTTTGGGCTTTTCCCCCAGCGCGCGCTCCGTCGCCAGCGCGACGGTCTCCGGGGCGATGCCCATCTTCGCCAGCACCTGGGGCACCACCCCGTCGGTCTGCCGGACCAGGGCCAGCAGTAAATGCTCCGGCTCAATCTGGCCGTGGTTGTGCTCGCTTGCCAGACGTTGGGCCGTGAAAATGGCTTCCTGTGCTTTCTCCGTGTACCGATTCAGGTCCATACTCATCCTCCGTGATGCGTGATACTGAAACGTGATGCGTGAAGCGCGTGCGCGCTCTGCGGGGATGATAACCCGATTGCGTTAGAAAAACGATGGACATATGTTAGATTTGCGTTAGATCGTCTGACTTTGTGCAAAGAATCGCCCGATGGTGAACCATCGGGCTGGTTCAGCGAAGCCCTGCGGGCTATTTTTGAGCCCCGAAGGGGCTTTGCAGAATCAGCCCGACGCTTCAGCGTCGGGCGAAAGAACTCCGCATCGGGGTTGCCCCGCAAAAGCCCATCGGCCGCTTCTCCAAATCCCCCGTTTCGTGTACAATAATTGTCCCATGCCGACGCCCATCAATCATCTGGTAATGGCCCGCGAGGTTCTGGAACGGGGAACGCTGGCCGCGCCCGCGCGGTGGCTGCTGTTGGCCCAGTATGGCCCCTTCCTGCTGGGCCACACTGCCCCGGACGTGCAGACAGTCAGCGGGCAACGGCGCGAGGAGACCCACTTCTACACTCTCCCGCCCCGCAACGACGTCCCGGCCGCCCGGATTCTCCTGGATACCTACCCGGCCCTGGCCCGCGCGGAGCGCCTGGAACCGGCCCACGCGGCCTTTATGTCCGGTTACCTGGCCCACCTGCTGGCCGACGAGTTGTGGTGGCGGGAGGTCTTCCATCCCTTCTTCGGTCCAGACGCTGGATGGAGCACGTGGGAGGAACGGTTGTTTCTGCACAACGTCCTGCGCACCTGGCTGGATGAGGAGGATCAGGCCCGCCTGGACGGCCACGAGGCAGCAGCGCTGGCGACCGCAGAGCCCCGGGGCTGGCTTCCCTTCATCCGGGATGAGGACCTGCGGGCGTGGCGGGATAATCTGGTGGAGCAGTTGCAACCGGGGCACCGCATCCGTACCGCCGAGGTCTTCGCAGAACGGATGGGAGTTTCGGCGGAGATGGTGGAGATGACGGCCCACTCGCCGGAGCGGATGGCCTGGATTTTCCGGCACGTCCCCCCGGAGCGCCTCCGGTCCTACCGGGACATGGTTTTGCATCGCAGCGTCCAACTGATCAACGAATATCTCCGGGAGATACCGTAACATAATCAAAGAAGGCCCGATTCCCAACCGACACAAAGTGCGGTATAATGTTTCTGGAGGAATGGGGCCATGCAGGAAGCGCGGTTATACGAACGACTGGATGAGAATAAGGTGCGCTGTGCCCTCTGCGCCCACCGCTGCGTCATCCCCGAGGGACAGCGCGGCGTCTGCCACGTGCGGGAAAACCGGGGCGGTACCCTTTATACCCTGGTCTACGGGCGGCTCATCGCCCGGCACGTGGACCCGGTGGAGAAAAAACCCCTCTATCACTTTTATCCCGGCTCCACGGCCTACTCCATCGCCACCCCCGGCTGCAATTTCCGCTGCCGCTGGTGCCAGAACTGGGAGATTTCCCAGATGCCCCGCGAGGAACACCTGATTCTGGGCGAGACCGCCTCCCCGGAGCAGGTCGTCG
>JBBIKR010000006.1:0-1854 GCA_037445395.1 Thermoflexales bacterium
TCCGGGTTCTCCCCCGTCACCCGAATCTCAAATCCCCAGCGGGTCCGCCGCACCAGGATGTAGGCCAGCACCGCCGCCAGCAGGGCCAGGATGAGGGTAGGGTAGTGGATGCGGGTAATCCCGATGCGGGGGATTTGCGCCGCCAGGGGGAACTTGTCGGTATACGGGAAACCCCACTCGCCCGGCCCCTTCCAGGGCCCGTAGACCAGGTAGTTGACCAGTTCGCTGGCGATGTAGACGGTCATCAGGCTGGTGAGCACCTCGTCTATCCGCAGGCGGGCCTTGAGGACGGCGGGGATCAGCGCCCAGAGGGCGCCGCCCAGGGCCCCCGCCACGAACATCGTCGGGAGCCGGAGCCCGTCCGGGATGCCGGGGACGAAGAGGGCGACCCCGGTGGCGCAGATGGCGCCGATCAGCAATTGCCCCTCGGCGCCGATGTTGTAGACGCGGGCGCGGAAGGCCACCGCCAGCCCCACCCCTGCCAGCATCAGCGGGATGGCCTTGGTGACCGTCTCCGAGAGGCCATATGCACTGCCGAAGGCGCCGGTGAAGATGCGCCCGTAGGCGACCAGCGGGTTAACGCCCAGCAGTCCAAAGATGACGGCGATGACCAGCAGGGCTGCCACCACCGACAGAATGGGCGTTGCCACGCTCAGCCAGCGCGGCGTATCCAGACGTTTTTCCAGACGAATGCGGGGCAGAGAATTCATTCTCTCCTCCGAAAGACCGGTGTTGGGGCAACCCTTGCAGTTGCCCTTCTGGGGCAGGCGCAGGGCCCACCCCTACGAAGCGCGATGGACACCTGCCATCATCATACCGACCGTCTCCAGGTCTGCCTGCTCGGCGGGCAGGATGCCCATCATCTCCCCGTTGTACATCACCGCGATGCGGTCGCTCAGTTGCAGAATCTCCTCCAGGTCCTCCGAGACCAGCAGGACGGCGGTGCCTTCCTCCCGCTGGCCCAGCAGGACCTGGCGGATGTACTCCGTCGCGCCGACGTCCAGCCCGCTGGTGGGGTGGGCGGCGATGAGCAGGCTCGGCTTGCTGGACGTCTCCCGGGCCAGGATGGCCCGCTGAATGTTGCCGCCGGAGAGCAATTTGAGGGGCGTCTCCCGGCTGGGGGTCGCCACCGCGTACCGCTCAATCAGGGAGTCGGCGTGCGAAGCAATCGCCTGAGAATCCAGGAAGATGCCCCGGCAGACGGGGGCCTGGTCGTAGGTCTTCAGGATGAGGTTTTCGGCCACGCTGAGGTTGGGGACGGTGCCCACCAGCCGCTCGCCGGGCACGTAGCAGACGCCGCGCTGGACCAGGACGCGGGGGGATCGGTTGGTGACGTCCTCGCCGTTGAGGAGCACCCGGCCTTTCTCCACGGGCCGCAGGCCCGCCAGCGCCTCCACCAGTTCCCGCTGGCCGTTTCCCGCCACCCCCGCGACCCCCAGAATCTCCCCCGCCGCGATGGAGAAGGAGACCCCCCGCACGGCGGGCAGTCCCCGGTCGTTCCGGACGTGCAGGTCCTGCACCTCCAGCACCGTCGGGCCGACGGCGACCGGGCGCTTTTCCAGCCGGAAGAGGACGTCCCGCCCCACCATCAGGCGCGCCAGTTCCCGCTTGTCGGTACGGGCGCTCTCCAGCGTGGCGATGACCTTCCCCTGCCGGAGCACCGTCACCCGGTCGCTGACGGCGAACACCTCATCCAGTTTGTGGGTGATGAAGATGACAGTGTGCCCCTCGTCGGCCATCCGCCGGACGGTGGTCATCAATTCCTCTATCTCGCGGGGGGTGAGCATGGAGGTGGGCTCGTCCAGGATGAGGATGTCGGCCCCCCGGTAGAGGGCTTTGATGATTTCCACCCGT
>JBBIKR010000006.1:1940-2529 GCA_037445395.1 Thermoflexales bacterium
CCGGGCGGCCCGTTCCGGGAAGAAGAAACGGCCCGGCAGTCCCAGCACCACGTTCTCCGCCACCGTATGGGACGGGACCAGCCGGAACTGCTGGTGGACCATCCCGATGCCCAGGCGGATGGCGTCCCGGGGAGAGCGGATGTGGACGCGCTGGCCTTTGACGTAGATTTCCCCTTCGTCGGGATAGTAGATACCGTAGAGGATGTTCATCAGGGTGGTCTTGCCGGCACCGTTCTCGCCCAGCAGGGCGTGGATTTCCCCGGCGCGCACCGTCAGGTTCACGTGGTCGTTGGCCAGGACGCCGGGGAAACGCTTGACAATGCCACGCATTTCCACCGCCGGAACGATGCTTCGGGCATAAAACCTCCTCAAGAGCAGGGGGTAGCCGGTAGTTGGTAGCCGGTAGCCGGTAGTTGTCAGCCGGTAGCCGTTAGTGGTCAAAGAATTCCGGATAGCGGCGACGCAGGTCGTCCCGCAGGTCGCCGAAAACGGCCGGAGCGTAAGGGTAGACGGCCTCCAGCATTCGCACCGCGACCTCCCGGATTTCCCACTGGGCCTCCGGAGAGATACGGAGCTGGAAGACGTGGAG
>JBBIKR010000007.1:0-2508 GCA_037445395.1 Thermoflexales bacterium
GGAAGGAAGCGTGGTCGCGGCCACGGGCTAGGTGACCGGGCCCGCAACGGTGGCCTGGAGCGGGGCCATCCGCGCGGCCTGCGCCTGCCCGATTTCGTAGACCCGGCGGATGGTGGCCATCAACTCATCCCCGCTGGGGGGCTTGACCAGAAAATCGCGCGCACCGGCGGCCATCGCCCGGCGCATATAACCGGTCTCCCCCTGGACGGAGAGGATGACGATCTGAGCGGTTGGCACTTCCCGCACAATCTGCTCGGTGGCGGTGATCCCGTCCATTCCGGGCAGATTGATGTCCATGATGACCACATGCGGGACCAGTTCCCGCGCCAGCTGGACACCCTCCTCGCCCGTGGCTGCCGTGCCAACCACTTCTATGTCCGGCGCAAAAGAGAGCAGTTTGCGCAGATTCTCCCGGGTCTCGGCGATGTCATCTACAATCAGGACGCGGATTTTTTCGGCGCTCACGGGTCCTCCGCAGACGTCTATAACGGCCGCCGGGCCGGTTCACTCGGCAGGCGCCCCACCCGTCGTGGCACCGATGTTGATCTGCCCTTCCAGTGGGTTCGGTTCAGGCGCGGTGACGGCATAGGGCAGTTTCGGTGGGACGACAAAATTGTAGCGGACGATGATGTAGTCCTGGGAGACCGTATCGGTGGAGACGCGCGCGGTATCTCCCGGGCGGCGCAGGGCGAGGGTGATATCGGCCTTCAGTTCCACCAGCGCCTTGAGAACCAGGGCCTCCTGAGGGTCTACAACCAGGATGACGGCCTGGGTCGTGACCAGGGCGGGCGTCGGGGTCGGCTCTGCAGGAGCGGCACCCGGGGCTGGCTGTCCTCCTTCTGCGCCTGGGGTCGGAGCGGGCTGAGGCGCTGTTATCTGCACCGGTGCCTGGTAAGTGCCCACTCCCAGAACTTCGGCATCCTGAATGGTCAATTGGGCTACGTAACGGGCCTGGGTGCCCCCCTCAGGGGGATACACCATAATGATCTGCCCGGTTGGTAGGGGTTCCACCCGTCCGTAGGTGCCCTGACACAGTTGCCCTTCTCCACACTGAAGTGCGGCCCACTGGTTGGGAAGCAGGCTCTGAAAATCCTGGTCCAGTTCCCGGATCATCCACGAAGCCAGCACATCCACATGGTCGCCGGGCTGGAGAGCCCAGGCGATGGCTCCCAGCATGTCCACCGGGATGGCCACAGCCCGTTTCCCCTCCGGGACCTGGAGGGCGGCGGGAGAGCCGACCGCTCCCAGAGCCTCCGCGCTGGGAGCCAGCATGCCGGGCATCAGCGGCATTCCCTGGGGGATGTCCACCCGCACGAAATACCCGATGACCTGGGCCGGGTCGGTGTAGTAGACGGGCGGCAGGTACTGGATGGGCCAGTCCTGAGCCAGAACAAGGTCAGGGGTAATGGCCATCCCTCGGGTCAGATTGTTGGCGGCGACCAGGATTTTCATGACCTGAGGTGCCTCGGTGGGCGGGGCTTCTTCTTTACCTCCTCTTCGCTGCCGCAGCAACAAAACGCCGACGATCAGCGCCACACCGATGATCAAAAGGCCTACCAGAACCAGTGTCCGCCGGCTTCCCATTCTGTGCCTCCTGATAGTGGGTTATACCTGCTATCTCCTGGAGAGTGATCTCTGAGGCCGACCTGTTCTTCAGGGTGAGGCTCTGCACCCGTGGTGACCCCATGAGACGAGATGGGACATGGATATGATATTCCATTTTCCAGTAAATGTCAAATGACAGGAAGCGGGCGACAGAGCCGCCCGCTTCCCGGATAGCGGATGATGTTCCCCCCGGCTACCTTTGACTCCCCGGGGCGCCTATTCCACCAGCCGCAGGAAGATGCGTTCGTACAGTTCGTCAAAAATCTGGTTCAGTTTCTCCGGGCGGTCGGCGTTCCGGTGGACCCCACCGGTGATGCTGGCCACCGTCTCCATCAACTCAAAGTCGGCCGAGTCGCCCAGGGTGATGGTGTAGATGACGATGCTGTTGTTGCGTGCCTGTTCGGCGTAATAGAGGGTGCATTCCTTTCCCTGGCGTTCGCTGGTGTTGGTTGGCGTCGTCAGGCCGTATTTCTGGATCAGGTTATGCGTGTAGCAGGTGCTATCAGGAGCCACGTTGGGCCGGCCATCGGTCATCAGAATCATAATGTGGGCCGCCCCGGGCCGGCCGTAGTGGCCCGATTGGGTGCTCAGGACCTGAATCCCTTTCTGAATGCCGCCACCGATATTGGTACCGCCACCGGCTCTCGTGGCATCCAGTTGAGCAACCACGGTGTTTGTGATCACCAGGGGAGTACAGTTTTGAGCCCCCAGACGGCGCAGGCATTGCAGTTCCGAGTTGATCTGCACATCGGAGGAGTAGGATACATAGCCGATCTGGTCATACCGGTAGTCCAGCATCCCGGCGAACCGCTTGGCGGCCTCAATGGCGGCCCGTATGGGCTGCTCGTCGTCGTAGAGGTCGTCCTTGCGGCGGTCCGGATTGGGCCCGCTGTTGCAGTTGGG
>JBBIKR010000008.1:0-2477 GCA_037445395.1 Thermoflexales bacterium
CATAGGCCACCAGTTGAGGATGAATAGCGAAGAGAAGCGAGGACGAAATGTCCTCCGGCGAACAGGCATCCAGCCACCGATAGACAGTGGGCTGGCGGCTCTCTTCCTCCTCCCGCTGGGCTACCGGATACCGCACGGCCCAGGGGAGATCCAGTTCCTGGGCCAGGGAGAGAAGCGTCTCTACCTTCCCCCGCAGGGTGCCGTGCCAGAGGGAGAAGCCCTCGTAGCGGAAGGGGCTCTCCTCAGTGAGCCCATCTGGGAGATCCACTACGATGACAGTCCGACTGTCCACCGGACGGATCAACTCCCGACGCACACGGGTCTCCCCTCTGGTCAGGGCGTCGGTCATCAGGTCCCATAGGCGACCCTGGTCTTCCCGCATCCTCTGGAGGAGGGCCCGATCGGCTTCCAGGTGGGCCTCGTTTACAAGGTCCATTTCGGTCTTGAAATCCAGGGGAACACCGTCCCGCTTAGATAGCGCTTCGGCCGTACGCTGGCAAAGGTCTTCGTCGTACGGGGCCCAGAGAGGTTTCCCGTTCTCCGCGGTCGGGACCGGGTAGACGAACACGCTGCCCGATTCACCGGGGTAACGAGCACAGCGGCCGGCCCGCTGGATGATGCTGGCCGCCGGAGCCAGTTCCGTGTGTAACACCTGAGAGGTGATATCCAGCCCCACTTCCACCACCTGGGTGGCGACCACGATCAGGGAAGGAACATCCACAGAAGGCTCAGGGCCGCAGGCTGCCTTCAGGAAGGCTTCTTTCAGTTGGCGGTGGGGCCGCTCAAAACGGCTGTGGAGGAGCATCACCCACCGGGTCTCGGGAGGAGCATCGGCCATGAGGTCGGCCAGCGTGCGACAGGCGCTCTCCAGGCTACGCTGATGCTCCTGGGAGGAGCGGGCTCCACGCAGCCGTTCATAGTAAGGGCGGATGTGGGGATGGGCGAAGGGCACCGGACGGCATCCCAGCGCAAGGAGGTCCGGGTAGAGCCGCAGGGCGCGCTCCACCGTGTTGCATACGGCCAGCGAACGACGCTCATGGCTTCCGACGACCGCTTCAGCCGTCAGTGGATCTCCCCGGAAGTGAAGGGTTCGGGAGCGCCGGGGTTTCCCTTCGCGAGTCTCTATCTCCTCCACTTCCTCGGGCGGTACCACTTCTCTTTCCGCGTTGAGGAGATGAGCGATCTCCTCTACCATCGCCTGAGAGAAAGTGGCGGTCATTAATATGAAGGGAACAAAGCGACCCAGGAGGCGGAGCAACTGGAGGGTCGCGGCCTGCGCTTCGGGTGGGAAAAGATGGAATTCATCAAAGACCAGGTATGCGCCCAGGAAGGCACCGGGGTTGATGTTCGCCCGCCCAGGGGAGAGGCTGTAGGGGACGCCCAGGGCACTGCTGAGTACCTGGTCCACCGTGGCAAACACCAGGTCTCCCAGCCACATGGGGTCTTCGGATCGTTCGCCGGTCTGAAGACGGACATCCATAGAGCGGTGGAATCGCCGTGCGTAGGACTCGGCCAATTGATAGTAATCACTTTCAAACTGGCTGGCGAGGACGCGGGTGGGAACGCTGTAGAAACACTGCTTGGGAAAGGCCTCGGGAGGAAAATCAAAGAAGGCCTCCACGAACGGCGCCAGGGCCGCGCGGGTCTTGCCAGACCCGGTGGGGGCTTGCAACACCACCGGCTTGCCCTGGTGGAGCATCTGCTTCACGCGCCGCTGATAGGGATACAGGGCCATCTCAATCTCCGAAGAAGTCCTCCAGGGTGGACGAGGGTCTCCCCGCGCGTTGGGAGACAACGGCCCATCCGTAGCGCTCGGCCAGGGCGCGCGCTTCTCCCATCAGGGTTTCCCGCAACTCCTGCGGCTCCACCACCTCCACATCGGCACCCCAGCCGCGAATCCAGGGGATGATCTCCAGGGATTCGCCGATCTGGGCCTCCCATTCCACCCCGCCGTCGGGCAGGTCGGTCACCCGCTGGGAGGGATGCCAGACCGTCTCCTTCACCCGGCGGGCTATCCGTGGGCTGAAGCGGAGGCGGACGGTGATCACCTCCTCCTCGCCGTACATCACCCCCCAGGCCCGCTCCAGCAGGGCCGGCCCGTCAAAATCCGGCGGGACGGAGAAGGTCTCCTCCCGCAGTTCGGCCCGCAGGACGCGCTCCAGTTTGTAGGTGCGCAGAGCGCCAGGAGGGTCGCTGTACCCGATGGCATAGACGGCATATCCGATGGCCGACGGCTCCAGGAGATAGGGATGGAAAATGCAGTCGTAGGGCCGCCGGGCCCGCAGGGGATGGTAGGTGAGATGGACCACCCGCCGGGTGGCCCAGCCGTAGGTCAGGACCCGGAACACCTGGGCGAAAGCGGTATCCCCCTGCGAGGGCATGGCTATGACCAGGCGTTGCAGATGCGGGGCGATGTCGGCCGGCAGGGCGGCAGCCAGTTTCAGGAGGGCGGAGCGGACGGCCGGGGTGGGTTCATC
>JBBIKR010000009.1:0-2446 GCA_037445395.1 Thermoflexales bacterium
CTGATGACCATTCTCCTGGCCCACGAACTGGCCCACTACTTCGTCGCCCGCCGGTACGGCTCGCCGGTGAGCCTCCCCTATTTTGTCCCTATGCCGTTCAGCATTCTGGGGACGATGGGCGCGGTCATCTTCCAGCGAGCGCCCATGCGCGACCGCAAGGCCCTCTTTGACATCGGTATCGCCGGACCGCTGGCCGGGTTCATCGTCGCCGTCCCCCTGCTCTTTCTGGGACTGCTCTTCACCCGGGTGGGGCGGCCGTCGGATTTCCTCCCGCCCCAGGAGCAGGCTGCCGTCGTCTACCAGGAAGGGAACTCGCTGCTGTACCTGGCGGCCAAATATCTGGTCTTCGGGCGCATCCTGCCGGACCGGGCGACCGGGGAGGACGTCTGGCTCTCCCTGCCGGTCAGCCCGGGCGGCCCGGTGGCGTTTGCGGCCTGGGCCGGGTTGCTGGTAACGGCCCTCAACCTGCTCCCCATTGGCCAACTGGACGGGGGGCATGTGGCCTACGCTCTGCTGGGCCGTCGGGCCTGGAAACTGGCCTACCTGATCATCGGCCTGCTGGTCGCTTTGGGGATGTACCTCTGGGTGATGGGAAATCCGGCCTGGCCAACCTGGGTCATCTGGGCCATGCTGGGCCTTCTCTTCGGTCCTCGCCATCCCCCGCCTCTGAACGACGCCTCCCGGTTAGGGCCGGGACGCACCATCCTGGGAATCCTGTTGATCATCATATGGGTGGTGACGTTTGTGCCCGTCCCCCTGATGGCGGTACCCATGCGATAGTTGCACTGCTTTATGCGCCGAACCCTTGTCGGCTTTCTCATCGGAACGCTCACAGGCCTGCTGATCAGCCTCGCGGTCTATGATGACCTCCTTCCCAACTGGGCCGCGAAGGTCGGCGACCTGTTTCATACCCCCGTAGGGACACGGGCGCCGGTGGCCATCATCGCGGTGGATGCGGAAGCCCTCCGCCAGTACGGACGACCCGATGAATGGTCTCCCGAGCAATACGCAACCCTGTTTCAGCGAGCCTATGAGGCCGGGGCGCGGGTGGTGGCGCTGGATTTCCCCCTCTCGCCATCCGTTGAGGAAGCATTGACTGCCTCTTTGCCGAACGGGTTGATCGTCTGGCCGGCCATCGGCGTCGGGACGCCGTCCTTTCAGGATGGCCGGGTGATGTTCCCTTACCTGCTCCGTCCCGCCTCCGCGGCCGGGATGATCGGGCACATCAACCTGCTTCCCGATCCCGACGGGGTCCTGCGTCGGGTCCCCCTCTGGGTGCAGGCCGGTGCGGAGACGGTGCCCGCGCTGGCGTGGCGGGCCGCCGCTCTCTATCTCCAGGCCGCTATTCCCCCACCGATGGGTTCCTCTTTCCGGTGGGCCGGTTTCACCCTGACCCCGGACAGGGCGGGCCGGGTTCAGATTCACTACCCGGCGCGTCCGGGCTTCATACCGACATATCCTCTGCGGGCCTTTCTGGAGGGGGACCTGCTGCCGGAAGCGCTGGCAGGACGGATTCTCTTCGTTGGAATGACGGAGGGAGATGGGGCGGAAATATACCGGACCCCGGTGGGGGAAATGGCCGGGGTGGAGGTTCAGGCTCAGGCCGCGACCGCGCTCCTGGTGGGCAGTGTGATCGCGCCCGTTCCCTTCCACCTGACCGTCCTGATTACCCTGGCTGCTTCTCTCTCCTCCGGCTGGGCCGTCGCCCGAATTCGTCCGCCGTTTCTTGTGGCCGTCGTCCTGCCGGCCATTATCGGCGGAATCCTGCTGTTGACCGTGGTCGGTATCAGCCAGGGGCGGGGGGTAGACCCTTTCTCGCCGCTGGCAGGAACGCTGATCACCGCCGGGATAACGGGCCTCTGGCGTTCCCACGATGAACGACGGCGGCGGTCCCGGTTGACCCTTCTGCTTCAGGGACGAGCCTCTCCCCGGCTCATCGCCCGCCTGGTGGAGACCCCGGATGGGGAGAAGTTGCTCAACACCGATGTGCGGTTCGTCGTTGCCCTCTTCGCCGATGTCCGGGGATTTGTCCGACTGACGGAGGGACAGGACCCCCGAATGGTGCGGGAGGCGGCCAGTCATCACCTTTCCTGCTTTACAGATGCCGTTCTGGAAGCCGGTGGGATTGTGACCAAGTACGTGGGGGATATGGTGGCCGCCATTTTCAACGCTCCCCTGCCGATGGACCGGCCGGGGGACCAGGCCTTGCGGGCGGCTCAGGATGGGCTAAAACGTCTGGAGAAACTCTGGAAGGAGAAGCCCAATATGATACGCATGCCGATGGGGGTGGGAATCCATGTCGGGGCCGCTGTGGTGGGGCTGATGGGGTCGTCTCAGCACCCGGAGTACGATGCCATCGGCGACGCGGTCAACATTGCGGCCCGTCTCAGCACGTATGCCCCGGCCGGCGAAATCTACGTCACCGAAGCGGTTGTCGCCTCAGCGG
>JBBIKR010000010.1:0-1849 GCA_037445395.1 Thermoflexales bacterium
CCACCTTCTCCGGGTACTGGTACGGGCCGATGTTGTTGGAGCCGCGCGTGATGGTGACCGGGACCCCGAAACTGGTGAAGTAGGCAATACAGAGCAGGTCACCCCCCGCTTTGGAGGCGGAATACGGGCTGCGGGTGTGCAGGGGGTCGGTCTCCTTCGCCCGTCCCTCCAGAATCTCCCCGTACACCTCATCGGTGCTGACCTGATGATACCGCTCCAGGCCGAACTCCTTCGCCGCCTCCAGCAGGACGTAGGTGCCGAAGACGTCGGTGCGGATGAACTCATCCGGCTCCATAAGGGAACGGTCCACGTGGGTGGCGGCGGCAAAGTTGACGATGGCATCCACCCCGAAGGCGCGGATGGTCTCCCGCACCCTCTCCGCATCGCAGATGTCGGCATGGACGAAGGCGTACCGGCCCGCGAAAGCCTCCGCCACGTCCTTGAGATTGGCCAGGTTGCCCGCGTAGGTCAACTTGTCGTAGACGACGACGCGGTAATCCGGATATTTCTGGAGCATATAACGGACAAAGTTGGAGCCGATGAACCCGGCCCCTCCGGTCACCATCAGCGTACGCATATCTTCCTCCGGTCTCGGATGAGGGTATTATACCCCATCGGGAAGGGCTTCGCAAATGGCTTGACAATCGGCAGGGCATGGCATAAAATTTCCCCCGTATGAACCGCATCGCGCGCTTTGAGGCTCTGGCAGAACAATGGGTGGAGGGGACGTTCGCCCGGCTCTTCGGCGGGCAGATTCATCCCCTGGAGGTCGCCACCCACGTGGCCCGGGCGATGGAAGACGCCTGCTCCCAGGCCGCCGACGGCACCCCGCTGGCCCCGACCCACTACCGGATTGACCTCCACCCCCAGGACCTGGACGCGCTGCGGATCCGCCACCCCGCGCCGGAAGAGGAACTGGCCCGCTATGTGGAAGACCTGGCCCGCCAGGCGGGGATGGTCCTGCCGACGGCGCCCCGTATCGTGCTGAACCCGCTCCCGGACCTGCCGCCCCACACGGTGCGCGTTCAGGCCTTCCAGGAGCCCGCAGAGGGTGAGGATGAAAGTGCCACCCGCCAGATGAACGGCGAGGTTCCGCTTCCCTCCGAACCATCCCCCGGACGTTGCTTCCTCATCATCGGTGGAAAGCGGCATGTCTCCCTGACCGCGCCCACCATCAACATCGGGCGGGCACTGGACAACGACGTCATTATAGAGCACCCGCGCGTCTCCCGCCATCATGCCCAACTCCGCCGTCGCTACGGTCGCTACGTCATCTACGACCTGGGCAGTTCCGGCGGGACGCTGGTCAACGGCTACCCCGTCCAGGAGTGCGTTCTCCGCTCTGGAGACGTCATCTCCCTGGCGGATTTTGAAATCATCTACGGCGAAGAGATGGCCTCCCCTCCCGATGAGCCGTCCGGAGAGACGTCCACGACAGAGGGAATCCCCGTCCAGCCCCAGGAACCGATATGATGGTGGGAGAAATTCTCTTGCTGGTCCTGCGCCTCCTGCTGGCCCTGCTCCTCTACGCTTTCCTGGCCGCGCTCTTCCTTCTGCTCTGGCGCGACCTGCGCCGTGGCGCCGGACGGGAGACGGTCTCCCGGGAAGAAATGCGCCTGGTGGTGGTGGAGGCGGGGGAGCGCGGGCCTGACCCGGGCACCGTTTTCTCCCTTCAGGAGGTCAACTCGCTGGGGCGCGCTCCTTCCAGCACCATCCGCCTGTCCGACCCCTTCGTCTCGGCCCACCATGCCCTGATCACCTGGCGGGAGGGGCACTGGTGGCTGGAAGACCTGGGGAGCAAGAACGGCACCACCCTCAACGACGAACCGGTCATCCGCCCCACCATCGT
>JBBIKR010000010.1:1901-2419 GCA_037445395.1 Thermoflexales bacterium
CGGGAGAGACCTCCTCGCCCGGCGCCAAACCGCCCGGGTAATCACCACCAAGGACACGAAGGACACAAAGACTTCCGCCCGACGGTCTACCATCGGGCGATTCGGATGCCTTTCGCGCCATCATCGGAGGAAGCCGTGAAACTCACCACCATGCACGACGCCATCGCCACCTACGTCCACGACGGCGACACGGTCGCCATTGCGGGCTTCACCGCTTGCATCTGCTTCGCCGCCGCCCACGAAATCATCCGCCAGGGCCGGCGCGACCTGACTCTCTGCCGGATGACCCCCGACCTGGTCTATGACCAGATGGTCGCCGCCGGATGCGCCCGCAAACTGGTCTTCTCCTACCTGGGCAACCCCGGCGTCGGGCCGCTCCACGCCATCCGCCGGGCGGTGGAAAAGGGCATCCCGGCCCCGCTGGAACTGGAAGAGTACTCCCACTTCGGGATGGTCGGCCGCTACATCGCCGGAGCCTACCGCCTCCCCTTTTTCCCCCTGCGCTCCTACGTGGGGAG
>JBBIKR010000011.1:0-234 GCA_037445395.1 Thermoflexales bacterium
GACGACGCGGCTATCGGCGCCGCGCGAGCGCGGGAAATCCTGGCCGATCATCCGCCGGAGAAGGTGGAGGCGGTGGCCGCGGCCATCGCATCCCACCGGTTCCGCTCCGGCCCCCCGCCCGAGACGCCCGAAGCCCGCGCCCTCTTTGACGCCGACAAACTGGACGCGATGGGGGCGGTCGGCATCGCCCGGGCTTTCGCCCGCGCCGGGGCCCGCCGTCGCCATCTCTGGGTG
>JBBIKR010000011.1:263-2414 GCA_037445395.1 Thermoflexales bacterium
GGCGACGGCACTCCCGACCACACGCCCGTACACGAGTTCGTCGTCAAACTCTCCCGGTTGCGCGAGGTGATGACCACCGCCTCCGGGCGTGCCATCGCAGAAGAACGGCACGCCTTTATGGAGGCCTTCTTCGCCCGGCTGGAGGCCGAAGTGCGCGGCGAGCGCTGAGAGGTGGAAGATGAGCAAATGGTTGCAACTCTTCTGGCTCTTCATCAAAGTCAATCTGCTGACCACTTCGGGTCCCGCCTCGGCAGGCCTTCTCTACAAAGAAGCGGTGGGGCGCCTGATGACCGAGGAGGAGTTCATTGAGGCCGTGGGCTTCTCCAGCGTCCTGCCCGGCAGCGACGCGCTCCAGTTGGCGATGTTCGTCGGTTATGCGGTGGGGGGAGTGCCCGGCGCGCTGGTGGCGCTCCTGGGCTCCATCCTGCCCCCTACCGTCCTGATGCTGCTCATCGTCTCCCTTCTGCAGCGGATTCGGGGCGAGGCCTGGGTCAGCAACTTCGTCCAGGGACTGGCGCCTGCTGTCGCCGTCCTCATGCTCCTGGTGGCCTGGAAAATCTTCGGCGAGGACGCCCGCAACTGGAAAGCGATCATCGTCGCAGTGGTCAGTTTCATTGCTTTTCAACTCAAGGTTCCGCCCGCGCTGGTGCTCCTGGCGGCGGGGCTGGCGGGTATCCGGCTCTTCCGATGAACCTGCTTCTCTGTACCAACGGACATCCCGACACCCGCCCGGCGCTGGAGTACGGGGCCTGGTTGGCCGATGCCGGGCGGGCCCTGTTTGACGCGGTGACCCTGCTGGGGGTGGTGGAGAAACCGGCCCGCCGCCCGGAGGTGGAGGATTTGCTGGCGGAGACGGAGCGCCGTCTGGCGGAGGCGGCCGTCCCGTATGAGCGCCGGGTCCAGACGGGCCGGCCCGAGAAGGCCATCCCGCCGCTGGCCCGGGAGGGGGTGCTGACGGTCGTCGGCCCGATGACGCCTCGCCTGGCCTGGGCCCATGCCCTTTCTCAGTTGCTGGCGGCAGTGGAGACGCCGGTCCTGCACGTGACCGGGGCCCATCTGCGGCTGGGGCGGATACTTCTCTGCACGGGGGGACTGCGCTACGCGGCGGGGGTCATCCGGGCCGGTGGGCATCTGGCGCGGGCTTTCGGGGCGACGGTCACCCTGCTCCACGTGGTGGAACCGGTGACCCTGGAGTACCCCCTGGCGAACGAGGTGAAGGACCACTGGCGGGAACTCCTGGAGACGGACACTCCGCAGGCCCGGCGGCTGCGGGAGGCCCTGGTGGCCCTGCAGGAGATGGGCATCACGGCGGAGGTGCGGCTCCGTCATGGCCCGGTGGTTCACGAAATCCTGGAGGAGATGCGGGCCGGGGATTACGACCTGGTCGGGGTGGGCTCGCCCTACGCCGCGCGCAGTCTGCGGCGGCTCTATCGGCCCAACGTCGCCGTGGAGGTGGCGGAGGCGGCCAGCCGACCCGTCCTCATCGCCCGCGCACCGCAGGAGGAGTAGTCGTGGCCTCACCCTTCCCCCTGCCCCCGCCGCAGGCGGCGGGGGAGGGGTGAGGCGAAAAACCCAGAAGGAGAACCGGTATGAAAGAACTCACCGACCTTGCTCTGGATACGGCGCGCCTGCGAGGCGCCACCTACGCCGACATCCGCATCGTCCATCGGCGCACCCAGCATGTGGAAGTACGCAACGGCGCGGTCAGCAATCTCTCGGAGGCGGAGACCCACGGCTTCGGCGTCCGCGTCGTCGCCGACGGCGCCTGGGGCTTCGCCGCCAGCAGTACGCTGACCCGCCAGGAAGTGGAGCGGGTCGCCGCCGAAGCGGTCCGCATCGCTCGGGCCAGCGCCACCGCGCTGCGGGAGCCCGTGGACCTGGGCCCGCCGGAAGTCCACGTGGATACCTACCGGACACCCTTCCGGATAGACCCGTTCGCCGTCCCTGTGGAGGAGAAAATCGGCCTGCTCCTGGCGGCCGACGAGGCTATGTGGCGGGTACCGGGGATTCGGGTGGCCCGGGGGGCCGTCGTCGCCTGGCGGGAGAACAAGACCTTCGCCAGCACCGAGGGCTCCTACATTGAGCAGGAAATCGTGGAGACCGGCGGCGGCATCGTCGCCTACGCGGTGGACGAGCAGGACATGCAGCAGC
>JBBIKR010000012.1:0-276 GCA_037445395.1 Thermoflexales bacterium
GTCCCAGAACCAGCACGCCGACCCCCATCCCGACCAGGCCCATCAGCGTGGTCAGGATGCGGCGGCGGAAACCGCCCCACCCGCTCAGCACCAGCCCGCCGACGACCACGCCGATCCCCCACGCCGATTCCATCCACCCCAGTTCCAGTGCTCCCCGCCCGAAGTGGCGGGTGATGAGGATGGGCATCAGGGCAAAACCGGGGTTGATGGTGAAGTTGATGACCGTCGCCATCAACAGAAGCGCCCGCACTCCCGGCCACCGCCAGATGTAGCGCA
>JBBIKR010000012.1:288-2364 GCA_037445395.1 Thermoflexales bacterium
CCTTCCAGCACGTCCCGGAACAGGGAAGACGGGGCACCGACCCTCCCGCGCGCGGCCGGTTGCGGGATGGGGATGAAGCAGAGGGGAAGGACTGCCAGCAACGCTGTGCCCACGTCTATCGCCAGGATGCCGTAGAGGGGCAGAATGCCCCAGAGGCATGCCCCCACCGGCGGCGCAACAATCTGCAGCGCCCCGTTCAGCGTCTGGTTGAGGCCCGCGACGCGCGCCAGATGCCGCTCGGGGACCATCAGGGAGGTGGAGGCCTGCATCGCCGCCCAGTGGAAGACGCCCCCCACCGAGCGGATGAACAGCACGGCGAAGACATGCCCCACCCGCATGGCCCCCATCGCGGCCAGGACCGCCAGCACGACGGTGGTCAGAGCGATGAGACTGTCGGTGACGATCATCACCAGCCGCCGGTTCCAGCGGTCCACCAGCGCCCCGACGAAGGGGCCCAGGAAGACCTGGGGTAGCAAGGCGACCATCGTCGCCAGCGCCAGCACCGTCGCCGAGCCGGTGGTCTTCGTCAACCACCAGACCAGGGCGAACTGCACCAGCATGCTCCCGAACAGGGAGAAGGCCTGGCCGGTCCAGATGGTGAAGAACCGGGCCGCCCAGTGGGAAGGAAGAAAGTTTTGCCGATCCATTCGTCACCTCAAACCGGTATGGATTCCGGCCGCTCCGCCGGGCGCTCGGCCTGACCGAAGAGGGCCAGGGTGAGCAGGGCGGCGACCAGATAGGTGGTCCCCGTCGTCAGGAAGAGCGGCGGGAAGCCGAAACTGCGCTGGACGAACCCGCTGATGCCCGGGCCAATCCCCTGCCCCACGGAGTAGGCGACGCCGATCATCGCCCCCACCGTCCCCCGCTCGTTCTCCCGTACCCGCTCCATCGCGAAGGCGGTGTAGAGAGGGCCGGCCATGTTCATCAGCATCGCCCGCAGCCAGAACGCGCCGACGGCAACCGGCAGGACGGGGACAAATCCCAGGGCCAGCAGGAACGGTAGAGAGGCCAGTTGGGTGAAAACGACGGTGCGGATTTTGCCCCACCGTTCCGCCAGAATCGGCGCCAGGAGTGTGGCGCCCCCCATCAGCAACTGGGAGACGGCGAAGGTCAGCCCCAGTACGCTATCCGAAATGTGGAACCGTTGCTTAAAGAAGATGTTCAGGTACGGGATGAGCAGTCCTGCCCCCAGTGCGATAATGAGTTCCGGCACCAGGAGTGCGACGACGTCCCGGCGGAAGGGAAAATCCCGCAGGGTGAAGGGCGGACGGTGCTCCCCCGCCGGTTGGGCCCGTTCCTCCCGAATCATCAACAGGGGAATCAGGGCGAACGCCATCATCCCCTCGGCGGTCAGCAGTGTCGCCCGATACGCCGTCACACTCTCCGGATGAACCCGCAGGAGGGTGCCGAAGAGGCCCGGGAGGGAGCCGCCGACGGCGCTCCCCAGGAATCCCATCAGCAGGGAGAGACCCGATTGCAGGCTGAAGAGCGTCGGGCGTTCGTCCTCGGTGGCGTGCTCGGCCATGAAAGCGGGACCGGCGGCCATGTAGAGCGCGTTCCCGGCCCCGTAGAAGACCGCCGCTACCAGCAGGGGCCAGTCCGCCGAAGGGAGGGTCAGCAGCAGCGTCGCGGCGACGGAGAGGGTGGCTCCGGCCACCATCGCCCGCTGGCGCCCCATCCGGTCCACCAGGACCCCCATCGGCAGGCCCAGGAACAGGGCAGAGAGGCTCATGCTGGACATCAGCAGGCCCAGGAAGGCCTCGTCGTTGCCCCGGGCCAGCACGAAGAGGTTCATGAAGAGCATAAAAATGCCGCTCCCCAGGGCGCTGACGGAGACCATCGCCAGGAAAAGTCGGGCGTTGCGGCTTAATCCGGCAATGCGGTGGAATTGGCGGGTGAGGGCCTCCATACTCCCTACTCCTTACTCCCTACTCCTTACTCCCTACTCCTTACTCCCTACTCCATTACTCCCTACTCCATTCAACGCCCTTCCAGCGCGGCAATCAGTTCGGCGGCCTGTTCGGGGGTCAGTTTGCCCTCTTCCACCATGCGGAGCACGCGAAGGATTTCCGCCTC
>JBBIKR010000013.1:0-2280 GCA_037445395.1 Thermoflexales bacterium
CTGCTCTTCCCCCAGAAAAGGGCTTTACGACCCGAAGGCCTTCATCGCCCACGCGGCGTCGCTGCCTCAGGCTTTCGCCCATTGGGCAATATTCCTTACTGCTGCCTCCCGTAGGAGTCTGGCCCGTGTCTCAGTGCCAGTGTGGGGGGCCGCGCTCTCACGCCCCCTACCCGTCTTCGCCTTGGTAGGCCATTACCCTACCAACCAGCTGATGGGCCGCGGGCCCCTCCCGAAGCGCCTTGCGGCTTTACTGGACGAACCGAATCGCCCAGCACATGGGGTATTAGCCCCAGTTTCCCGGGGTTATCCCCCTCTTCGGGGCAGGTCACCCACGTGTTACTCACCCGTTCGCCGCTGATGTGCCCCGAAGGGCCTCATCGCTCGACTTGCATGTATTAGGCACGCCGCCAGCGTTCATCCTGAGCCACGATCAAACTCTCCGTCGTGACTAACGGACTGCGGTCCGAGGACCGTTACGGTTTGACGTGGGCCCCTTTCAGCGCTCCCTTACCTGCCACTCTTCAGCTGTTAAGGTCCTGAACGCTCTATTAGTATACCACAACTCCTAAACTTTGTCAAGACCCATCCACCACGTGTTTTCAGGCTCTCCGACCACCGAACCGGGCCGAAGGCCCGAACCCCTTGACGGGACATATATTATATCCAAACCCCGTTTTTTGTCAAGTTGGCAAAGAGGGCTACCGAACGGCATGCAGCAAGAGCACTCCCACCTGTGCAGCCTCCTGGGGGTCCGATGGATGTTCCAGAAGGACCGCCACCGCATAGCGGGGATTCCCCGCCGGAGCAACGCCCAGGAACCAGGCATGGGGCGGACGTTTCTCTCCCGCCACGGCCGTCCCCAGGTGACCGACGACGTCCGCCGAGAAGAGTTCCCAGGCCGAGAGCAGGGCCCGTGCCCCCTCGGCAGGCATCACCTCCCGGGGGCCGCCGGAAACCTCCGGCGCCCGCCAGACGCCGTCCGGCCCCTCCACCTCCTGCACCAGACGCGGCACGGGCATCACCCCGTCGTTGGCCAGAGCCGCGGCCACCAGCGCCATCCGCAGCGGCGAGACGGTGAGATTCCCCTGCCCGATGGCCTCCATCGCCGCGTCATCGGACACCCACGCGACCATCGGCGGAGGAGTGGGGGTAACACCGGGGGCCCCGGCCGTGACCGGCGGGACGGTTCCCGACGTCCGGCCCTCCATTTCGGGAACGGTCTCCGACGGCAACCCCTCCGTCAGTCCCCAACGGAGGAACCCTTCCCGCAGCCGGGCCGTCCCCAACTGCCGGCCCAGTGCGGCGAAGGGGCCCGGACAGGCCGCCTGCAACGCGCCGATCATCAACTCGTCCGGACCGATTTCCCCCCGGCAACCCACCGTCACCCCGTTCACCGAGAGCGTCGCCGTCAGGTCGGGGGCGGGGGTGTAGAGAGTGATCAGGCCGTGCCGAAGGGCCTCCGCCAGGACGACCGTCTCCAGGGCCGCGCCGGGCTGGTAGACCCCCTGGACCGCCCGGTTGAGCAACGGGCCGCCGGGGTCCTCCCGCAACCTCTCCCACTCCTCCTCCAGACGGTTGGGGTCAAAGGTCGGCGAGGAGGCCATAGCCAGCACCTCTCCGGTGGAGGCGTCCAGCAGCACGACTGCCCCCGTCCGCCCGTCCAGGGACCGCTGGGCCAGCCGCTGGAGCATCCCGTCCAGCGTGAGCCGAACATCCCGGCCGCGCGGGGGGCGGTGCAGGAGTTGATCCCACGTCGCCTGCCAGACGGAACGGCCGGCTTCCCCGCGCAAGACCCGGTCAAAGGTCGCCTCTATCCCCCCCGTCCCGTGCCGCAAACTGGCATAGCCCACGACGGGCGCCGCCGCCGGTTCCGGATAGGTGCGGGTGACGCGGCCGTCCGGGCCCACTGTCACGTCGGCCAGCACCGCGCCGCTGCGGTCCAGAATCCGGCCCCGAACGATGTGCTGTTCGTATTCCACCCGACGGGGGTTGTCTTCCCGCGCCACCAGCCAGTCGGCGCGGACCACGGACCAGTAGCCACAGGCCAGGGCCAGGATGCCCAGGGATAGCCCCAGCCCCAGAGCCATGGCACGGACGGACCGGGCCCACTCCCGGTCCCGGGGAGCAGGGGCGGCGCCTGCGGAGATGACCAGGAGGAGGCCGACGGCGATGAACGTCGCCAGCAGGGAGGAGCCACCGTAAGAAAGAAATGGCAGGGTCACCCCGGCGATGGGCACCAGTTTGGCGTTGGCGGCCATGATGATCCAGGTCTGAATCCCC
>JBBIKR010000014.1:0-2256 GCA_037445395.1 Thermoflexales bacterium
TTACACCACCACCGACCCCGAAACGCTGAAGCAGTGTTATCTTTTTTACAATGCGGGCCGCCATACCCGTTTGCATCCGGACCAGTCCGGCTATGTGATGAACGGGTACGACGCGGCCCATCAGAATATGCCCCACCGGGCGGCATCCGGAGAGGTGGTACGGCTGCAGGCGCTGGGGGCATGGCCCGTCCACCTGGCCATTCAGGCCCAACTCTCTCAGCGGTCCACCTTCGGTCTGCCTTCCATTCTGTCGCCGGTCGCACGGCTGGCGCAGGAGATTCGGGCCCGGGTGTGGGCATGGGCGGCCCCGCCGCTTTCCCTGAACCCCCGTCCGGCATCCGGGCCCCAATGTATCGTGCCGGTAGAGGACGGGTGCTTTGTGGCCGCCCATTCCGGGGGGCGGGCGGACCTGCGGCCCGCGTGGGTGCTGGACGTGCCCGTTCGCCGGGTCGGCGACGCGGCATGCGGCGCTCTGCCCGGCGCGGCGATGGAGACGGAGCGGGAGGTCCTGCTGCCTGCGCCCATGCCCGGCCGCGCGGTCCGCTATGCCGACCAGTGGGGCGACCTGGCCCTCCAGTTAGAAAACCCGGAATGGACGGTATGGGTCCTGGGGATGCGCTCCGTGCTACCCTCGGGAAGGGAGGTCCGGGCCGGAGAGCCCCTGGGAGTGGTGGGAGGGGAGAACCGCCCGTTCTACGTGGTCATGTATGACCGGGTTCGCCAGGGGTTTGTGGACCCTCGCCCTTTTCTGTTCCAGACGGTCTGCCCCACGGTGGACCCGGCACTCCAATGGATACCTTCAACGCAGGAGGGAACGGTGAATCTGGCTGCTCTGTTACCCCTACTTCCCCTTATCCTGGGCCTGGTCTGGGCCATCTGGCTGTTCTTTAAGAAGGATATGCTGGCCAAGGGTCCGGTCCAGGTGATCACCTACTTTATCGGGGTCATCCTGGCCCTGTGGATCATCGGGTGGATCGTGGACGCGTTCCTGCCCCAGTGGGTGGCCCAGCGGCTGCTGAACGCCCGCCGGTCCCAGGACATCCGGGTGATCCAGCAGGTCAGCCGGGAAATCCTGAACGAGGCGGTGGGAGGTGTACCGGCGCCCACGGTGGTCATCTACACCCCGGCGCCGCCCCCACCGGTCCCGACCGCAACCCCTGTCCCGCCCGCGCCGACGGTTCCACCGGTGTCCCCGGCCACTCCGGTGTCCCCTCAGCCCACGCCGGCCCAGGGGGCCATCCTGGTGGTCCCGGCCCAGTCCGCTGGCGAACAGGTCTACATCGTCCGTTCCGGAGACACCCTCTACAGCATCGCCAGACGGTTCGGGGTCACCGTCCAGGCCATCCAGCAGCGGAACGGTCTGGCGGACCCGAACAATATCAAGGTGGGGCAGCAACTGATTATCCCGGCGCCGTGAGCCCTCTACGGACCTGGCTGGCAGACCGGTTGCGCCGGGGAAGGGCGACGCGCGCGGCGCGCCTGCCGCCCCTGGCCCCGTCCCCGGCGACCATAGAGCGAGTGGTGGCCTGGCTCAGCCGCTTCCGCCTGCTGCGCCCTTTTATGGAGGGCATCCTTCCGGTCCCCCGCCTCCTGCAGGGCGAGTCAGTCCAACTGGAAATCCGTATGGCTCCTTACCGGATTCAATTCTCCCGATGGCTGTCCACCTTCGCACTCCTGCTCTCCCTGCTCTCCCTGCTGGCGGCGGTTACCCTCTCCTTCCTGAACATCCCACAGATATACCAGTTCGGTGTATGGGGTATCTTTCTCGTTTCCGTTGTCGGATTCGCCCGGTCGGTGCGCCAGATTCTGCTCTACCACCAGTGGCGCTTTATCCTCACCAACAAGCGCATTATCATCATCGCCCCGGACGTCCGCCGGCGCGGCTTCGCCGACGCGGTCTACCTGAAAGGGGGCAAAATCCAGGTCGTGGACACCAGTTGGTCCCGCAGCCCGGTCTGGGGCTTCTTCCAGGCTGCCACCGGAGCCCGCGATGTCATCCTGAGCCTGGCCGGATACGAGTTCAAGCCCGAAGGGGCAGAGGTAAAGGGCGGGCTGCTCTTCCCGGACGTTATGCCGGAGGACATCGTCCGGCTGGAGGAACTCATCTTTGGGTAATTCCTCCGGTTGTGGTATAATCGGGACGGGCGTGACGTAATCACGGCGAAGAACTGGGCTGCGCGGCAAATCCCCTGCGAGGAGCGTCGCGCCCATACGGGGAGGATATAGGGGGTTTGCGGGCGGGCGCAGCCCGCCCGC
>JBBIKR010000015.1:0-702 GCA_037445395.1 Thermoflexales bacterium
GGGGGCATCGGACGGCTTTGGCGTAGGGATAGCGGGCTTCCCGGTCCCAGGCGAACCACTCTGCCGTCCCTTCCCCGCCGCAGGCCGGGCAGCGGCTGCTGTAGAGGGAGAGGATGTGGCGATGGAGGGGGATGGAGCGGCGGGTGGGGGTCTCCTTGGGCGCGTCGGCCAGGCGGGTGAAGGCGGCCCCCAGGTTCGCCGGGGCGCCCTCCAGCCCCAACCCGGCAATCAGCAGGCCGATGGGATTGGCGTTGGCGCCGATAGCCCGGCAGCCAGCCCGAACCGCTTCTCTCAGGAAAGTCGGCCCCTGACAGAAGAGGTCCAGCACCAGCGCACCGGGTGCCGCCAACTGTCGGATATAACCGTCGGCGGCACCGACGGGGGCAGTGGGGCAGTAGCGGGCCAGCGGTCCCGGCGCCACCTCGGGATGGCCGGGGACGAACCAGGTGATCTCTCCCATTCTTTGCTCCCGGGCGCGATGGCCGCGATGGACCAGCCTGGATGGATACGGGAGTGCCAGACGCCATTAGTATACCACTGGTCCCCCCAGCGCTCAAGCCTTGACGAAAGATATGAAATGGGTTAGAATATTAGTTGTGGCCAGGCGGGCTTGCCCGCCTTTTTCATTGCGGACTCGTACCTCACCCCTCCCCCCAATCCCTTCCTTCTCTCCGTTTCGGGGCGAAGGGGGAAAGGGGTGAG
>JBBIKR010000015.1:769-2168 GCA_037445395.1 Thermoflexales bacterium
GAACTGAGCGCTCAGGCGCGCACGCTGGTCGGTAAACAGGTGCGCCGTTTGCGGAGAGAAGGGTGGGTGCCGGCCGTTCTCTACGGTCCGGACGGGAAGAGTTGGCCGCTGCAAATTCCGGCGGCGGAAGCGGAAGCGGTCATCGGTCATGCCGGCACCAGCCACCTGATTACTCTTTCTATTAGCGGCGAATCGCCTGCTCTTCAGGTGCTGGTGCGAGGGTTACAGCGGGACCCGATTCGCCGGTCTCTGCTCCATGTGGACTTCTACCGGGTGGAAATGGATAAGCCGATTACGATGGAAATCCCCATCGTTCTGATCGGCTCCTCCCCGGTTGTGGAGCGCCGGGAAGGAATCCTGCTCCAGGGGAAGCAGACGCTGGAGATTGAATGTCTCCCTCGCGACCTGATAGAGGCGGTGGAGGTGGACCTGAGCAACCTGACCGAGTTGGACCAGCAGATTACCGTAGGGGACCTGGTGCTTCCGCCCACCATTCGGGTTCTGGATGACCCGGATGAGATGGTGGTGCGGGTCACACCACTGGAGGTCGCCGAAGAGGTGGAAGAAGAGGCCCCCGCTCCGTCGGAGGCAGAACCGGAACTGGTCCGTCGCCGGAAGGTGGTGGAAGAAGAGGAAAAAGAGGAATAGGAGTAGTGGAATTCCGCGCGTTCCTGAAGGTCCTCTGGCGGCGCTGGTGGCTGGTAGCGGCCCCGGTGCTGGTAGTGCTGGCCCACCTGGCCGTCACTTACCGGCCCCCGCCGACGTCCTACCAGGTGGTGATGCGCTTCGCCGCCGGGACCGTTCCCGCCGGGCTGAGTGTGGACTACGACCGGTACTACTCCTGGCTGACGTCGGAGTACGTCGCCAACGGGCTGGCGGACATCGCCCGCACCCGGGCCTTTGCCGAAGCCGTCGCCGCGCGGCTGGTGAAGGACGGCCTCTCCACCGACCCCGCGGCCATCCAGGGTGCCATCGTCACCGACAACGCGCAGTCCATCGCCGTCGTCTATCTGACCTGGCCCGACCCGGCGCAGGCGGCGGCGGTGGCGCGGGCGGTGGCGGCAGAACTGACGGAGAACGGCGCGGCCTACTTCCCGCAAATCCCCTGGCCCGATGAGGCGGGACCGGCGGCCCGACTGCTGGATGAACCCGTGCCGGTGCCGCTCCCCCCGTCCCTGCGGGCGCAACTGCTGGGGCCGGCGGTCCGGCTGGCGCTGGCGCTGGGAGCGGGCATCGGGCTGGCGCTCCTGTGGCACTACCTGGACCCGACCGTCCGGGAGGAGGCGGAACTGGAGACGTTGGGGCTGCGGGTGCTGGCCTGTATCCCCCGCCCTCGGGGAATTCACCGGAGAGACGCGGAGAGCACGAAGGTTTGATCCACGAAGGGCACGAAGGTTTA
>JBBIKR010000016.1:0-2129 GCA_037445395.1 Thermoflexales bacterium
GTGAGGAGTGGCAGCCAATTCGTTTGCGTGAAAACTTTGAAAAGCCCTGTGCTTCAGTCGGGCTTGCTGGACAAATTTGCAAAATCGTGTATTATTGAAAGAGAATAGGATTTTGCGGCGAAGGGACTGCAAAATCCCCCTTCCTTACCAGGAGGCAAAAATGGACCCCACATTGGAACTCCTGCAGGCGCTGACGGAAGCCGACGGCGTCCCCGGGTACGAAAACGAAGTGCGCGCCCTGGTGCGCCGTTACCTGGAACCCCTGGGCGCCATAGAACAGGACCGCATCGGTAGCCTTATCTGCCGACAGGGGGAAACCGGCCCCCGGGTGATGCTGGCCGGCCATATGGACGAAATCGGCTTTATGGTCCACCACATCACCAAAGAGGGATTCCTGAAATTCATCCCCCTGGGCGGCTGGTGGGACCAGGTGCTGCTGGGCCAGCGGGTCATTGTCAAAACCCACAAAGGCGACATCCCCGGCGTCATCGGCGCCAAGCCGCCCCACCTGTTGCCGCAGGAAGAGCGCAACAAGGTGGTGGAGAAGAAGGACATGTACATTGACATCGGTGCCACGTCCCAGGAGGAGGTGGAGGCCGCCGGTGTGCGGCTGGGCGACCCCGTCGTTCCGGCGGCGCCGTTCCAGGTGATGGCGGGCGGAAAGGCGTACCTGGGCAAGGCCTTCGACGACCGGGTCGGCGTGGCCCTGATGATAGACGCCCTGCGCCACTTCGCCCAGGCCCCTCACCCCAACATCCTCTACGGCGTCGCCACGGTGATGGAGGAGGTGGGGACGCGCGGGGCCAAGACCAGCGCCGAGGTGGTGAACCCCGATGTCGCCATTATCCTGGAATCGGACATCTGCGGCGACGTGCCGGGCATCAAGCCCGAGGAGTCGGCGGTGAAACTGGGCGGCGGTCCCAGTCTGGTGCTGGTGGACGCGCGGATGATCCCCAACCTCCGCCTGCGGGACCTGGTGATAGAGACGGCGAAGGCCCTGGACATCCCCCTTCAGTTCTCTGCCCTGACCGGCGGCGCGACCGACGGCGCGATGATTCATCTGCACGGCACCGGTGTCCCCACCGTGGTGCTGGGGGTACCGGCCCGCCACATCCACAGCCACTCCGCCATCATCCACCGGGACGACTACGACCGGGCCCTCCGTCTGCTCATCGGCGTCGTGGAACGCCTGGACGCAGATACCGTCCGGCGGCTGACCTCCGACTAACGGCTAACGACTAACGGCTAACGACTACCGGCTAACGGCTCACCATGGCTCGCGAACAGCGCATTGGCTCTATCCTGGCCATAGACTGCGGCACCGTCCTGACGAAAGCGATTCTGCTGGACCAGGTGGACGGCTCATACCACTTCGTTGCCCGGGGTGCCGCGTTGACGACGGCGGCCTCTCCCTGGCGGGACATCGCTCTGGGAATCCAGCATGCCATAGAGCAGGTTGAAGACATCACCGGCAGGGTGTTGCTGGATGAAGCCCGTCGCCTGATCATCCCCCAGCAGGGGGGACTCGCGGGGGTGGACGCCTGTGTGGCTGTCAGCAGCGCCGCCCCTCCGCTGCGGGTGGTGCTGGCCGGGCTGGTCCCCGAACTGAGCCTGTCCGTCGCCCAGCGCGCCGTTTCCGGCACTTATGCGCTGGTGGAGGACCTGATCGTCCAGGACCCCCGGCGGAGGATGAGCGAGGAGGACCAGATTCGCGCAGTGCTCCAGCGCCGGCCCGATGTGCTCTGTGTGGTAGGTGGCACCGACGGCGGCGCAACCCTCCCGGTTCTGGAACTGGTGGAGACGCTGGCGCTGGCCTGTTCCATGCTCTCTGAGGAGGAGCGCCCTCAGATTTTCTTCGCGGGCAATACCGCACTCCGTCAGAAAGTGGTGGACCTGGTGGGCGGACAGGCTCCCGTCCGTTCGGTGGACAACGTCCTTCCGGCTCCTGCCCTGGAGAATCCGGTGGGGTTGCGGAACGAACTGGAGGGATTCTATCGCCAGAAACAACTGGCTCAACTGCCGGGCGGCGAAATTCTCCACCGATGGCTGAACGTTCCCCTGATGCCGGTCAGCGAGTCCTTCGCCCGGCACGTCCAGTATCTCTGGTATCTGGACGAGTCCCCCAAAGG
>JBBIKR010000017.1:0-2120 GCA_037445395.1 Thermoflexales bacterium
GGGACGGGGACCAGGCGGGCGCGCATCACGTAGGTGTAGGTGTCGTAAATCGGGAAGGAAGGCCGACCGACGATGACCTCGTCCCCGTCGTCCAGGTAGGCCAGGCAGGTCTGAACGATGACACCGTCGGCGCCGTTGCCCACCGTCACCTGTTCCGGCCGGACGCCCAGGTAGCGGGCCAGGGCGTGGCGCAGGTCGTAACTGTCGCCGTCGGGGTAGAGGTGGATGCGGGGGACCTCCTCCGCCAGGGCTCGCATGGCCCGGGGGGACGGCCCCAGGGGGTTCTCGTTGGAGGCCAGTTTGATCACGTCGGTCAGGCCGTATTCTCGCTGCACTTCCTCAATGGGTTTGCCCGGCACATACGGCCGGATGTCGGCCAAACCCCGTTGCGGCCGAACAGGGCTCATGGTTCCTCCAGGACGCAGGATGCAAGATGCAGGATGCAAGATTGCAGGAAGCGGGATGCAGGATAATTGTGAATGTTTCAACGGGCTCGGCGGGGCGGGCGGGCGCGCCGGGAGAAGAGCAGGGCCAGCAGGAAAATGCCGGTGCAGACCAGCACCATCGCCGGGCCGGACGGGACGTTCAGGTAGTACGAACCGTAGAGGCCGGCGACGGCGGAGAAGACGCCGAAGAGGGCCGCCAGCCCCATCATCGGCCCGACCCGCCGCACCAGCAGGTAGGCCGTGGCCGGCGGGGTGACCAGCATGGCCACCACCAGCGCCACCCCGACCACCTGCAGGGACGCCACGACGGTGACCGCCAGCATCAGCAGCAGGAGGTACCGGAGGAGTGTGGTGGGCAACCGCAGGACCGTCGCCAGCACCGGGTCAAAGGAGACCAGCACCAATTCTTTGTGGAAGGCCACCGTCAGCAACAACACCCCTCCGCCCAGAGCGGCTGTCACGGCCAAGTCGGTGGGGGAGACACCCAGGACGTTGCCGAAGAGGAAGTGGGTGAGGTCCACGGTGTAGGTGCGCACCGTGCTGAGCAGGACGATGCCCAGGGCGAACGCGCCGGAGAAGACGATGCCAATGGCGGTATCCTCCCGGACGCGGTTCTGGAGGTACCCGATGGCGGCCGCTGCCAGGAGTCCGGCCGCCAGCGCGCCCGCGCTGAGGGGCCATCGGGCCAGGTAGGCCACTGCCACGCCGGGCAGGATGGCGTGGGCCAGGGCGTCGCCGAAGAACGCCATGCCCCGCAGCACCACGTAGGTCCCCAGTACGGCACAGACCGCCCCGACCAGGGCCGCCGCGAACAGTCCCCGGAGCATAAACGGATAGGTCAGCGGCTCCAGCAGCCATCCGGTCATCGCCGTCCTCCCGAACAGTGTCCGTCGCCCAGCAGGAAGGCCCCTCGTTCGTGCTCCCAGACGGTCAGTTGTCCGCCGTACACGCGCCGGAGGGCGGCCGGGCAGAGGGCCTCCCCGGGCGGGCCGTAGGCGATGATCTCGCCGTTGAGCAGGAGCACCCGGTCCGACCATTCCGCCGCCATCTGGAGGTCGTGAGTCGCCAGCAGGACGGTCACCCGCTGTTCCCGGAGACGGTCCAGAAGCCCCAGGATGGCCTCTTCGCTGGCGGCGTCCACCCCGGCAAAGGGTTCGTCCATCAGGAGCAACGGAGCTTCCTGGGCCAGGGCGCGGGCGATGAAGGCCCGCTGCACCTGCCCACCGGAGAGTTCACCCAGGGGACGGTCCGCCAGTTCCGCCAGCCCGACCTGCTCCAGGGCCCGCCGCACGGCCTCCCGGTCCCGGCGGGACGGCCGCCGTAGCCAGCCGATGTGCGCGACCCGCCCCATCATCACCACGTCGCCCACCGTCACCGGGAAATTGAGGTCCACGTCCTCCCGCTGGGGGACGTAGCCGATGGAGACCCGTTCCTGGTGGGGGTTGCACCCGAAGACCTCCACCCGCCCGGACTCCGGGGGGAGCAGGCCGACGATGGCCTTGAAGAGGGTGGATTTTCCGGCGCCGTTGGGCCCGACGACGGCCACCCGCTCCCCTCCCAGGACGGTGAACGTGGCGTCGCGCAGGGCCACCCGCCCGTTGTAGGCAACGGTGAGGTTCTCCACCCGCAGCACTTCACAGGGCACAGGTATGTCCTCTCCCATCGTCATCGGAC
>JBBIKR010000018.1:0-2095 GCA_037445395.1 Thermoflexales bacterium
ACCTTCGCGTCGGCCATCGCAGCGGGTCTGGCAAAGGGGCTGGATGTGGTGGAAGCCGTCCGGCAGGCCAAGGAGTACATCACCCTGGCGCTGCGCCATGCCCTGGACCTGGGCCACGGACACGGCCCCACCCATCATTTCGCCGCGCTGTACGCAAAGGCGGGATGGATGTGATTTCCGGATTTTCGCCCGCCGCCAGCACTGCCCGGCGGAGCAGCAAAGCCGCATCCGCTTCCTCATCGCCGACGACCCCGGCGCCGGCAAAACCATCATGGCCGGCCTGATCCTCAAAGAACTCAAACTGCGCCACCTGGCCCGCCGCATCCTCATCGTCGTCCCCGGACACCTCAAGGACCAGTGGCGGCGGGAACTGAAGGAGCGCTTCGCGGAGACCTTCGTGGTCATAGATCGCGGCGTGATGGACGCCCTCTACGGCGAGAACGTCTGGGAACGGGAAGCGCAGATTCTCACCTCCCTGGACTTCGCCAAGCAGGACGACGTCCTCCCCGCGCTGGCCGCGGCCCGCTTTGACCTGGTGATCGTGGACGAGGCGCACAAGATGAGCGCCTACATCTACGGCAACAAACTGGAACGCACCGACCGTTACCGCCTGGGCGAAGTGCTCTCCCGCAGCGCGACCCACCTCCTCTTCCTGACCGCCACGCCGCACCGGGGCGACCCGGAGAACTTCCGCCTTCTCCTGGACCTGCTGGAGCCGGGTTTCTTCGCCACCGCCGAGATGGTGGCCGAGTCCATCCGCAACCGGGATAACCCCCTCTTTATCCGCCGCGTCAAGGAGGACCTGAGGGACTTTGAGGGCCGTCCGCTCTTCCTGCCCCGCCACGTGAAGACCCTCTCCTTTGACCTGGGCCGCGAGTCCCCGGCCGAGAAGGAACTGTACAACGCGCTCTCCCGCTACGTCCGGGAACAGTACAACAAAGCCCTCGCCCGCGACCGGCGGCGCCTGGAGACCCCCGCGCCGGCCGACGCCCCACCGCCGGATTTCAACCCGCTGCTGGAGGCGGTCAGGTACTGGGGCAGGTGGGTGCTGGCGGAGGCGCGGCAGGAGTTGGAGAGATTCTATAAAGGGGGAGGGGAGAAGCAGGTTCCATAGGCGCTCACTTAACGGGATGCGATTCGTTAAAAGTGATATAATAGGGGGTATGAGCACTCAACATCCGGCAGATGTCCTCCAAGAGCATTTCATCGGTGATGAAGAATGGGAGAACTTATGCTCCCGCCTTCCTGAAGATGTGAGCCAGATGGCTCGGGAGACCGGAGCGTTCCAGCGGAGGCGGGAAATTCGCTCCTGCCTGGACCTCCTCCGCCTGGTGTTGGTTTACTCCCCTCTGGACTGATCCCTGCGCGCCGTAGGAGCATGGGCCACCGCTCTGGGCCTGGCCAACCTTTCAGACGTGGCCGTGCTGAAACGGCTCCGTAATACCCTTCCCTGGCTGGGCCGTATCATCGGGGCTTTCCTGGAGCGGCGAGGCCCTTCCCTTCCCCACTACCCTGTCCATCTCCGTCTGGTGGATGCCACCACCGTTTCCCAGCTCGGCAGCCAGGGCACTGACTGGCGCATCCACGTTCAGTGGGACCTGGGCCTTTTCAGTCTGACCCATGTAGAGATCACGGATGCCCAAGGGGGAGAGAATCTCCAGCGGTTTTGCTCCAGGCCGGCCGATAAGCCGGGTTCTGTCGTGGGCGGTCATCTCTCTGGGACGGCGGTTGCCCGCCGCCTCAAGCGGCCCACCCGGGGCTCGGACGGGACGGGCCGCCCCGTGCAGGGGCAGGGACAGGCCCTGCCCCCACGTCGCCCCTGCTTGGCCTTGCTCCCGGTGGGGGTTGCCTGGCCGCCCGGGTCACCCCGGACGCCGGTGGTCTCTTACACCACCTTTTCACCCTTACCAGGCCAGCAGGCCGGTTCACCGGTCTACCAGTTACCAGTTACCAGTCACCAGTTTACCAGTCTACCAGCCCGGCGGTCTGTTTCTGTGGCCCGATCCGTCGGGTTACCCCGCCTGGGTGTTACCCAGCACCGTGCCCTGCGGAGCCCGGACTTTCCTCACCCCGCGCAAGGCGCGGAGCGCGACCG
>JBBIKR010000019.1:0-2062 GCA_037445395.1 Thermoflexales bacterium
CGTCTCCTTCCAGTGGCCGGTGCCGGGGTAGTAGGGGTACTCGTGGGTGGAGAAGTAGAAGACGGTGGGGTCGGATTCAAAGATGGCCTGGGTGCCGTTGCCGTGATGGACGTCTATATCGGCGATGAAGACGCGGCGGATGCCGGGGAGGGTCTGGGCGTGGCGGGCGGCGACGGCGACGTTGTTGAAGAGGCAGAAGCCCATGCCCCGGTCGGGAAGGGCGTGGTGGCCCGGCGGGCGGAGCAGGGCGAAGCCGTTCTGCACCCGTCCCTCCACCACGGCCTCCACCAGGGCCAGGAGCCCCCCGGCGGCCATGACGGCCGCGTCGTAGGAGCGGGCGTTCATGTAGGTGTCGGCGTCCAGGTGGCCCCCGCCCCGCTCCGCCACCCGCTGCACCTGGGCGATGTAGGCGGGGGTGTGGACCCGGGCCAGTTCCGCTTCGGTGGCCGGCCGGGCCTCTATGGGCGTCAGCCGCTCCAGGAGCCCTGCGTCCCGGAAGGCGGCCATAATTCGTTCCAGGCGGCGGGCGTTCTCCGGATGGCCGGGCTGGTTATGCTCCAGATAGACGGGGTGATATACGTAACCGGTCGCCACCGGGCACCTCCTCGGGGAGACTCCCATAAAGGACGCAGAGTTTCTCTATGTCTTTGTGCCTTCGTGTCTTTGTGTGAGGATAATTGTAAACCAACGGGGCGGGTTGTCAAATCCACCCGGCGCGCCCCGGTCAGGCGCCGATGAAGCAGGTGGGGTCGGCGGCCATGTAGTCCCCGGTCAGCGCCAGCGCGCGGCCGCGACATCCGCCGCAAATCCCGTTGTACCGGCACTGACCGCATTTGCCCTTCAGCCGAGTCTCCCGATGGCGCAGGTCCTGAAACACCGGGGAGTTCTCCCAGATTTCGCGGAACGACTGCTCCCGCACGTTCCCGCAATGGACGTCCACAAATGGGCAGGGCCAGACGTCGCCGTTGGGCTTAATGTAGACGAACCCCCGTCCGGCGGAACAGCCGTGGAAGAGGGGCCGGGCCAGGCGGAGCCAGAGGCCATCCTTCAGCCCCCGCCGCTCCAGGAGATGCGGCCAGTACTGAGGACCGGCGACCGGCTCCACGATGGGGTGAATCGTCCGCTGTTTTTCGGCCAGGAAACGCAGCAGACGCTCGTTTTCGGTCAGGTCCAGGGAGGCGGTCGCAATCTCCTGGCCCCGTCCCACGGGGACCAGTTGGTAGAGCAGCATGATGCTGGAGCCCAGTTCGTCGGCCAGGGCCAGCAGTTCGTCCAGCAGGTCTATGTTGTACTTCATCGCGGTCACGTTAATCTGGAGCAGGATGCCGGCCCGGCGCAGCGCGCGCATCCCCTCTATGGCCCGCTGGTACGCCCGGGCGGAGCCGCGCACGAAGTCGTGGACCTGTTCGTTGGGGGCATCCAGGCTGACGGCGGCCCCGACCACCCCGACCCGCCGCAGATCGCGGGCCACCTCGTCATCCATGAGCGTGGCGTTGGTGGCGATGACGTTGGCAAATCCCACCCGTCGGGAGTGCTCCATTAACTCAAAGACGTCCCGCCGTACCAGGGGCTCCCCCCCGGTGTAGACCAGCATCCGGAACTCTTCTACGTCTGCCAGGTCGTCTATGAGCCGCTTCGCCTCGGCGGTGGTCAACTCATCGGGAGCGGGGCGCCCTCCGGAGGCGTGGCAGTGGATGCAGTGGAGATTGCAGGCCGCGGTGACTTCCCATGCGGGGTGGGCCGGGAAGCCGATGCATCCCATGCCGATGGCGCCAGCGGCCACAGGCATGGAGCGGACGCTTTCCCGGGCCAGCCAGTGGGGCAGGTACCGCCACCCGACCAGCAGGCCGAAGTAGATGGTGCTGGCCCCCTGGCGGAGGAGCAGGGTGGGAGGCCAGAAGAACGGCTTGACCTTTCGTTGAGGGGACATCCGCGGCCTACGTGGTTATTCGTGTCCTTCGCAGTTGGATCACAAAAGAAAGCCCAGGATATAGGCCAGGGTGGTGCCCAGGTTGACGGCGATGTTCAGCCCGCAGGCGGCTTCCAGGCGGCGAGGGTGGCG
>JBBIKR010000020.1:0-16021 GCA_037445395.1 Thermoflexales bacterium
GAAAAATATATTGCTTTCATCCCAGCATCTCCACGAACGCCGCCAGGCGGGTGGCCACCTGCTCCTCGGCGAAGACCCGGTCATCGTTGTGGTCGGCCTCCAGAAGGAGCGCCGGTACGCCCAACTCGCGGATCAGCCGGTCCCGCTGGTCCATCTGCCCGATGGAGTACGGCTTGCAGGACCGGTCGGAATGGAGGATGGCGCCGTCCAACTGATACTCCTCCACCATCTGCCGCATCGTCTTCAATTTGTGACCCGTCCCCCGGTTCAGGATGGGGTAGATGTACGTGCGGGCCATAGAGTCCCAGAGGTCGTCCGGGTTAATGAGCGGGGCCAGTTCCCCCCAGGCGTTGGTGTAGGTGGAGGCGACGACGGCGACGCCGTGCCGGGCCAGGAACTCCGCCAGATAGCGGAGCCGGTACCAGATGGGGAGATTATCCCAGAGGATGCGCTTGCGCTCGTTTTTGACGGCGCCCACCCCGGCGGCAATCCGTTCGTCCACCTCCTTCAGCAACGCCGCGTAGAAGTCCACCGTCTCCGGGTCGCCGCGCATCTCCACGATGGGGGCCATCTGGATGAACTGGTCAAAGACGGAGATGGGGGCCGGTCGGTGACGGCAGCGCTGGAGAATCTCCAGCCACAGTTCCGACGCCCGCTTGCTCAACAGGCCCACCTGTCGCAGTTTCCGCTCGTCCAGCCGTTTCCCGGCAATCCGCTCCAGGACCGGCACCGCCTCCTCCAGTTGCCGCCGGACGTAGCGGACGGCGTGTTCGGCGGCCTCTTCGGTGTAGACGAAGGGGGTATCTATCAGGACCAGCGGGGCGCCGAAGTATTCGGCCAGGACCCGGTACCAGAAGAGGACGGTCTGGCAGATGTTGGTGCAGGCGAAGAGGACGTCCGGTTTGGGGAGACGGCCCACCGGGGTCTTGCCGGAAAGGGCCGCGCCGATGTCGGTACGGGCGTAGGAGCAGAGGTCGCGGGAGTATCCGGCGCTCTCCGCCTCGGACGCGATGTCCACCGCCAGCCGGGCCGTCCCGCAGATGGCGGCGTGGTTTTCGGGGTAGAGGACGTAGAAATCCAGCGCCTTGAGCAGTTCCACCGGCGCGCCGGAGGTGACCCAGGCCACTTTGCGGTAGCCGCTGGCGTAGCGGCCCGCCAGCCAGTGCCGCGCGACCAGTTCTTTGGTCCGGGGGGCGATGCGGAGCGGCGGGGCCAGATAGCGGGTGTCCCAGCGGGCAGGGCGGCGTTCCGCCCGCCAGCGCTGAATCCGCAGGACCACCGGCCCCAGGATGTTCACATTCCAGTGATAGCGCAGGGCATTGACGGCGCTCATCGGCGGGCCTCCTCCCTGTTCTGACCGGCAACCATCTCCAGAAACGCCTCTATGCGGGTGAGTACCTGATGGGATAGCGGATCGTTCAGGTCCATTTCTATGTGGACGGAGGGCAGGCCGGCCTCCTGGAGCCCTCGCCGCAGGAGGGGCAGGTCAAAGAGTTCCGGCTCGCAGAATTTGACGTCGTAGAAAATGACGCCGCGCGCGCCCCTCTCCCGGGCCAGCCCGACCAGATGCCGGAGCCGTTCCGCGATGGGACTGCCCCGGGTGGGGTCGGGGGGGCCGTCCAGGATGCGCTCCGCCATCCGAAGGAAGGGATCGTTGCTGGCGCCGGGCGGGTAGAGGCGGCGGCCGCAGCAGGCCAGGTCGTCGGCGACGACCGTGCCGCCCATTTCGTTGATCGCGTCCAGCAGCGCCATCGGTTCCAGGACGATGCCGGAGAGGAGGACGGGAATACCGGCGCGCGGGTCGGCGGGCGGGGCATTCAGCACGGAACGGGCCAGAGCGGCGAATTCCTCGGCGGGAAGGTACTCCCGGGCCCGCACCAGCCGGTAGAAGGCCAGGTCGGTCAGGGGGAGCGCACGGCGTCGGCGGTGGAGTTCCGCCAGCAGGCCGTCCGCTTCCTCCTCCCGGCGGATACTCTCCATCAGTTCCGCCTCCGGGGGAGTGCGGCCGGTCACCGCGGCCAGTTTCCCGTAGAGGGCGCGGCACTCGTCGGCCAGAAACTGCCGGTCACTCTCCCGGCGGCCGCGCGGGAGGTAGATGGGGAAGACCGGTTGCCGGGGCCGCACGAAGTCCAGCAGGAGGCTCCCCAACCCCTGGAGCGAGTCGCAGGCGTGGGGGACGATGATCACATCCGCCACCTCCAGACCGTCCTTGAGGAGAAATGAGAGCGCGTTGCCGACGATGGAGCAGACGTAGGGCTGGAGGTGGGCGGCGCCGGGGGCGGGGTCCACACGCGGCGGCCCCCAGACCTCCACCGGGAGCAGGCCGAAGGCCCGCAGCAGGGCGCGGGGGTAATGGATGGGAAGGACGGCGGCAATCCCTCCGCCCCGCGCTCTCCAGGCGCGAATGGTTTCGGCACGGGAAGGGATGATGGGGGTGGATTCCATCGGGCCTCCGTAATCCGTCGTGGATGTCTCTTATTATAACATCAAATGGGTATGGGGGAAACGGACACCCGACCAGGGCTTGCGCGGCCCACTTTTGAAAAACACCGCGCCCATACGGAAAGAAAAAAGTTGTGGGGCGGCTTTGCCGCCCCACAACTTTTCTTTCATTTCCCCCCGAAGAACGGGGGTCATTGACCGCCCCTACCCCCTCCGCCCGACATGGGTGTGGGTGTCTCCATCGGGCCGGGGCCGGGGCCAGCGCCGGGGGTCTCCATCGGGCCGGGGCCTGTGCCGGGCGTCATCATCGGGCCGGGGCCGGGAGGCTCCGGAGAAACCGGGGCACCCTGCCGAACCCGCTCCCGAATTTGCTGGCGGAATTGGGCGGGGTCGGCCTCACCCGCCTGGGCCAGGCGCCGCCATGCTTCCAGTCGCGTCCACACTCGCTCCCGGACCGGGGTCTGCGGGGCGCTGGTCAGCATCTGTTGCATCGCGCGCAGGCGTGCCTCTACCCGAGCCAGAGTCTGCACCATCTGGTCATCCCCCTGGGCGGCGGCCCGCTCCATCGCCCGGTAGAGATGTTGCTCCATCCGCTGAAGGACCGTCTCCGGCGGTTCCTGACCGGCCTGGGTGAGGGCAACGGCTTCTTCCACCCGGCGCTGGGCCATGTCCATCAGCCGTTCCACCTGGCGGGCCGGGTCCGCCGTCAGCGCAACCCGGACGTCCTCGCTCCAGGTCTTCAGGGGGTACAGCGTCTGCCCGGGGAGGTCGTCCTGGGCCGCATACAGTGTCCCGGTGAAACCTGCCAGCGAGGCCACGACCAGTAGCAGGGAAACGAGAATCTGCACCATGCTTCGCTCCTTTCCGAACAGGATGAACGTCCATTCTTTATGACGAGGAGCGGGCCGGGCAGATACGGCCTGGGCGACAAATCGGGCTCGGGTCCGGGATGCCCGCCGGGGGTCCCGGGGAGGTACCGACCGCAAACTATCCAGCCAGCGACCAACCAGGGGGTCCAGTTCCTCTTCGGGCTTCGCAGTCATACTTCACCAGTCCTCATTATGGGGCCTGATCCGTTTCATGGCCCTCCGCCGGGGCCAGAAGGCGACGCAAACGGGCCACCGCGCGGTGTTGCAGAGATTTGACGGCACCGACCGGTTTTTGTACCGCGCGGGCAATCTCCTCCAGTTCCCACCCCTCCACGTATCGCAGAAGAATGACCTGCCGCTGGTCCGGCGTCAGATGGAGGAGGGCGGAACGGACGGCCTGCTGGCGAATACGGGTTTCGGCCTCCTCCGCCGGGTTATCCGGAGCGGGCAGGGGCAGGGCCTCTTCCAGGGAGATGTCGCCCCGGCGGGCGCGGAACTGATCGGTCAGCCAGTTGTGGGCGATGCGGTACAGGTAGGCGCGCAGGAACTCACGCGGACCGCGGCCACGTCGGAAGGCATCCAGCAGTCGGGCGAACGCCTCGGCCACACACTCTTCGGCCAGGTCCGGGTCGCCCCCCAGCCGCATGGCGTACCGGTAGAGTTCATCGCTATAGAGGTCGTAAATCTGAACCAGGGCCTGGGTCTCCAACCGCTGGGCCCGCGCCAGCAGGGACGAGTCGTCCATTCATGCTCCTGAGTATAAGACGGGAAGTGGGGTCCGGAGATACGGGCAGGATACTGCTGGCCGTATCTCCGGGGGGATTTTTCCGTCTCAATAATAGAGCCCTCTACACAGGAGGCTCCGAGACCACTTTAGCAAGGAGGTAACAGATGAAACGGTGGATGATGCTTCTACTGGCGATGGTCATCGTGGCAGGGATGGCAGTACCGGTGCTGGCCGCGGGGAATCGGCCGCCGAAACGGATGCCTTTCAACATGGTTGGCCGAATCGCGGCCGTGGATACCGGTGCGGCGAGGGTGACCGTGGAAGTCGTCCGCGGCAATCGGGTCGTTCAGCCGTTCATCGGCCAGACGGTGACGGTTCAGACCGATGCCGCCACCCGGTTTCTCAAGAAGACGGGAACCGGCGTGGTGCCGATTACGCTGGCCGACCTGCAGGCAGGGGACGCCGTGAGCGTCCAGGGCAGGCTGGCGGGCGAGGTCTGGACCGCCAACCGCATCACGGTGGGGGCCAACCTCTCCTGCCTGCCATAGGCCCGAAGGGGGCGCTTTTATGCCTCACCCCACCCCCGCCGCCTGCGGCGGCACCCCCTCCCTGACAACTTAACGGAGCGCCGGGCTGTCCACCGCCAGGAGCGCCGATTGGAAATCGGCCTCCCTGGTCGCTTTCGCGCCCGGCGTCGGCCTGCGCCGACGCATGCTCCCGGTCGGCGAAGGCCGACCGGAGGCTGGAAGCCCAAAGAGGACGACGCCTCGGGCGAGCCCTCGGCGTGGCCCTTCAGTCGGCGCTACTGGCGGCCATAAGTTCATAAAAACATTCCACCATTCGTGGGCAATGCCGCCATTGCCCTTCAGTTAGCGCCTATGGGGGCAGGGGGAGGGGTGAGGCACCGCCATCTCCTACTCCGCCTCCGTCTCCCGCCGCAAACTTCCCAGCAGACGGGTGAACTCCAGCGGGAAGACGAATTTGGTCGCCGGGCTCTCCCCCAACCGCCGCAGGGTCTCCAGATACTGGAGCGTCATCGTGTTGGGGTCTATTTTCTGGGCGACCTCAAAGATGTAGCGGAGGGCCATCGCGTACCCCTCGGCGCGCAGGGCCTGCGCGGCCCGTTCCCCCTCGGCCCGGAGGATGGACGACTGCTTCTCCCCCTCGGCCCGCAGGATGGCGGCCTGTTTCTCGCCCTCCGCGACCTTGATGGCCGCCTCCCGCTGGCCATCCGCCTCGGTGACCATTGCCCGGCGGTTCCGCTCCGCCGACATCTGTCGGTTCATCGCCGCCTGAATCTCCTTCGGCGGCTCAATCTCCCGAATCTCCACGCTGGTCACCTTGACGCCCCACCGCTCCGTCACCTCGTCCAGTTTGACCCGCAGGACCTGGTTGATATGCTCCCGCTGAGCCAGGACGTCATCCAGCATGATGTCGCCGATGACGGCGCGCAACGTGGTGGTGGCAATGCCGATAGACGCCCGCCGGAAGTCCCCGACCTGGATGACGCTCGCCTCCGGGTCCACGACCTTCCAGTAGATGAGGAAGTCCACCCCGATCGGCGCGTTGTCTTTGGTGATGCTGGTCTGGTGGGGGATTTCCATAAACTGCTCCCGCAGGTCCACCACCACTGCCCGGTCAATGAGCGGGATCAGGAAGACCACGCCCGGCCCCTTGGTGCCGATGCAACGGCCCAGCCGGAAGACCACGAGCCGCTCATACTCCCGGACAATGCGGATCATGGAGAAGAGAAGGATCAGGGCAATCAGACCAGCGAAGAAGATGAAAATGAGCATCAGTATTTCCATTCTTCCCTCCTTATCCTTTTATCCCCAGCCAGTACCGCCAGCGCATCAGCGCCAGCACGCGGGGGGTAAGAACGGTGTACAGGTTGTAAATTGCACGGTGGACAGGGAAATCCCAGGCCCCGATATACCGGACCGGCCGGGCGCCGAAGCCCGCCTTGAACCGGTAGACTCCCCACATCGGGTCCGATTCATCCGGTCTCTCCGGCGCCCCCCAGAGGTCGTAGACCGTACACCCCTGTGCCTGGGCCCAGCGAATGGCCTCCCACTGGAGCAGGTGGTTGGGCATATACTCCCGATACACCGATCGGGAAGCGCCGTACATGTACCATGCCCGCCTTCCGAACCGGAAGAGCATCACCATCGCCACCGGCTCCCCCTCTATCTCGGCAATCAACGGTTGCGCCAGCCCTGCATCCATAAACAAGCCCCAGGCGTCCCGGTAATATTCCTCCGGCCGAATAACGAACCGGTCCCGCACGCTGGTCTCCTGGTACATCTGGTAGAGAAGGGGCAGGTCCTCCGCCGTCCCCGGACGGACCGTCACGCCCTTTCGCTGGGCCAGCCGGATGTTGTAACGCCATTTGGGCTTCATCCGGGCCAGGAGGTCGTCCGGCGGAAGGATCAGGTCCAGGAGAAGGGTGTTGCGGAACTGAACCTGTTCGGCGGATAGCCGCCAGCCCCGTGTCTGCAGGATGGCGGTCACCGTTCTCCCTTCCGGCGTATCTTCCTCCACATCGGGGTCTATTTTCAGGAATACGGCCCCGGCCCTGCGGGCGGCAGTTTCCAGGTCCGCCAACACGCTCTGGAGGAGCGAGACGTCGTCCCAGGGGAGCGTCGGCCCTTTGGGGACGTACATCACTCCCAGCGGAAGACGGGCGGGGCGGCGGAGGAGGGCCAGCGCCGCCGCGCAGGGCCCCTCCCGGGTCTCCCAGAGGTAGTGAAAGGCCCGCCAGCCCTGTCGTTCCTTGAACATCCCCCACTCCCAGGTCTGCAGGACGTGGGGATTGGGCAGGCACAGCAGCGCGTCATCCCACTCCCGGGGGTCCGATACTTCCCGGATGTTGGGCCTCATCCCCTGATTCCCCGTTGTCACCGGACCACCACCGGCAGGTACACCCGATACCCCTGGACCCGGAAGGCCAGCCGGGTCACGTTCCCTTCGGCATCGGTCACCGAGATGACCCCCGAATCCCCGACCAGCAGGTTCAGGCCACGCGTGTCCAGTTGGTAGCGGCCTGCACTGTCCGCCACCGTCCGGCGAAGGACCGACCACCACACCCGCGGGAAGGTCACCTCCACCAGACTGCCCGGCGGCGCCTCCCCTTCCAGCACCTGGGCCGCCCAGTCGTGGCTCGCAGTGAGGCGGGGGACGACGAACTCCGTCTCCCCGCTGGACTGGGCCAGCCCCAGATGGTCACCGGGCCCGATGGGACGGGAAAAACAGGCACGGAAGGACGCGTTGTACCCGGAGGCCGTCCCGGTCACGACCTCCGTGAACCCGCCGGGGGTCGCCAGCGTCGCGGTGAAGGGTGCCCCCCACATGTCGGCGTAGCCGTCCGCGCATGGCTCTCCCAGCGAGACCGACCAGGAGCGGGCGCCGAACTGCAGGAAGACCCGATGGCCCGGGGGATTGGTGTAGCGGACCGTCCCCCATGCGCCGTCCAGGGAGGTCACTTCGGGGAAGGAGACGGTGTACGTCCCGGCCGCGGTCGCCGTCACCCACCGGGAGAGATAGAGGGGATAGGCGGAGAGAGAGACCTCCAGGGGTGCATCGGGCGGCGCCTGCCCGGAGACGGCCGCCGCCAACCGGTCTATCCGCGCCGTCAGCAGAGGGAGGGTCAGGGTCACTTCCTCGCGCGGGGTCGTCACTGTCACCATGTCGCCGGGGAACAGAGGACCCACGCCGGCGAGCAACTCGCCGCGCGGCCCGGCGTAGCCCGTGGTGAAGCCCGGAGTGACGGTATAAGGGATGAGAGGGTGCAGAAAGCCAAACAGGGAGTCCCGGAATAGCCCGGCCTCCAGGCGCGGGAGCACGTCCAGCACGAAGAACCCCGTCTCGTCGGATGACCACCAGACGGTGAGGGAGTCGCCCGCTGTCGGAGTGTAGATGCCCGCCAGAGAGACGGTGTAGCGGCCCTGCGGGGCGACCGTCGTGGTGAGGACGTGGCGGAGCACGTCGGAATCGTCGCGAATCTTCACCTGCAACGTCTCCCCTGCCGGGGCCTGGCCCCGAAGGGCCGGCGCGGCCGGGTCCACCTCCAGCGTCAGCGTGGGGACCGTCGTGGTGTAGACGACCCCGCCGCTGGCGATTTCAATCCGGTCGCCGGGAAGGATCAGGATGGGGCGAGTTTTCCCATCGCAATCTCCCGGCCAGGGGCAGGCCTCGTGCTCGTAGAAGTAGAACTCAAACGAATCCCACCAGGAGAAATCGGCATACCTCTCAGCCTTGAACGCCCCGTCGGGGCCGATCAGCCGGAGGGTGAGGGAAGGACAACCCTGGCTGGAGATGCCGCTCAGGCGGTTCCCGCCGACGGCGACGGCGGTAAGGAGGGGGCGGCAATCCTGGGCCCGGAAGGGGCGGATCACGGTGTGTCCCTCCGGGGTGGCCATGGAGACCTCGCCCGTGCTGCGGTGGGTGAGGTCTGCGATCCCCCGGAAATCGGCGACGTAGGCCCCGTCGGCCCCGGCGGTGACGACCTGGGAGACCCGGACCGGCAGCGGAGGTGGCGGAGGGGTGGGTTCACCCCCACCCAGAGGGCCCGCCGCGTTCGGGGACGGAGCGCCGGAGGGCGACGCCCCATAGGCCCCTCCCCAGACGACGACGGTCAGGCGGGCTCCCGGCAGTGCCTGCCCGGAGACGGTATCGGAAAGGGGGTCCACCCGGGCGGTCAGCACGGGCAGGGTCAGCGCGGCCTGCACGCCCCGCGCCGTCTCCACCGTCAGGACGTCGCCCGTCTCCAGGACCGGGTCGTTCTGGGACGAGAGGTCCTGGAAAAACCCGTTCCCCGCAGAGTGGAGGAGGCGGACGTCCCGGATGAGGCCCGCTGACCCCTGCAGGGTCAGGGTGATGGGGACTCTGGCCCCGTCCACCTGGCCCTGGAGGAGGGAGCCGTACCAGAAACGCTCGGGGCCCAGGACTACCCGGAGATAGGGGACGGCGAAGCGGACGAAGGTCTCGTGGCCGTCGGGGCCGAGGGCGAAGGCGGCCCCGAAGTCGGCGGGGGCCAGGGGGAGGGTCGCCGTATAGCGGCCCTGGGCCGTCGCGGTGACGGTGACCGAAGCGTACGGCGGCCGCTGGATGACGGACTCCCAGTCTCCCTCTATGGGCCCGTGGGCGACCTCCACCCGGACCGGCGCGCCGACCGGGGCCTCGCCCAGGACCTGCCCGCCCGCGCGGTCGGTCCAGGCGGCCACGGGGAGGACGGTGGTGGAGAAGACCTGTCCGGCGGCAGAGGCCCGGACCCGGTAGCCGGGGAGCAATTTCGGGAGACCCTCTTCTTTCTCCGACCACCAGAGCCAGGTCTGGTAGAGGCCGTCCCGACCCGCGTAGGGCTGGCTTCCGATGAGGTGGTTTCCGGCCGCGTCGGTGACCTCCAGATAGATGCCGGTGCAGGGCGGGGCCAGCCCCACGACCTCCGAGCCGTCTACCTGGACCTGAAGGAGCGGCGCAACGAAGCGGAGGTAGGCCGCCCGGCCCGGGGCCTCGTTCCAGACGGCGTAGCCCGTATCGCCGGGGCGCAGGTCGGCCCAGGAGGCCCGGTACGTGCCGTCCGGGTCGGCCGTTGAGGTCTGGGTCAGCACTCCGGCGGGGTCGGCGCGGGGGTAGAGGTAAAGGGCCACGGTGTCCGAGGGCGGGGCGGTGCCGGAGATGATGTCGGCATCGGGGTCGGCGAGGACGGAGAAGGATGGGAGGGTGAGGCTGAGAACGGTGTTGCCCTGAATCACCCAGAAGACGTCCCCGGGGAGGAAGGGCTCCCCGCAGTAGCCGTACATCCAGGTGCCCGACCCCCAGGGCGGGAGGACGGCGATGTAGAGGTAACCGTCCCCGTCGGGGACCGGCTGGACCGTCATGGTATGGAGGGTGGTCTCACCCCGGCTCACCCGGACGGTGACGGACGCCGGGGAGGGCACCCGTCCGGCGACGGTCCGGTCGGTGAGGTGGACGTGGAGGGAAGGGGAGGCCGACTGGAGGCGGATGCCGGAAGCGGAACGGGCCCGGACCAGGTCCAGCCAGCGGGGGTCGGGGGAGATAGATTCCCCTCCCCCGGCAACTCCGGTGGGAGGGGAAGAGGCAAGGGCGGATGCGTCGGTCCAGGGGGAGGACAGGGCGATCCCGGCCACTGCCCCCAGCACTCCGATCAGGACGCCCAACCAGAGAAGGCGAGAGGGGGGCATGGTGCCTCCTTTAAGCCCGGCGCTAAAGATTTGCGCTCGACGCCTCAGCGTCGGGCTGATACTGCAACCCCTTCGGGGGTAACTCCTCACCTTTTACTTGAGGAGCCGTTCATACTCGTCGTGCGTACCAATCCAGAACCACGTTACCGTATCACCCTTCAGCAACCCAAGCGCTCTGTATCCTAAACCAATACGCACTGAGTAAACTGGCTGGCTTTCTTTCACTCGCTTGAAGAAAAGGCTCGGATGCGCTGGATTATCCTTCCACAACTTGTAGACTTGCCGTGCGCGCTGGCGGATTTCTGGAGGCAAAGCCCAATAATGCTTCCAGAACGATGGGGTCGTTTGTGACTTCATCGGTGTTCAAAGAATTCGCCGTATTCATTGAACATCGGCAGCGTTTTACCTTCATTGATTTCGGCTTCAACGGTCGCCACCAGTGCCGCTAACTTGCCGTTGTCAGTTGCCGCGAATTGGGCTTCCCACAGTGCTTCATCGGCTGCGATTTCTTCAAATGTTTCTTCGGTGGGCAATGGATGTGTCTTGAGGAAAAGCGCGAACTGATAGAGTTGCAATGTTCGCGCCAGCGGCATGGCCGTGGCAATCTCAGCAATCGCTTTCACCAAATCTGCTTGTGTCTGTGGTATCTTCGTTGTCATTTCTCTAACCCCCCGGTGATCAATCTATCGCGCGCCTTCTACTTGGCGGAGGGATTTTGCGGCGGGCGGCTTCGCCTGTTGCGAATTCTTTGAAAAGCCCTCCCCCGGTAAAGGTCCCGGTCATAAGGCTTCATAATGGAGTTACGGCTTCATTGCAAGCGCTGACGAGGAGCCTCCTCGGGCACCGCCAGCAGGACATCCCCGCGCCCTGTCCTGCGGCAGACCGAACAGCCTCAATCCACAACCGGGAGCGAGCGCTTTCGGCCGGCCCAGGCGCTACCGCCCTCCGGTCGCCATCCGCAGGCGGCGGGAGATGACCAGCAGAATGATCAGCCCGGCAGCCAGGATGAGCGCCGTGTAGGCCCCGATGCCGGTCTGGGCCGGCGGGCTGGGGGTCACCGTTGGGGTGTAGGTGGGGACCGGGGTCGGACCCGCCCCGCCGGGCGCTGCCGTGATCCGGGGAGTCGGCGTCGCCTGCTGCGCGGCGATGGTGGGCGGCGGCGTCGGCGAAGGGGGGACCGGCGTCGGAGAAGGGGTGGGGGTCGCCGTCGGCTCCGGGGAGGCCTGGGCCGGGGCCAGCGCCGCCGCAGTGGCAGTCTCCGCCACCAGCGCCGCCTCAGCGGTAGCGGTCTCCGCCACCATCACTGCCTCCCCCGGTGGAGGGACCGCCGCGCGCCCGCCGAACATGATTCCCCGGCCAACAGTGAGCAGCCAGACACAGAAGGCGATGATGCCGATCAGGAGCAGGCCACCCATCACGGCGACCAGGATGATAAAGGTCCGGTTCTGTCGTTCGCCGGCCTCTTCGGCCTCCTCCTCCACCGGCTCCTCCAGTTCCAGGTCCATATCTTCTAACATGCTTCGCTCCTTTTGAGTTGGCTCAGGATAGCAATGGAGTCGCCCCCGAAATGGCAATCAGACGTCAGGAACGGATGACTTCCAGGTTGAAGACGGGTACCGTCAGGGGATTCTCTTCCTCCGGGACCCTGACCTTCACCATCGGCAGGTGGCTTCCCGCGGTCTGGCGCCCGGTATGTGCGAAAGCCACGACCGTGCCAATCTGACCGGCGTAAGGAAGGCGGGTGACCCGGACGGTGTCCCCGACCTTCAACGGCGCGTCCGGCAATTCCAGGGGGCCGGTCCCCGGCTCCGCCGGGAGTGGCACAATGATTTCCGGGCGGAGAACAGAGCGCCCCCCGGCAAAACGCCCATCCAGCACCGCTTCCCTTCCATTGTAGGTGGAAAGCAACTGAAAACAGCGGGGGGACATCGGAACGCTTCCCGGCCCTTCGGTGGCCAGAATCGGAAACGGCGCCTGGGCCGCTTTCTCCAGCAACTCCGGCGCCACCCCTCCCACAATGATTCCCCGCACCTGCATCTCTATTGCCTGGTCCAGTGCGTCCTCATCCGCCAGGAGGCCACCCATCAGGACCGTCCCCCGGCATGAGGCGTCTATCATCCGCGCTCGCAGGGATTTCTCCCGGGAATCCGTCAGGAGACGGAGAACCCCAAACCCTTCCTGCTGATTTCCCCAGGCGCACTGGATGAGGGCGCCGGCCACCTGAATCACCACGCCCTCCTCCCGAAGAACCCGTCTCACGACGCCCGGATAGCCTGCCCGGACCTCCACGACCTGCGGAGGGGCCTCAATAATCAGCCGCCCGCCGCCGATGCCGGTCACCGTCCCCGTTATCGGTGCCCGACAGACCTGCCGGACGAATCCCCCCCGGGCCGCGAGGACATCTCCCTGCCGGACCTCCTGTCCGGGCTTCACCTTGAGATACCGGCGGACGGCCCGGCGGGGTACTCCCAACATCTGGGCCAGGTTAACAATCCGGAACTCTCCGGGGACCATCGCCCGCCCGATGACCTGGACCGGTTCCACCCGGTCCCCTTCGCGCACCAGAATATCCCCCCGACCCGGGAGGCGCCGCTCTTTCCGGACGACGGTCAGGGGCGAGATGACCGTTTGAGGCAGGTAGAAGCGCATCTCCGTCATCCTCCCACGTCCCAGAGCCACTGCTGGACCTGAGCCATTCGGGCGTAGGGGTCGGCGGGCAGTTGGAGCGGACGGCCGCGAGCATCCACAATCAGGCCCACCAGACCACCCCATACCCGGCGTTTGCCACCCCGACCCGGCCCCAGCCCGACATCTACCCGGCCTCGCGGTCGGAGTTCCAGCACCGCCTCCTCCCCGGGCGAAAGCGGGAGGACCTCCAGAGAGCCGTACGGGACTTCCACGTCCAGGGAACCGCCCTTTTCGTAGTGGACCCGAATCCGCAGGATGACTTCTCCCTTCCGGGCCATGCCCACCGGGGCGATGACGGTCGCCAGGTTCACCAGGCCGCCGTTATCCACCACCTCCACAGCCGCCAGCGGCTTCAGCATAGCCACCGCGCCCAGGACCGGTGCCAGGCCGTGGATGTCCAGCAGGAGCGTGGAAATTCCGATCGGTTCCACGGCGTCCAGGACCATCAGGGCCAACTGGCCGGGGCGGGGAGCCGCCGCCAGTGCTCCTCCACCGACCAGAATGGGGTCAAAGAGAGGGGTCAATTGGGAATACGGCTGCGCTTTTCCGGGGCGCCACGCGGGCCGCGCGGTCCGGATAGATTCCCGGATGACTTCCCGCACAATGCTCTGTTCCAGCCAGAGTTCCTCTGCCTCCTGAGGGACGCTGGCAGGCCAGAGCGCGCGGTAGTGCAAAACGGATTGCACCTGCTCGGGTTTGAACGGAACGGGCATCCAGCGTAAAAGGGTTTCGGCGCCGCGCTGATCCAGCCAATGCTCCAACCCGTACACAGAGCCCATCCCGGCCCTCACCGTCACCGCCGGCTCTCCACCAAAGACGGCCGTCACCAGGGTGTTGGCCGCCCCCACTTCTATCCCCAGCGTCCCTTTGGGGGACTCGTCCAGATACCAGAGATACTGGACGTGCCGGGCGAAGGACTCGCTGACCGGCATCAGGGGAACGTTCAGCCATCGGTGGAGAATTTCGCCGCCCGGCAGTTGAGCCAGTTGTTTCTGGCGATAGAATCCCTCCAGTTCGTTCCGCAACCCCACCGGATTCTCCAGGGCAGGAGCCGGAAGGACGTTGTCCACCGAACGGACGGAAGCCTGTCCGCCCACCAGGTCCACCACTTTCTGACGGAGTGCGGTATTGCCCGCGAAGAAAATCTGAGGGCGCTCCTCCTCAGAGAGCATGGAACAGGCCAGCGCCAGCGTCTCCACCAGTTCCAGAACCGGGAGGGTTGCGCCGCCGTCGGTGCCACCTACCACACAGAGCACATCGGGCCGGCGCTGGAGCACTGCGCGAATCTGGTCCTCCTCGCTCATCCTCCGCCGGGGGTCCTGGACGATCAGGTCCTCCACCAGCGCATAAGTGCCGGAAACGGCGCGCTGGGCGACGGACAAACTCAGTTCGGGGACCAGCCCGGCCAGCACCACCCGCAGCGGAGGGGCGGCGCTGCTGACAGCCACACAGGCGTCCACCCCCGCGAGTCCCCCCTGCTGGGGGATGATCAGGCGACGGGCTTCATCCAGCAACACCCTGCCGGTGATGTCTTCAACCTGCTCTATGGCATGCTGGATTCCCAGAGCGATGTCCCGCCAGGGAGAGGCCGCCGTCGTCAACGCGGCACCCCGGGCAACGAAGTGGTATGAGCCGTCCACCTGGTCCAGCAGAATCGCTTTCGTCAGGACGGTGCCGCAGTCTATGGCCAGGATAGAGCCAATGCGCTGTTCGCGAGCCATGGTGAGCCGTTAGCCGGTAGTCGTTAGCCGTTAGTCGTTAGCCGTTAGTCGGAGGTCAGCCGCCGGACGGTATCTGCGTCCAGGCGTTCCACGACGCCGATGAGCAGACGGAGGGCCCGGTCGTAGTCGTCCCGGTGGATGATGGCGGAGTGGCTGTGGATGTGGCGGGCCGGTACCCCCAGCACCACGGTGGGGACACCGGTGCCGTGCAGATGAATCATCGCGCCGTCGGTCGCGCCGCCGGTCAGGGCAGAGAACTGAAGGGGGATGTCCAGGGCCTTCGCCGTCTCTATCACCAGGTCCCGCAGGCGGAGGTTGGGGATCATCCGCGCGTCCACCAGCACCAGACTGGGACCGCCGCCCAGTTTCACCGCCGACTCCTCGGGCTTGATGCCCGGCACGTCGCCGCAGATGTCCGATTCCAGGATAATGGCGACATCGGGGTTCACCACCTCGGCGCTGGTCTTGGCCCCGCGCGTCCCCACCTCCTCCATCACCGTGGCGACGCCGTAGAGGATGTTGGGGTGAGGGGCCTGGGCGAAGTGGCGCAGGGCGTCTATCATCAGGGCCACGCCGACCCGGTCGTCGAAGGCCTTGCCCAGGTACGCCTTTCCGCCCGCCATCACCTGGAACGGCGCCGCCGGAACGACGGGGTCGCCCAGCCGCACACCGGCGGCCTCCACCTCCTCCTGGGACGTGGCACCGATGTCAATGTACATGTCCTTCTTCTCCACCACCTTGTTGCGCTCTTCCTGCGGCAACAGGTGGGGCGGCTTGGCGCCGATGACGCCGGGGATGTCGCCTTTGTGGGTTTTGACAATGACCCGCTGGCCCAGCAGCACCTGGTCCCACCAGCCGCCCAGGGGGATGAATTTCAGGAATCCCTCTTTGGTGATGTGGTGGACCATAAAGCCGATTTCGTCCATATGGCCGGCCAGCATCACCCGGGGGCCGGTTTCCCCCTGTCGGCAGATAAGGCTACCGATGCGGTCCTGTTCTATGGCGCCCAGGGGTTCCAGGTAACGGCGCACCAGGGCGCGCACTTCGTTTTCGTACCCGGGGACGCCGTCGGCTTCCGTCAGCGCCTGCAGGAGTTCCAATGTGGGGTCCATTTTTGCCTCCTGGTAAGGAAGGGGGATTTTGCAGTCCCTTCGCCGCAAAATCCTATTCTCTTTCAATAATACACGATTTTGCAAATTTGTCCAGCAAGCCCGACTGAAGCACAGGGCTTTTCAAAGTTTTCACGCAAACGAATTGGCTGCCACTCCTCACCCCCTATATCATCCCCCCTTCTCCCCTGGCCTACCGGCCAGGGGAGAAGGGGGGTTTCGGGGCGGGGGGCCCGCCCCGGCCGCCCGCCGCCCCGCGGTG
>JBBIKR010000020.1:16097-49022 GCA_037445395.1 Thermoflexales bacterium
GGGGGTGGGTGGGGGGGGGGGGTGGGGGGGCCCACCCACCCCCGCCGGGGGGCTGGGTTGGTGGGGGGGGGGGGGGGGGGCCCCCTGCGCCCGCCCGCCCAACCCCCATACCCTCCTCAGGCGCGACGCGCCTCGCAGGAGACCCGGCAAAAGCCCCACCAGCACGCGCTTATACCGAATCCAGCAGGGCCAGGAATTCCGCCAGGATGATGGCCGTCGCGCCCCAGATTTTGTAGCCGTGCACGGCGTAGTACGGGATCACCACCTCCAGCCCGGCCTGCTCCATTCGGTCCTCCCCGCGGATGGCCGGGTCCCGGAACGTCGCCAGGGGCACTTCCAGGAGTTCTGCCACCTCCAGCGGGTCGGGCTGAAAGGCCGGGCGGCGCGGGGCAAGGGCGACAAAGGGATGGACCATGTTGTGGCTGGGCGGGATGTAGAGGGGGGTCAGCGGGCCCAGCACCTCTATCTCCCCGGCCGAAATCCCCAGTTCCTCCCGGGTCTCCCGGAGCGCCGTCTCCATCAACGAGGCATCCCCCTCCTCCCACCCGCCGCCGGGAAAGGAGACCTGCCCGGCGTGATAGTCCAGATGGGCCGGGCGGACGGTAAAGACCAGGTGGAGGTGGCCCCCGACCGGGTACAGCAGGAGCAACACCCCGGCCTGGCGGGGCGTGGACCCCTCCGGAGGGTGGAAGGGGCGGGGGCGAGGGGCCATGGTGACCTGAGCGGCCATCCCCGGCAACGGGCGTCGCATGGCGGCGCGGACCTCTGCCTCGCCCCACTCCGTCCTGTTAATCGCGCAGCACATGGCGGGCAATGACCAGGCGCTGGATTTCGTTCGTCCCCTCGCCGATGGCGCATAACCGCTGGTCCCGGTACATCCGCTCCACCGCGTACTCCCGGATGTAGCCGTAGCCGCCGTGAATCTGGATGGCCTTCCGGCAGACCCGTTCGGACATCTCGGTGGTGAACAATTTGGCCATAGCGGCCTCTTTGGTAAAGCGCACCCCCTTCGTGCGCATCAGGGCGGCCCGGTAGACCATCAGGCGGGCCGCATCAATTTCCGTTGCCATTTCGGCAATCATCCACTGGATGGCCTGGAAGTTGGCGATCGGCTGGCCGAACTGGACCCGTTGTTTGGCGTACGCCACGGAGCGCTCAAAGGCCCCCTGGGCCAGTCCCAGGGCCATCGCGGCAATGGCCACCCGACCGGCATCCAGGGTGGTCAGGAACTGTTTGAACCCCTCGTTTTCTTTCCCCAGCAGGTTTTTCGCCGGAATGCGGCAGTCCTCAAAGAATAATTCTGAGGTGACGGAGCCCCTCAGCCCCATCTTCTTCTCATCCCGTCCGGGGCGGAACCCCGGCGTCCCCTTCTCCACGATGAAGGCGGAGATGCCCCGCGTGCCCGCCTCGGGGTCCGTCCTGGCGGTGAAGACGACCACATCGGCGACGGAGCCATTGGTGATGAAGCACTTTTGCCCGTTGATGACCCAGAAGTCGCCATCCCGGACGGCGCGGGTGCGGGTGGCGCCCGCATCGGAGCCGGCCTGTGGCTCCGTCAGCCCGAAGGCGCCGATTTTCTCCCCGCGCGCCAGGGGCACCAGGTACTTCCGCTTCTGCTCCTCGGTGCCGAAGAGGTAGATGGGCTCGCAGCAGAGGGAGGTATGGGCGTCCAGGATAATCGCCATCGTGCCGGAGACACGGGCAATCTCCTCCAGGGCCAGGACCAGCGCAATGTAGTCGCCGCCGGAGCCGCCGTACTCCTCCGGGAACGGCAACCCCAGAATGCCCAGTTCCCCCATCCGGCGGAAGAGGTCTTCGGGGAAGCGGTCGGTTTCATCTATCTCCTCGGCGCGGGGAGCGATTTCCTTCTCGGCGAACTCCCGCACCATGCGCTGAATCATGCGGTGTTCTTCGGAGAGTTCAAATTCCATCGTTGCACTCCTGCTGTGAAGGTTGGAGAATGGGAGCGGATCATCATGTCACTCAAAGACACAACGGCACGAAGAAATCTTTGCGCCTTTGTGTCTTTGTGTGAGATACCCTCACCGGTCCGGAGTGGAGAGGGGGAGGCGGACGTAGAAGCGGCTGCCCTCGCCCGGCGTGCTTTCCGCCCACACCCGTCCGCCGTGCCGTTCCACCAGTTCTTTGACGATGGAAAGCCCCAGTCCCAATCCCCCATAGCGGCGGGTCATCGGGTCTTCCGCCTGATAGAACCGTTCAAATATCCGTGGGAGTGCTTCGGGTGGGATGCCGATTCCCGTATCGGCCACAACGATTTCGGCCATTTCGGGCCGGCAAACCGCGCGCACCTCCACCCGTCCCCCCTGAGGAGTGAACTTCACCGCATTGGAGAGCAGGTTGTCCAGCACCAGGCGGATCTTCTCCCGGTCCGCCCGGACAATGAGCGGCGTCTCCGGAAGGACGCACTCTATGGTCAGTGCGCTGGCCTCTGCCAGGGAGCGGTAGGTCTCGCAGGCCAGAGCGACCTCCTCCCGGAGGTCAAACACTTCCCGGTAGAGCACCATCTCTCCGGTTTCCAGGTAGCGCAGGTTCAACATCGTCTCAATGATGTTCTTCAGACGGGTCGCTGCGCGCAGGACTCCCTCCAGTTCCCGACCCCCGGTACCCTGTTGCTGAAGCAGAGAGGCGTAACCCAGAACCAGGCTGAGCGGCGTCCGAAGTTCGTGGGACGCGATGGCGATGAAGTCCGACTTGAGCCGGTCCAATTCTCCCAATTTCCGGTAGGCGGCCCGCAGCGCTTCCACCAGGCGGGCATTCTCAATGGCGACGGTCGCCTGCGCCGCCAGCGCGGTCAGGATTTCCGTGTCCTCCTGAGTGAAACCGCCCGGGTCCCGTTTGTTGACGGCTTCCAGCACCCCGATGCAGCGATCCCGGGCCTGAAGCGGGACCGCCAGAAGGGAACGGGTCTGAAACCCCGTCTGCAGGCCGACCTGGCGGAAATGGCGGGGGTCGGTTGTCGCGTTGGTCACGATGAGGGGCTGCCGGTCGGTCAACACTTTGCCCGCGATGGAGCCGTGCACAGGCACGGGAATCTCCTTTAGACGGGCGCTCATCTGTGGGTCGGCCGCCGTACAGAAGCGCAGGTCGCCGCTCCGCTCATCCAGCAGGAGGATAGACGCCCCCTCGCTGTCGGTCAGTTCGGCGGCGGTGGAGACAATACGGTCCAGCAGGGGGCTCAACTCTACCGTGGAGACCAGTTCCAGATTGACTTCCAGGATGCGCTCCAGTTGCCGCAACCGTTTTTCTGTAGAATTCATGGGCCCTCCTCAGCCCGAAGGGATGGGGACGTTGCGGCAGCGTTGCAGAATCATCAGCGTGTCTCTTGAGGAAACGGAGACGTGAAGTGAACCCAGACCGGCGTGCCCACATCGGCCCAATCGTAGAGCCAGCGGGCGTCCCGGGGAGCCAGGTTCACACACCCGTGACTGCGGGTAAACCCGAAGGAATCGTGCCAGTAGGCGCCGTGGAGCGCGTACGGCCCGTTGAAATACATCGTCCAGGGCACGTCCTCCAGGTAGTACCAGGCGGGACTCCCGTCCCTCGCGTCGGGGTTGCTCATCTTGGCGGCGGGGAACTTACCCCAGATGCGAAACAGCCCGGACGGCGTCCAGGTGGAGCCGGGTCGGCCGCTGGAGATCAACGTGGCGTAGACCATCCGCTCCCCTTCGTACGCCGCCAGCGTCTGCTCAAAGAGGTCCACCTCTACCCACCGCGCGCCCGGCGGCACCCCGGCAGGCGGCGGGTCCACCGTCACTCTGGAAATGTACTTCTGCTCCACCCACTGGTCGGGGCCGATGAGATACCACAGTTCCTCCGGCGCCCGGAACTCCTGGGCATAGATGGTGACGACCTGATAGCGCTGGTACAGCGGCGCGGCGTCATCCGGTGGCCCCTGGGGGACGCGGGAGGGGCGCACGGGACGGTTGATCCAGCCGAAGGGATACAACGGCTGTTCCGAGAGGTACACTCCCTGGAAACGGGAGGGGCGGCCGAACGCCAGGGCATCGGCGGGGACGAACTCGTCCGCATTGATCTGAATCCATGTCTGCCCCTCGTACTCCACCCGACCCACCACACTGACCCACTGGTCGCCGGAGTAGAGGACCCGCACCGGCGGCAGGCCCAGCGCGGCCTCCATCGGGTGGCGGTAGATTTCCAGGGGGAGGCGGCGGACGTAGGCGTAGGTGTACGGGACCACCTCCTCTTCGGGGTCGGGCTTCAGTTCCACCACCGGCAGTTCCGGGAGGGGGTTGGGGAGACGGATGTGGGCGACCCGGTAGGCGGTGGCGCCGGGGCCGTACTCGGGACAGGCCGCCCGCCAGCGCCAGAGCCGCCCGGGCGTGCAGACGATGTCGCTCACCTCAACCCCGGGGACAGAGGGAGAGAGCAGGGCACGCGGCATCTCCCGCGCGAAAGACGCGAAAAGCGCGAAAGACACGAAAGACGCGAAAGACACGAAAGGTGCGAAAAGACGCAAGGGTTCCCCCATACTCCATACTCCGTACTCCATACTCCGTACTCCCCCAAGTATAGGTTGACTTTCTCCACTTGTCAAATGGCGCGTTTGGAAGTATCATCTTTTACAACGCCCGCTGCAAAATTCGGGGATGGGCGAACGAGTACTTGACCGCAGTGAATTCTGGTGATATGGCTTAGCCGCTGTAGCGCAGGATTCATCCTGCGTTGGATGGATCCTGCATTGGGGCAGGAAGCCACGCGGAACAGGATACATCCTGGACTGCAAGGTGAATTCTGGTCGTCTGGTTTGGCCCTATGGGCAGCAGCGTTAACACCAAAAATCAGTGGGGTGAAATACGAGGCCGAGGAGGAGGAAAAATATGCGCATCGTTCTGGACGCGATGGGCTCCGATGGCCGGCCGGTGCCGGACGTTGCCGGGGGGGTTCTGGCGGCGCGGGAATGGGGCGACGAGATCATCCTGGTCGGCCCCGAGGAGGTGGTGCGGGCCGAACTGGCCAAACACGACACCGCGGGCCTCCCCATCACCGTCGTCCATGCCCCCGAAGTGATAGAAATGCACGAGCACACCGACGCGGTGAAGCGCAAGCGGGATTCCTCCATCCGCGTTGGCATGCGAATGGTGCGGGACGGTCAGGCCGACGCCTTCGTCTCCGCCGGGAACACCGCGGCGGTGCTGGCATCGGCCATCTTTGACCTGGGCCGCATTCGGGGCATCCAACGGCCCGCGCTGGCGACCATTTACCCGGTCGCCCCGAACCCTGTCCTCCTGCTGGATAACGGTGCCACCGCCGACTGCAAGCCGGAATACCTCCTCCAGTTCGCCCGGATGGGCGTCGCCTACGTGGAGCGGGTCTGGGGCATCTCCAACCCCCGGGTGGGACTGGTCTCCAACGGCGAGGAGCCGGATAAGGGGAATATGCTGGTGCGGGATACGTACGCCCTGCTGGCCCGGAGCGACCTGAATTTCGTGGGCAATGTGGAGCCCAAAGAGGTCACCCGGGGCGCCGCTGATGTGGTCCTCACCGACGGCTTCACCGGCAACGTGATGCTGAAGACGACGGAGGCCATCGCGTCGTTCCTCTTCCGTTTCCTGCGGCGGGAGTTGACCGGGGGCACGTTGAACAAGGTCGCGCTGGTGCTGCTGCTACCGGGACTGGTGGCGATGTTGCCCGGGCTGGCGCTGCTGGTGCCCTCTCTGCGGCGGGTGGCGAAGCGGCTGGACTACGCCGAGTACGGCGGCGCGCTGCTGATGGGGGTGGACGGAGTGGTCATCATCGGGCACGGACGCTCCAACGCCAAAGCGGTGAAGAACGCCGTCGGGCAGGCCCGGCGGGCAGTGATGAGCAATGTCCTGGAAGCCGTGCGCGCGGGGGCATCCCAGGCCGTCCCCGAAGGAGAAGGGGAAGAATGAGCCGGCCGCGTGTGGTCGTCACCGGCGTGGGCGCGGTCACCCCGCTGGGACTGACCGCCGAGGAGACCTGGCAGGGGCTGCTGGCGGGCCGCTCTGGCATCGGCCCCATCACCCAGTTTGACCCCTCCCACCTGCCGGTGCGCATCGCCGGGGAGGTAAAGGGGTTTGACCCGGCCCGCTATATGCCCTTCAAAGAGGCGCGGCGCGTGTCCCGCGCCTCCCAACTGGCCCTGGCGGCGGCACAGGAGGCACTGGCGATGGCAGGACTCACGCCGCCGCTGGGGGAACGGGCCGGAGTCGTCATCGGCACCGGCATCGGTGGGCTGGAGTGGGCCTTTGCCCAGGCGCGTATCCTCTGGGAGCGGGGCTGGGAGCGGGTCAGCCCGTTCGCCATCACGGCCTCGCTGGCGAATATGCCCTCCCACCACATCAGCGAGTGGGCACAGGCGCTGGGGCCGATTCTGACCCCTGTCACTGCGTGTGCGGCCGGGACCCAGGCGGTGGGGGAGGGAGCGGAGGTCATCCGGCGCGGCGCCGCCGATGTGGTCATCGCCGGAGGGGTGGAGGGGTTCGTCCATGAGGTCGCCATCGCGGGTTTCGCGGCCATGCGGGCCATCTCCACCCGCAACGACGAGCCCCAGCGGGCCAGCCGCCCCTTTGACGCGCAGCGGGACGGATTTGTGCTGGCAGAAGGGGCGGGCGTCCTGGTCCTGGAGCGCCTGGAGCACGCACAGGCGCGCGGCGCGCCCATCCTGGCAGAAGTGGTGGGATGGTCCTCATCGTCGGACGGGTTTCACGTGGCCCAGCCGGACCCGGAGGGGCAGGGGGCGATGCGGGCGATGCGCTGGGCGCTGCAGGACGCGGGGGTGCAACCCGAGGAAGTGAACTACATCAACGCCCACGGCACGGCGACCCCCCTCAACGATGTGGTGGAGACGCGGGCCATCAAGGGGGTCTTCGGCCCCCACGCCTATCAGGTCCCCATCAGCGCCACCAAGTCCATGACCGGCCACGCGATGGGCGGGTCGGGGGCCATAGAGGCGGTGGTCTGCGTGATGACGCTGCGGGACCAGGTCATCCATCCGACCGTCAACCTGGAGGAGCCGGACCCGGAGTGCGACCTGGACTACGTCCCCGGGCAGGCCCGCCGGGCCCGGGTGCGGGTGGTGCTCTCTAACTCCTTCGGGTTGGGAGGACAGAACGCCTGTCTGGTCCTCCGGGCCTGGGAGGAGTAGAAACCACGGATTGCACGGATGACACAGATAGGACTTACGCACCTGGAGATTGCTTCGGCACTTCGTGCCTCGCAATGACATCTTCCCGAGCCCGAAAAGGTCATTGCGAGCGGCGAAGCCGCGAAGCAATCCCCTCACTGAAGCCCAACTGCGTAACTCCTAACAGATTTCAGGTTTGCCCATTCGGGAGGATTGATGCGCATTATCGCCAACGAGAAACATATCCGCCGCCGCGCCTTCATCGGGCGCTACGCCAGCATCGCCGGGCTCCTGGTCCTGCTGGTCTCGTTCATCCTCTCCATTTTCTGGACGCGCGAGTCGGCCCTGATTCCGCTGGGGATGTGGCTGGCGCTGCTCGTCGGTGTGGGGCTCTCCATCGTCGGCGGCTACTACGCCGAGCGGTTTGAGGGGCCGCGCGCCCACTACCGGAGCGTGCGGGAGGCGCTGAAGGGGCTGGATAACCGCTACACCCTCTATCAGCACATCCTCCCCTCTCCCCACGTCCTCTTGGGGCCGGACGGCCTGACGGTGCTGGTGGTCCGCTCCATCCCCGGCGAGGTGACCTATGCGAACGGCCGCTGGCGGTGGCGGCAACGGTTCAAGTTTCTGCGCTCGCTGGCCGGGCAGGAGGGGCTGGGGGTACCGGAAGCGGAGGTGGAGTACGAACTGCGGCGGATGGCCCGCTATCTGGGCAAGATTCTGCCCGGCGTTTCGGTCCCGATGCGGGGGGTGGTGCTGTTCACCCATCCGGACGTGCAACTGGAGGTCAAAGACCCGCCGGTCCCGACCCTGCTGGCGCGGAAGTTCAAGGACTGGCTGCGAGGACCCGGGGCGGCCAAAGCCATGCCCGCAGCAGTGCGTCGGCAACTGGAGGAGGCCCTGCCGGGAGAATAGGGCTTGGATGGCGGCGGCCTTCGGCCGCCGCCATCACCCCTTTACTGGACTGTAGGAGGGCCCAATGAACATCGGTTCCACCCTTCCGCAGTTGCTCTGCTCCTGCGGCTCGCTGTTCTTCGCGGGGGTGGCGGCGGTCTTCGCGGTCCTCCTCCTTCGGAGCGCCCGCCAGCGCCAGCAACTCCAGACCACACTGGCGAGCATCCCCCTGCAATCGGTCGCCGATCTCCAGCCCGGGCAGGGACTGGTCCGGCTGAGGGGCGTGATCGCCCAGGTTCCCGAGCCGGTCCCTCCTCTGCTGGACATCGCGGTGGTGCGCGTGGCGTTGGAAACCGGGAGGCCCGGTAGAGAGGACCGGCAACAGATGGACCGGGTGCAGGCGCGGCCGTTCCTCCTGGATGACGGCACCGGGACGGTGTGGGTGGACCCGACCGGCCTGGACCGCTTCCTGCTGGGTGAGGGGATCACCCTGGAGGACGCCGAGAGAGCCGCCGCCCTGCAGGCCGTGGGGCTTCCCTCCACCCTCCGGGCTGGGCCCGTCCAGGCCTGGGTGCTGCGCACCGGGCAGGAGGTCACCGTCGTGGGGACCGTCCAGCAGAAAGGCGACCAGACCGTCATCGCCAAGGCGAAGGGGCAACCCCTGGTCGTCGCCCCGGGCGACATCCCGGATGTCGCCGTTCAGACCGGACGACAGTCCACAGGGGCCTGGGTAGGGGCGGGCGTGCTGGGCCTGATCATCCTGTGCCTGCTGTCGGCGTCCGGGGTTCTGCTGATCAGAGCGCTGGCAACCCTGTTGTGTTCAGGATAAATGGGTTGTGTTGGCCGACCGTGAAGCAGAAATTGGTCATTGCCCTTTGCTGTCTGCTGCTCACCGCGTGCCGGCCGGTGAGTTCACCTGTCCCGTCGCCGACCGCCGCGCCGGTGGACGACGCCCGCTACGTCCAGATGAGGGAGCGAATGGTGATTGAGACGATTCAGGCCCGGGGAATCCGGGACGAACGGGTACTGGAGGCGATGCGGACCGTCCCCCGCCACCTCTTCGTGCCGGAAGAGGAGCGCCCCCATGCCTACGGCGATTATCCGCTGCCCATCGGCTTCGGCCAGACCATCTCCCAGCCCTACATCGTCGCGCTGATGACGGAACTCCTGGACCTGAAGCCCGGCGATCGGGTGCTGGAGGTGGGTACCGGCTCCGGCTATCAGGCCGCCGTCCTGGCCTCCATCCCCGGCGTGGAGGTCTACTCGGTGGAAATCATCCCCGAACTGGCCCGCAGCGCGCAGGAGCGGTTGAGGGAGTTGGGCTATCCGGTGACCTGTAAGCAGGGGGACGGTTACTACGGCTGGCCGGAGTACGCTCCCTTTGACGCCATCATTGTCACTGCGGCGCCGGACCACATTCCTCCGCCGCTGGTGGAGCAACTGGCCGTGGGCGGGCGAATGGTCATCCCGGTGGGGCCACCGGGCGGGTATCAGGTGCTCTGGAAACTGGTCAAGCAGCCGGATGGGGAGTTAAAGGCCTACAACTACGGCGGTGTGGCCTTCGTCCCCCTCACCGGGCCGGGGGTCCAGCAGCACCGGATGCAGGAGACCGCCACGCCCAGGCCGAAGTGAGCCGCGCCCCCAGGTAGGCCACCGCCCCGGCCAGCAGGACGGCCCGGAAGCCCCAGGAGAGGGCCATCAGGGCCGCCAGGACGGACGCGACGACCGAGAGGGCCCCGTTGACCCCCCATGCCCAGGGCACCAGCGCCGGTTCCTGCTCCTGCAGGGCCCCCAGCAGGCGCGGGAAGGGCATCCCCATCGCCACCCCCAGCGGGGCCAGGCCCAGGCCGGTGACGGCCGCGCGCGCCCAGAAGGGCAACCCCAGCAGCGGGCCCGACAGCAGGGACATCCCCAGACCGTAGAGGACGACCACCCCCACCACCCCCTCCAGCGCCCGGCGCGGAGGGACGCGCGCGGATAGAAGGCTCCCCAGTCCCGAAAAGAGCAACAGCGCCCCCAGCACCCCCGCCATCGCGTAGGCCGGATGCCCCAGAAATAGGATGAACCGCTGCAATAGGGGGATTTCCACCAGCATAAACCCCAGCCCCAGAAAGCCGAAGGGCGCCAACCGTAGGGGCAACCCTTGCGGTTGCCCGGCGGGTTTTCGTCCTGCCAGCGGCAGGAGAATCAGCACGCCCGCCGCGACGACGGCGATCCCCAACAGCGCCAGCACCACCAGATACCCCGCCCCACCGAACGGCTGCCAGACGTGGCCTGCCATCGCCAGCACCTCCGGCATCTGCCGCCAGCGGAAAAAATGGCCGAAGAACGGGCGGTCGTCGGTGGGCGGCGCGACGTCAAAGGGGTAGTCGGCCAGCCAGCGGGCGCGGTCCTCGGCCTCCATCAGCCCGACGAAGGCCAGATAGTGCTCCGGGGTAGGCATCACGTTGTAGCGGTTGGCCTCTTCGGGGCGGATGTCGGGCGCGTAGGCCAGGTCCAGGGAGCGGGCGGCCGCAAAGGCCCGGATGGCCGCCAGTTCCCCGGGGGTGAAGGGGCCCCGGCGGGCCAGGATGAGCACCTGGTTGTAACTGCGCAGAGCGACCAGGCTCCGCGCCGGGTCGCCGCCGGTCCGTTCCACCGCCTCCACCGCCAGCGCGAAGGCCCGCACCTCCTCGGAGGGCGGCGACTGGGCCCAGCGGACCACTGTTAGCAGGCCCCCGTTGGTCAGGCGGCGCATCGCGGCGACGAAGCCCTCCACCGTGTACCGGTAGTTCTCCGCCAGACTGTAGGCGCCGGAGGTGACGGGGTGGTACGGCGCCGACAGGGCCATCAGGATGACGTCGTACTCCGGGCCGGCGCGGGCCAGGAAGGCCCGCCCGTCCTCCACAAAGAGGGTCACGCCGGAGCGGTCGTAGAGGTCTCCTGCCCAGGCCCCCTGTGCGCGGACAGCGGCGACGACCAGGGGGTTCGGCTCCACGGCCGTCACCGCCCGCGCGCCCAGCGCCTGCGCGACCCAGAGGTCCCAGCCGCCGCGCGGGTCCAGGACCAGCGCCCGGGCCCCCGGCCGCAGGCGGTACGGCAGCGCGGTCAGCAGACAGTCGGTCAGCGGGGCCAGTTCCGCCGGGTCTGTGACATGGGTGATGGGGCTGAGGTCGTCCCCGTCCACAAAGAGCGCCCGCTGCGGCGGCGGCTGTCCCCGGCAGGCGATGCCCTGCCCGGGGAGGCTCCGGATGAGGGAGGACTCCACCACATCCACCCGGGAGATGCCGTTCCAGGCGCGAAAGAGGAGGCGGCTATCCGGGTACTGGAGGGCGTAGGAGAGGCCCTTGTAGGGGGAAAGGCGGATTTCCAGGACGGGCGGGAGATGGAAGGCCGTCAGCCACAATCCCCCAGCGACGGCCAGTTGGAGGAGCGCGCTGGGCAGGCGGGAGCGGGAGAAGAGAAGGGCCGAGAGGCCGCCCAGCCCGGCGGTCAGGAATACCATGCCCTCGGCGCCGGTAAGAGACGGAAGGGTGACCGCCAGCAGGCACCCCAGGGCCGACCCGGCCAGATTGGCCGCATAGGTCGGGCCCACCGCGCCCCGCCGAAGGGAGAGGAGCAGGCCTGTGGCTGCTCCGGCGCAGAAGAAGGGGAGGGAGAGGGCCACATAGTGGAGGGCCAGAATGCCCCACTGCCGGGGGTCCAGCGCGACGCGGAAGGAGTCAAAAGGGAGCGCCTGCGTCAGCCCGCAGGAACCGACGGCGGTGATGGCAAATCCCCAACTCAGCAGGGAGAGGGCCCGCCCGGGACGGCGGGCGATGCCCCCGGCCAGGCTCAGAAAAGTCCCGCTGGCGCCGAAGCCCAGCAGGGCCAGGCTGACCGTCATAAAGGCGAAGTGGTAGAACTGGGCGACGGAGAAGAGGCGGGTGAGGTTGACCTCAAAGGCCAGGGAGGCGGCGGAAAGGAGGAAGAGGGCCAGGAAATCGCGGGGCGCAGGGCGCGGGGGATAGCGCTCCGCTCCGCTGCCCACCGGACGAAAAGCGGAACGCCGGGGCGCATGCCCTTCGTACATTGTTTATCGTCCGTGGTCGGGTGCCGGTCGTCCGTCCTCAGGCGATGTCCTCGTGCTCCCGCAGAAGGATGCTCTGGCGGACGTAGTAGAGGGCCAGGGATTCGGCGATGCCGCTGGCGATGCGACGGCTCACCTGTGCGGCCACGTCCACAGGGTAGGGCATCCCCCTTTCAGTGGGACAGACAACGGTCAATTGCCCGCCGTCGCTCTGGTGGATGGCCCACTCCCCGTTGTGGCGTCGGCGAAAGACCTCCCCGACGAAGGCCACCCAGAGAATCTGGAGCGACCGTGGAGGGGAGGGGCTCCGTTCAATCCATTCGTCCAGCAACTGCAGCGCGGTGGCGTCATACTGGACCGGCTGACCGGCGAACCGTTCCAGTTGCCGCCGGGCCTGCTCGGCCAGTTCCACCAGTTGCCGGGCACGATCCGGGCTCAGTAGTTGCAGCGATGACTCCATCATGGCCTTCCCGCATACAGAGTATATCACAAAAACATCCAGCCGCAAGCGTATCCCCTTTGCCGATTCCGCTATCCCATGTTAGAATATCCGTTCGCAGCAGGTGCGAAATGGAACAGATCATCGTCCGGGGCGCCCGGCAGCACAATCTCAAAAACATCACCGTGGAGATTCCCCGCAACCGTCTGGTCGTCATCACCGGCATCTCCGGTTCGGGGAAGTCCTCCCTGGCCTTTGACACCATCTTCGCCGAGGGACAGCGCCGCTACGTGGAGTCCCTCTCCGCCTACGCGCGCCAGTTCCTGGGCGAGATGCAGAAGCCCGACGTGGATTCCATTGAGGGCCTCTCCCCCGCCATCTCCATTGACCAGCGGGGCGTCTCCCACAACCCCCGCTCCACCGTCGGCACCGTCACCGAAATCTACGACTATCTCCGTCTCCTCTACGCGCGCATCGGCATTCCCCACTGCCCCCAGTGTGGCCGGGAAGTCACCCGCCAGTCCGCCCAGCAGATTGTGGACGCCGTCCTGGCCCTGCCTGCCGGAACCCGCTTTATGGTACTGGCCCCCCTGGTCAAGGACCGCAAGGGCCACCACCAGGCCGTCTTTGAGGACGTGCGCAAGGCGGGCTTTGTCCGGGTCCGGGTGGACGGCGTGGTGCGGGACGTGGACGAGGAGATAGAACTGGACCGGTACAAACTCCACACCATAGAGGCGGTGGTGGACCGGCTCATCATCCCCGACGAGATAGACGACGGATTTCGCACCCGCCTCACCGATTCGGTGGAGACGGCGCTCCGTCTGGGCGACGGCGTCGTGGTCATCAACGACGTCTCCGCCGACCCGCCGCGCGACCTCCTCTACTCCGAACACCTGGCCTGCCCGGTCTGCGGGATCAGTTTGCCGGAGATAGAGCCGCGGACGTTCTCCTTCAACAGTCCTCACGGCGCCTGCCGGACCTGCCAGGGGCTGGGGACGCGCACCGAACTGGACCCCGACCTCATCGTTCCCAACCCGGACCTCTCCCTGGAAGAGGGGGCCATCGTCGCCTGGAACACCGACGACCACGACGGCTACTACTGGCAACTGCTGGAGGCGACCGCGCGCTACTACCACATCCCCACCGACCGGCCCTGGCGGGAACTGACCCCCGCCCAGCGACAGACCATCCTTTACGGGAGCGGCGGCGAGGAGATTCCCATCACCTACACGGCGCGGGACGGTGGTCGGCGCATCTACCGCACCCCCTTTGAGGGCGTCATCCCCAACCTCCAGCGCCGCTACCGGGAGACGACGTCCGACTACATCCGCGCCAAAATAGAAGAATTTATGACCCGACGCCCCTGCCCGGCCTGCGGCGGGGCGCGCCTGAAGCCGGAGGCCCTGGCCGTCACCGTGGCCGGGAAAAACATCTACGAACTCACCCGGATGACGGCCAAACAGTTGCTGGAGTGGCTGGATGACCTGCCGTTGACCGAGAAAGAGCGCATCATCGCCGACCGCATCCTGAAAGAAGTCCGCTCCCGGCTCCAGTTCATGGTCAACGTCGGCCTGGACTACCTGACGCTGGATCGGACCGCCGAGACCCTCTCCGGCGGCGAGGCCCAGCGCATCCGCCTGGCGACGCAGATCGGCTCCCAGTTGACCGGCGTCCTCTACGTCCTGGACGAGCCGACCGTCGGCCTGCACCAGCGGGATAACGACCGCCTCATCCGCACCCTCCAGGCGATGCGGGACCTGGGGAACACCCTCCTGGTCGTGGAGCACGATGAGGCGATGATCCGCTCCGCCGACTGGATCATAGACCTGGGGCCGGGGGCCGGGGAGAAAGGTGGGGAAGTTGTGGTCGCCGGGACGCTCCAGGACGTCCTCAACCATCCCGTGAGCCTGACCGGGGCATATCTCTCCGGCCGCCGTCGCATCCCCCTCCCCCGCCGACGCCGCCCCGGCAACGGCCAGTTCCTGGTCGTCCGGGGGGCACGGGAGCACAACCTGAAAAATATTGACGTCCGCATCCCCCTGGGGATGTTTGTCTGCATCACCGGCGTCTCCGGCTCCGGCAAGTCCACCCTGCTGGTGGACGTCCTCTACCGTCGGCTGGCGCAGATGCTCCACGGCTCCCGCGAGCCCGCAGGAGAGCACGATACCATTGAAGGCGTGGAGCACGTAGATAAAGTCATCAATATTGACCAGTCCCCCATCGGGCGGACGCCCCGCTCCAATCCGGCCACGTACACCAACCTCTTCGGCCCCATCCGCGACCTCTTCGCCTCCCTGCCGGAGTCCAAAATTCGCGGCTACCGGCCCGGGCGGTTCTCCTTCAACGTCAAGGGGGGGCGGTGTGAGGCGTGCGAGGGGCACGGCGTCCTGCGCATAGAAATGCAGTTCCTCCCTGACGTCTACGTCCCCTGCGACGTCTGCCACGGTCGGCGGTACAACCGCGAGACGCTCCAGGTGCGCTTCAAGGGGAAAAACATCGCCGAGGTGCTGGATATGACGGTGGACGAGGCGGTGGAGTTCTTCTCCGCTTTTCCGGCCATTCAGCGCAAGTTGCAGACGCTCCAGGACGTGGGGTTGGGGTACATCCGGCTGGGCCAGCCCGCGCCGACCCTTTCCGGCGGCGAGGCCCAGCGGGTGAAACTGGCGCGGGAACTCTCCAAGATTGCCACCGGCCGCACCCTCTACGTCCTGGACGAGCCCAGTGTCGGCCTGCATGCGGCGGACGTGGACAAACTGGTGGCGGTCCTGAACCGGCTGGTGGACGCGGGCAACACGGTGGTCATCATTGAGCACCACCCGGACATTATTAAAGTCGCCGACTGGATTATAGACCTGGGGCCGGAGGGAGGCGATGCCGGAGGCTGGGTCGTCGCCGAGGGCCGGCCCGAGGATGTGGCGCGAGTGGAGGCCAGTTACACCGGTCAGTTCCTGCGGCGGATTCTGGGGGAGTATGTCCTCCAGCCGATGTCTTTTTGACCACCTGACCACAGGGTATGACCTGGGTATGCTCCCGCTGGAGGTCGCCGTGTTGCGGCGCATGCGGCGGCGGGCGTTCCCAACGGTGGCGGGGCGGGTGCTGGAGGTGGGCGTCGGCACAGGGGTCAACCTCCCCCTCTACCCACCCGGCGCGGCCGTCGTCGCGCTGGACTTCAGCGCGCCGATGCTCCGGCAGGCCCTCCGCCGCCCCGCCCGCGCCCGCGTGCGCGCGGTCCAGGCAGACATCCACCACCTCCCCTTCCGGGACGGCGCCTTTGACGCCGTGACCGGCTCCCTGGTCTTCTGCTCCGTCGCCGAGCCGGAGCGGGCGCTGGGGGAGGTGTACCGGGTCCTCCGGCCCGGAGGGCGCCTGCTCCTCCTGGAGCACACCCGGGGCCGGGGCGCGGGCGCCTGGCTGACGGACCGCCTTCACCCTCTCTGGTTCGCCTGGAACGGCGTCTGCCACCTGAATCGGGAGACGGTCCGAACCCTCCAGGAAGTTGGGTTTCAACTCCACCGCGAGGAGACCCGCATCCTGGGCATCTTTCGGCTAATACAAGGAGTGAAGTGAACGCGATAGGAACGATGCTCTACGACCTGCTCCGGCAGAACTGGGTCCTTCTGCTGGTGCTCGGCCTGCTGGCGGGCGCCTGGCTCTTCCTGCGCACGCCAGCCGACCGGGTCTCCATAGACCTCTTCCAGCAGGAGATTCACGGCGGCCGGCCCGTCGTGGTGGAATTTTTCTCCAACACCTGAAGTGCCTGCCTGATGGCCAAACCTGCCGTGGACAGGTTAGAGCGGGAACTGAACGGGACAGCGAAAGTGTTGCGGATAGACGTGATGAGCCAGACCGGGCCGGCGCTGGCCCAGGAGTACGGCGTGCGCGCCGTACCCACCTTTATCGTCTTTGACGGGAAGGGGCAGGTGGTCTACGCCCAGGCCGGCCTGCCCGACCGGGCGGCCATACGGGAGGCCGTCCAGGCCGCCGCAGGCCCGTAAACTCGCTTTTGGGGGCATTTGTGGAACTCTCATCTCCGTTGCTGACCATCATCATCCCTGCCTACAACGAGGAGCACCGCCTGCCGGTGACCCTCCCCCAGGTCGTCGCCTTCGCCGAGGCGCAGGCGTACCCGGTGGAGGTGCTGGTGGTGGATAACGCCAGCACCGACCGGACGGCCGATGTGGTCCGGGCGATCGCGGCCGAACACCCCATTGTCTCCCTCCTCTACCAGCCCATACGGGGGAAAGGGGCCGCCGTCCGGAAGGGGATGCTGGAAGGTCGGGGGGAATACCTGTTCATCTGTGATGCCGACCTGGCGATGCCCATTGAGCAGGTGTCCCGTTTTCTCCCTCCGGCGCTCTCCGACTACGACGTCGCCATCGCCTCCCGCGAAGCACCGGGCGCGCGCCGGTTCAACGAGCCCTGGTACCGCCACCTTATGGGGCGCGTCTTCAACACCGTTGTGCGCCTGCTGGCGGTCCCGGGCATCCAGGACACCCAGTGCGGCTTCAAGTGCTTCCGCCGGAAGGTGGCGCGCGACCTCTTCTCGGTGCAGAGGCTGGACGGCTGGGCGTTTGACGTGGAAGTGCTCTACATCGCCCGTCGGCGCGGCTATCGCATCGTGGAAGTGCCGATTGACTGGTCCTACGGGGAGGGAAGCCGCGTCAGCCCGCTACGGGATTCCTGGAATATGTTCTGGGAAGTCATCCGCATCCGCCGCAACGGGCAGGCAGGGCTGTATGACCCGCCGAATACCCGCTTGACGGAGTAGTCGGAAAATGGCATAATGGGGACAGCGAACGGCCGGAGTCCACCGCCGGACGCCGCCCACTACCCTCCATCCCGGAGACAATCGGTGTCATCGTTGCCGTTTTTCCACCCGATCCAGGACGACCTTCAGCGAGCAGAGGGCCTCTTGCAGGAACCGGCGCCGGACCAGCATCCGGCGATTACCGGTGCGGTGGAACTTCTGCTGGGAAGCGGCGGCAAACGGCTGCGCCCCGCTCTGGTCTTCCTGTCGGCCCGCCTGTGCGGGGCGGACCCCGATGTGGCGCTCCTCGCCGCCGCTGGCGTGGAGATGCTCCACACCGCCACCCTGGTCCACGACGACCTCATTGACGGCTCTCTGATGCGCCGGGGCGCGGAGACCCTCAACGCCCGCTGGTCTCCGGCGGCCACCGTCCTCACCGGCGATTACCTCTTCGCCCGTGCCGCCTACTGGGTTGCCCGGACCGAAAATCCCCGCCTGGTGCAGCGGTTTGCCGAGACCCTGATGGTCATCTGCAACGGAGAAATCCGGCAGATGTTTGACGGGCGGGGGAAAGTGCCCTCCTTCCAGGAGTACGAACAGCGCATCTACGCCAAAACCGCCTCTCTGATCGCCCTCTCCGCGGAGTCGGGAGCCATCCTGGCCCATGCTGACGAAGCCGCCACCGCTGCCATGCGAACTTACGGTGAGCGGCTGGGTCTGGCTTTCCAGGTCGTGGATGACATTCTGGATTTCGTCGCCGACGAGCGGACCCTGGGCAAGCCGGTCGGCAGCGACCTCCGTCAGGGATTGGTCACGTTGCCCGTCATGCTCTTCCTGGAACAAAGCGGCGACCACCCGGCCCTCCGCCGTATCCTCAACCACGGCTCATCCGACCCGACGGTGCAGGAAGCGGTCCAGGCCATTGCGGCCTCCCCGGCCATTGAACGCTCCCTCCAGGTCGCCCGCGAGTACATCCGGGAAGCGAAAGAGGCCCTGCAACCCTTCCCGTCCTCCGAATACCGGACTGCCCTCCTGGACCTGGCCGACTTCGTCGTCCAGAGAAAGTTCTGATGGTGGACCTCTCCGTCATCATCGTCAACTGGAACGTCCGGGACCTTCTCCGGCGCTGTCTCCAATCCATTTTTGCAAACCTGCCCGCCTGCCGACTGGAAATCATCGTTGTGGACAATGCCTCCGGCGACGGGAGCGCAGAGATGGCGCGGACGGAGTTCCCCCAGGTCCGCCTGATCGCCAATCCCGACAACCGGGGCTTTCCGGCGGCCAACAACCAGGGGCTGGCAGTCGCCCGGGGCCGCTACGTCCTGCTCCTGAACCCGGATACCGAAGTCCTGAGCGACGCTCTGGAGACCATGGTCGCCTTCGCCGATACCCACCCCGACGTCGGCGTGGTCGGCCCGCAACTGCTGAATCCTGACGGGACGGTGCAGTCCTCCCGCCGCCGCTTCCCCACCCTGGCGACGGCCCTCTTTGAGTCCACCTGGCTTCAGCCCTACGCCCCGCGCCGTCTGCTGGAGCGCTACTACGTCCTGGACCGCCCCGACGACCAGGTACAGGATGTGGACTGGGTAACTGGCGCGGCGCTGATGGCCCGGCGGGAGGCAGTGGAGCAGGTGGGGCCGCTGGATGAGGGGTTCTTTATGTACTGCGAGGAACTGGACTGGTGCCGCCGGTTTCGGGAGGCTGGCTGGCGGGTGGTCTATCTGCCCACGGCGCGCATCGTCCACCACGTCGGGAAGAGCAGCGAGCAGGTGTTACCCGCCCGGCACATCCACTTTCAGACCAGCAAGGTGCGCTATTTCCGCAAGTACCACGGCCCGGTCGCGGCGGAACTTCTGCGCTGGGTTTTGCTGGGCAACTACCTCTGGCAGATAGGACTGGAGGGAGTCAAGTGGCTTTTGGGCCACAAGCGGCCCCTGCGGGCCGGACGAATCGCCGCCTACGGGCAGGTGGTGCGCAGCGGTCTACGTGTACGGAGATAACCAGTGCGCATCGGCCTTATCACCGGCGAATTTCCCCCCGACCAGGGCGGCGTAGGCGACTTCACTGCCTGCCTGGCGCGAAGCCTGTCCGAACTCGGCCACGACGTCCATATCGTCACGGGTCCCCCTCGCTCCGATGCGCCCTGTGACCTGCGCCCTGCGACCTGTACTGTCCACCGCGCCGTCCCCCACTGGCGCTGGGGCTGCTGGCGGGATGTGCTCCGGGTAGCCCGCGAGGCACGCCTGGATGTCCTGAACCTCCAGTACCAGGCCGCTGCCTACGGGATGCATCCGGCCATCCACTTCCTCCCCCGCCGCACCCGGCGTCCTCCGGTCGTGGTGACCTTCCACGACCTGCGGGTCCCCTACCTGTTCCCCAAAGCCGGCCCCCTGCGCCGCTGGGTCGTCTTCTTCCTGGCCCGTCGCGCCGACGGGGTCATTGCCACCAACGAAGAGGACTTCCGCGCACTGGAAGAGACCGCGCATCCGGCCCGGCTGGCCCTCATCCCCATCGGTAGCAACATCCCGCCTGCCCCACCCCCGAACTACGACCGGGATGCCGAACGGGCCCGCTGGGGTGTGGGACCGGACGACCTGCTCCTGGGCTACTTCGGCTTCCTGAACGAGAGCAAGGGTGGGGAAGAACTGATCCGCGCCCTGGCATTGCTGGTGGAAGGGGGAATTCCGGCCCATCTCTTAATGGTCGGTGGGCCGGTGGGCACCTCCGACCCCACCAACCGGGCCTACGCCGAGCGGGTCAGGGCGCTGATCGCCGAACTGGGACTGGCAGACCGGGTCCACTGGACCGGGTATACCGACCCGCCGTCGGTCTCGGCAGGCCTGCTGGCCACCGACATCTGCGTCCTCCCCTATCGGGACGGCGTCTCCTTCCGCCGGGGGACGCTCCATGCCTGTCTGGCCCACGGGCGGGCCATCGTCACCACCTGGCCAGCCCTGCCGCTGCCAGAGGTGCGGGACAGGGAGAACATGCGGCTGGTGCCGCCCCGCGACCCGCGCGCGCTGGCGGCCGCGGTGGTGGAAATCCACCGGAACCCGGACCTGCGGGTACGCCTGGAGCGGGGTGCGCAGGCCCTCGCCGCCGAATTCTCCTGGGAGCGTATTGCCCGCCGAACAGCATCGTTCCTGGAACAAATTCTCACGGAGCACGAACCACGGAATCCGCACTACGCCATACGGAATACGCCACACGGGGGTACCCAATGACCCGCACTCCCATCCCTTCATCCCCATTGCCCCGGCGCTTTCTCTGGCCGGTCCTCGTCCTCTACCTAGTCCTGGCCCTCCTCCACAGCGCGGTGAACCCTCTTTTTGAATCCTCCGACGAGATGTGGCACATCGGTATGGCGGTCCGCCTGGCGCGGGGCGAGGGCCTGCCGGTCCAGCACCCCGGCGAAGAGACTCCCTGGCGGCAGGAAGGGAGCCAGCCGCCCCTTTATTATGCCTTTCTGGCCGGACTCACCCGTCTATCAGGCCTGCCCCTGAGCGACTTTGAAAGCATCTACTTTCCAAATCCCCACGCCTGCCTTGGGGATGCCTCCTGTATTGCGGCGCGAAATCACGTGCTACATCACCCTCAAGAAGCCTTCCCCTGGCGCGGGGCCGTCCTCACCCTCCACCTCTGGCGCCTGGTCTCCGTCCTCCTGGGCCTTCTGACCGTACTGACAACGGCGAACGCTGTCCACCTCCTCTTCCCTCACCGCCCCGGTTGGGCTCTGGGGAGCGGCCTGCTGGTAGCCGTCAACCCGATGTTCCTCTTCATTGCCGCCTCAGTGAACAACGACAATCTGGTCAACGCGGCCACCGCGACGGGCCTCTGGCTCCTGGCCCTCCGCCTCCGGCGGGGCTTCTCCTGGCCGCGCGCCGTTCTCCTGGGCCTGACCCTGGGTGCGGCCGCGCTGGCCAAACTCAGCGGTCTCACCCTCTGGCCCCCGGCCCTCCTCTTCCTCCTGGGCGTCGCGTGGCAGGAACGGCGGTGGCGGCGCGGGCTTCTGGAGACGGCCGTCGTCTTCGCCATCGCCCTGGCCCTCTGCGGCTGGTGGTTCTGGCGCAACTGGACCCTTTACCGCGACCCCTTCGGCCTCCCGGTCATGCTGGACATCGTCGGGCGGCGGTCGGCCACCATCGCCGATCTCCTGCGGGAGTTCCAGGGCTTCCGCTACTCCTTCTGGGGCGTCTTCGGCGGGATGAACGTCCTGATGCCCGAATGGACCTACGTCCTTCTGGACCTGTGGACGGCTCTCTGTGCCCTGGGTCTTCTTCTGGCCGTGGGACGGGCCGCCCATGAGGCCGCGCGCACCCGCCGCTGGGGAACAGAGTGGCTCCTGGGGCTATGGCTGCTGGCCTACGTCGCCGTCCTCTTCATTGCCTTCCTGCGCTGGACAGCGCAGACCCCGGCCTCTCAGGGGCGGCTGATGTTCCCCGCCATCGGCCCCATCTCCCTGGGGCTATGGGTAGGTTGGGAGCAGATCGCGCGGTCCTCACCCCTCCCCCGCCGCCTGCGGCGGTTAGGAGGAGGGGTGAGGCTCCTCCCCGCCATCTTCCTGGCCGCGCTGGCCCTGCTGGCGCCCGTCCTCTGGATCGCCCCGGCCTACCGCCCTCCCGATCTGCCCATCCCGGCGGAAATCCCCAACCCCCTGAAGGCAACCTTCGGCGACGAGTTCCGCCTGCTGGGGTACGACCTTCACCCGTCCGCGCTGGAGCCGGGGGACACCGTAAACCTGGTCCTCTACCTGGAAACCCTCCGGCCCCCGACGCGGGACTGGAGCCTTTTCGTCCATCTGGTAGACGACCTGGAGATCATCCTGGCCCAGGACGACCGCTACCCCCGTCAGGGGCTGGTCCGGGCGACCCAATTGCGGGCAGGGGAGCGCTGGGCGGAGATCGTCCGGCTGCGGGTCCCGGAGACGGCCGTCGCTCCGGCGCGCCTGACCCTGATGGCAGGCTTCTACGACCTGCGCACGGGAGAGCGGATGCCGGTGGCGGGGCAGGCGGATAGCCTGCGCTTCGTTTCTTTCGGAGAACTGGCGCTCCGGCCCCACCCCGGCCCGTATCCCAACCCCGTCTCCTATCGCTTCGGCGACCGGATAGAACTGGTGGGGTACGAAATGGCCCCCCGACGAGTGCGCCCCGGCGAAACGGTGGTGCTGACGCTGTACTGGAAATCCCTCGGCCCCACGGAGCACGACTACACCGTCTTCACCCACATCCTGGAGCCGCCGCAGACCATCTGGGGGCAGGAGGACCGTCCGCCGACCCCGCCCACCTCTCAATGGCGGCGCGGGGAAGTGTATCGGGAAACTTACCATCTGACCGTCAAACCGGAAACCCCTGGCGGCTTCTACGAAGTGGAGATCGGCCTCTATCGCCCCGATACCGGCGAGCGTCTGCGCCGGGATGACGGACAGAACTTCTTGCTCCTGAGCCGTATTCGGGTGGACCGATGATTACGGGACGCGGATGAACGCAGTGGGCTCCAGAAAAAGGGGCTGGAGCGGCGGCCCGGGCCGCCGCTCCAGCCCTTTTTTGTGAGCCTCCAGGGGTGCTGGTCGGCCTACGGTGTGGGCGTGGGCATCTCCACCAGAGCCAGCGCGTCCGCGGGGCACTCCTTCACACACTGCCCGCAGGCCACGCACTTGAACGGCTCCAGCAGGTCCGGATGGTAGAACATCGCCAGGTACGGGCAGAAGCCGACGCAAGAGAGGCACCCCACACAGAGTTGCTTGCGCAACCGGACAATGCCCTGCTTATCCCGATACAGGGCCTGGGTCGGGCAGACGGCGATGCATTCGCCGCACTGGATACAGAACGTGGCCTGCAGAGGACCCGAACCCTCATCCCGAATCACGATGCTGGACTTCGCCGCGTCGGGGGTCTTGAACCAGGTCTCCGCGCAGACCTCCTCACAGATATGGCAGCCAACGCAGAGTTCGGCATTATAGGAGAGGACTTTCATGGCTGTTCTCCTCGCGCAGATGGGACTGTTCCGGTGCAACCGTATATTACCAGAAAATGCCCCAACGGGCAAACCGAGCAGATTGAGGCCTGTGTACCCAATCCCCTGGGGGAAGCGTCGCGCCCATAAGGGGAGGGTACGGGTTTTGCGGGCGGGCTGCGCTTGCCCGCAAAACCCCAACCCCTTTCCAGCCCACTGGGGGCGAATTGTCGCAAAAACCCAAAACTGGCGCCAAAAACCCTTGACGAAAGCCTTCTTTTCTGTTATAATATGTGTAAATCCAGCACAAAAGGCGGTTGAACGATTCAGTACCAGGCACTTTCCCGATGGATTCAGCGACTTCTTTTTCCTGAGACCGACATGGCCTGAGGAAGTGCCTGGTACTTTTGTGTTTCTATGGTTCAGATAGACCTTTCCCCGCTCATCGGGGCGCGTCCGGGTGAGCGCCTCTCCTTCACTCTGGATGAAGGCCCTCATCATCTGGATGACATCTCGGTGGCCTTCCTCCGTGGCCCCATTCAGTTCACTCGCGTCCAGGGCGGTATTCTGGTGGAAACCCGGATAGAAACCCGCGTGGAGATAGAATGCGTCCGGTGCCTGGAACCATTTCCCTATGACACCGTCCTGGAGGTAGAGGAGACCATCGGTCTGAGTGGACGGCCACGCCCCGGCATTTCGTACACCCTGACCGAAGAGGGATGGTTTGACCCCCTGCCCTTGCTGCGAGAGCAAATCTGGGTCAATCTCCCGATGAAACCGCTGTGCCGCCCGGACTGCAAGGGCATCTGCCCGGAGTGCGGAGCAAATCTGAACCTGGAACCCTGCCGCTGTGGAGAAGAGAGAGTAGACCCCCGACTGGCTCCCCTGGCTCAATTTCTCGGGAATCAGAAGTAGGGATCAGGGAGTAAGGATTATGGATATACTGGAAGAACTGCTGGAGAAAGCGGAAGCCCAGGGGTATCTGACGACCAGCGATATTCTGGACCTGCTGCCGGAGGCCGACTGCTCCCCGGAGCAACTGGATGAAATCATCGCGCTGTTGAGCGAAGCGGGCATTGAGGTATATGACGAGTTACCTGCCGCAGAGGCGGAAGACCCGACCGAACTGGCCGAGGTAAACCTGGATGACCTGAGTGGAATTGCGGCGGACGACGCGGTGGGTCTCTACCTTCGGGAAATGGCCCGGGTGCCGTTGCTCTCACTGGAAGAAGAGTCTCGTCTGGCGCACATCATTGAATTGGGGCGCCAGGCGGAGCGAGTGCTGGCGAACAATGGGACCGACCCGGTGGAGCGGGCCCGACTGGAAGCGCTGGTGGAGGAGGCCCGGGCCGCGCGGGAACACCTGATCAAGGCCAACACCCGCCTGGTGGTCAGCATCGCCAAGAAGTACATCGGTCGTGGGGTCCCGTTTCTGGACCTGATTCAGGAAGGGAATCTTGGCCTGATGAAAGCGGTGGAGAAATTTGACTACCGGCGAGGTTATCGCTTCAGCACCTATGCGACCTGGTGGATTCGTCAAACGATCAGCCGGGCCGTGGCCGATCAGAGCCGGACCATCCGCGTCCCCGTCCACATGTCCGACCGCATCCGCCGTCTCTACAAGACGGCCCAGCAACTGGAGCAGGAGTACGGCCGTCCCCCTACCCCCGAAGAGATTGCCGCCGAACTGGATATGGAACCGCGCAAGGTCCAGTGGATGCTCCGTGTCTCGTGGCGGCCGCTCAGCCTGGAGCACCCGGTGGGGGAAGAGGAAGATAACGAACTGGGGGCATTTATTGAGGACGATTCCACCCCTACCCCTCCCCAGAGTGCATATCAAAAGATGCTGGCGGAGAAGATAGAGGAGGTGCTATCCACGCTCAGCCCCCGGGAAGCCCGCATCCTGCGCCTCCGCTTTGGGCTGGGAGGAGGCCGCAGCCACACCCTGGAGGAAGTGGGGCAGAAATTCGGCCTGACGCGCGAGCGAATCCGCCAGATTGAGGGCAAGGCCCTCCGCCGGCTGCGTCACCCTCGCCGCAGCCGACAACTGCGGCAGTATCTGTAATCTGTCATTGAGAAGATGACGGTCGCCTCAAGGGCGACCGTCATCTTATTTCCGGGGAGCGCCGCGCCCATCGGAGAGGACATGGGTTTTGCAGGCGGGCTGCGCCCGCCTGCAAAACCCCATACCTCTCCCTTGCCCCCAGGGGGCGAATGGCTGTGCAAGCCCCACATAGCAAGCGGCTTGCAATTCCCATCAAACGCGGTAGAATGGTTCTTTTGAAAGGGGAACCGATGACCTACCGCGAAGCGATAGAGTACCTTCATAGCCTGACCGACTACGAGAAACGGCGGATTGAGCGCTACTCGCCGGAGACGCTGGACCTTTCCCGCGTGGAGCGTCTGCTGGACATGGTGGGCAACCCCCACCGCCTCTACCCGTCCGTCCACGTCGCCGGAACCAAGGGGAAAGGCTCCACCTCGGCGATGATAGAATCGGCCCTGCGCGCGGCCGGATACCGGACCGGCTTCTACACCTCCCCCCATCTCCACACCTTCCGCGAGCGCATCCGCATCGGCGCCGACCTGATCTCCCGCCAGGACGTCATCGCGCTGGTGGAGGAATTCCGCCCGCTGATTGCTCGCATCCCCGGCGTGACCACCTTTGAGGCCATCACTGCCATTGCCTTCACCTACTTCGCCCGCCGGAAGATAGACGTTCTGGTCGCCGAGGTCGGTCTGGGTGGACGGCTGGACGCCACCAACGTCATCCGCCCGGAGGTAGCCGTCATCACCTCCCTGAGCCTGGACCATACCTATCTCCTGGGAAACACGCTGCCGGAAATCGCGGCGGAGAAGGCCGGCATCATCAAGGACGGTATCCCCGTCGTCACCGCGCCGCAGCGCCCGGAGGCGCTGGCCGTCATAGAGGAGACGGCGCGCGCCCGCCAGGCCCCCCTGGTGGAAGTGGGACGGGATTGGGTCTGGGAGCCCGGTCCCTTTGACCTGAAAGGGCAGTCCTTCACCGCCCGCCGCGTCGGGGAGGGGCGAGACGATCTGGCCGGGGAGTACTGGATTCCCCTGCTGGGCCGTCATCAACTGGAAAACGCGACCACGGCCCTGGCCGCGCTCCAGATTCTCCTGGAACGGGGCTTCCGCCTCCCCCGCGCAGCCGTGGAGGAGGGGCTCCGGAAGGTGGAGTGGCCGGGGCGGCTGGAAATCCTCAGCACCGACCCGCTGGTGGTGGTGGATTGCGCCCACAACCCGTACTCCACCGAAGTCCTGCGGGAGACGCTGCGGGAGTGGTTCCCGGGCCGTCGGTGGGTGCTCATCTTCGGCGCGTCGGCCGACAAGGACATCCCCGGGATGATGCGGGCCCTCCTCCCCATTACCGACTACCTCATCGTCACCCGCTCCGACCATCCCCGCTCCGCCACCCCGGTGGAACTGGCGGACATCGCCGCGTCGGTGGGCGGAGGGGCCGAGATCGCCGTCAACATCCGGCGCGCGTTCCAGCGGGCCCTGACGCTTCTCAGGCCGGATACCGGCATCCTGGTCACCGGCTCCATCTTCCTGGTCGCCGAGGCCCGGGAAGAATGGGCCGACCGCAACGGCCAACCCCTGCCCGAAAACGACCGAACCGAGTAAACGGTATACGCAATACGGAGTACTGTTATGAACCGCGATTGGGGTGAATGGTGGACACAAATGGGCTGGTCACAGCCCGGGTTTTTCCCGTATTTTGACCAGTACGAGGAACAGGAGTTCCCCGAGGAACAGACGGAGGAGATCATTGAGGGGCCGCTCCTGCCGCTGAGGGACATGGTCTTCTTCCCGCGCATGGTCGCCCCGCTGGTGGTGGCGCGGCCGTCGTCCATTGAGGCCGTAGAGGTGGCGCTGGAACTGGACGAGCCGCTCATCGCCGTGGCCCAACGGGACCCCCAGGTGGAAGAGGCGGGGCCGGAAGACCTCTACAACTTCGGCACCGACATCATCATCGGGCGCATGCTCCGCATGCCCGACGGCACCATCAGCATCCTGGCCCAGGGCCATCAGCGGGTGCAGATTCTGGAGTACGTCCATCTGGAGCCCTACATCCGGGTGCGGGCCATGCCCATCGTGGAGCCGACGGAGCGCTCCCGGATGACCGAGGCGCTGATGCGGGCCGTCCTCAACCTCTTTGAGCGGGTGGTCCAGTTGAGCCACAACCTGCCCGAAGACCTCTACGTCTTCGCCCTGAACATCCGGGAGCCCGGCTGGCTGGCGGACCTGATCGCCCAGAGCCTCAACCTGGATACCGCCCAGCGGCAGGAGGTCCTGGAGACGCTGGACCCCACCGCCCGCCTGCAACGGGTCAACGTCCTGCTGGCGAAGGAACTGGACGTCCTGGAACTGGAGGACAAAATCCACTCCCAGGTCCAGCAGGAGATGGACCGCTCTCAGCGGGAGTACTTCCTGCGGGAGCAGATGAAGGCCATCCAGACGGAACTGGGGGAGACGGATACCTTCACCCAGGAGTTGAATCAGTTGCGGGAGCGGATAGAGCAGGCCCAGTTCCCGCCGGAGGTGCGCGCCCAGGCGGAGCGGGAACTGGCCCGGCTGGCCGCCATGCCGCCCATGGCCCCCGACGTCGGCATTATCCGCACCTACCTGGACTGGCTGCTGGAACTCCCCTGGACCGAGGAGACGGAGGACAATCTGGACCTCAACCACGTCGCCGAGGTGCTGGAATCTTCCCACTACGGCCTGCCGAAGGCCAAAGAGCGCATCCTGGAGTACATCGCGGTCAAAAAACTGGCCCCCGAGAAGATGCGCAGTCCCATTCTCTGCTTTGTGGGCCCTCCGGGGACGGGAAAGACCAGCCTGGGGCAGGCCATCGCCAAAGCGCTGGGCCGTAACTTCGTCCGGGTGAGTTTGGGCGGGGTGCGGGACGAGGCGGAGATTCGCGGACATCGCCGGACGTACATCGGTGCTCTTCCGGGCCGCATCATCCAGACCATGCGCCGCGCCAGGACGATCAACCCCGTCTTCATGCTGGACGAGGTGGACAAACTGGGGCTGGATTTCCGGGGCGACCCGGCGGCGGCGCTCCTGGAAGTCCTGGACCCGGAGCAGAACCATGCCTTCTCCGACCACTACCTGGAGGTCCCGTACAATCTCTCCAAAGTCTTCTTCATCACCACGGCCAACACCCTGGACCCGGTACCGCCCGCGCTGCGGGACCGAATGGAGGTGATAGAGTTTCCGTCCTACGTGGAGGAGGAGAAACTGGAAATTGCCCGCCGGTTCCTCATTCCCCGGCAGATAGAGGAGAACGGGCTGAACGGGCACCCGGTCACGTTCACCGATGCGGCCCTGCGGCGCATCATCCGGGAGTACACCTACGAGGGCGGGGTGCGCAATCTGGAGCGGGAGATTGCCAACATCTGCCGCAAAGCGGCCCGGCGGCTGGCGGAGGGGAAGAAGCCGTTGACCCGGGTCGCTCCGGCCGACCTGCCCCGCTATCTGGGCCCGCCCCGCTACCCGCGCGACGAGGCGGAGGAGAAGGACGAGGTCGGGCTGGCCATGGGGCTGGCGTGGACGGAGGCGGGCGGCGACCTGATGCCCGTGGAGGTCGCCCTGATGCCCGGCAAGGGCAACCTGACCCTCACCGGTCAACTGGGCGAGGTGATGCAGGAGTCGGCCCAGGCGGCGCTCAGTTACGCCCGTTCCCGCTCCAGAGACCTGGGCGTGAACCCGGAGACCTTTGAGAAGACGGATATCCACATCCACCTGCCGGAGGGGGCCATCCCCAAAGACGGCCCCTCGGCGGGCATCACTATGGCGACGGCGCTGATCTCTGCCCTCACCCACCGCCCGGTGCGGCGGAAAGTGGCGATGACGGGCGAAATCACCCTGCGGGGACGGGTCCTGCCCGTGGGCGGGATCAAGGAGAAACTGCTGGCCGCCCACCGGGCCGGTATGAAGGAAGTCATCATCCCCAAGCGGAACCAGCCGGACCTGGTGGAGATTCCCCGCAAGGTGACGCGGGAACTGAAGGTGCGGCTGGTGGAGCAGATGGACGAGGTGCTGGAGATGGCGCTGCTCCCGCCCCGGCCATCAGAGGAGTCCGCTCAGCATCAGCCGAAGGCCCACCGGCCCCGCCGGTCGCGGACCCGCCAGAAGGAGCGGGAGGCCCCCACCGCCGGGTCGCCCCCGGCCCCCGGCCCCTCCCCTGCGAACGTCCCGGCGGGCGCGGCGATGTAGGGCACAGAGGGGATGAGGGGGGGCGGCGTCCGGCCGCCGCCCCTCATCCCCTCTTCTCTCCCCCGGCGGCTTTGCCGTCCCCTTCTCCGATCACCGCTCCGCGACGATCACCGCCGGCACCGAAACACCGGAATCTATCTGCACCGTTGCCCTGCCTGTCCGGAAGTACAGGCCGGTAGACTGCCCTCCGTCCAGATTGAGCGCCACGTCCAGGTCCAGGTCCGACTCCAGCAGCCAGCGGGCCAGCGCGTGGAGCGAGAAGAAGCCATCCTGCGCAACGATGAACAGGACCCATCCGCTACGGTCCTGCGCCACCACGGTCCGGCGGGCCGTACGGCCATCGTCGGCATCGGGAGGAAATCCCAGAACCCCGCCCGGTCGGACCAGTACTGGAAAGGACTGGACAGCCTCCACCAGAACCTCTGCGGGGTCGTAGGGGCGGGCCACCAGCCAGCGGACCTCCACCCTCCTGCCGGGGAGAACCGCAAACATCCCCCCGAAACCCGAATAGGTGGTCCCATACACCCGCCCGTTGCTGACCAGGAGGCCGGTGGCGGTATACTCCGGCGTGAAGTAGCCCCCGTTGACCACCAGCAGCGGCGACCACCCGGCATCCCTCAGCGAGGAAACCCACTCCGACACCCGCCGCCCCTCACCGGGATTATAGAGGACGCGAAAGCGGACCTGCCCCGGGTCCAGCCGAACCAGCGTCACCCGCTCCACCATCCCACCGTCCACCGCTACCCGCATCCGGCGGATTTCGGCCCCGTCCCCCGCACCCAGCCAGCCCGTATCCGGCGGCTCAGGCGTGGGAGTGGGTGGCAGAGTCGGGGTCGCCGTCGGGGTGGGCGTGGGCGTCGGGGCGGGGAGAAGCCCGCAGGCCAGAGAAAGAAACAGCAACGATGTTGCCACCCATACTTTCAGACGATGCGGCATATCACTGCACCCCTGCAACCACCATTTCACCACGCTGATTTTTGGTGTTACCGCCGTAGCCAATCGGGCCAAACCAGACTACCAGAATTCACCTTGTAGTATGGGATTTATCCTGTTTCGCGCCACTTCCTGTCCCAATGCAGGATAAATCCCAATGGCACTAACTTTTCGCAGTTCCGCAAGACTCACTCTATGGGCAGTGCGATATGGCCCTGTTCCGTGTCATTGCGAGGGCGCAGAGCGCCCGAAGCAATCTCCTGAATGGCTTGTGGAGATTGCTTCGCCGCCTTTGGCGGCTCGCAATGACAGAGTGAGTTTTGCGTGATCGCCTTTCCGGGCTGCCGGCAGGCTCAAAAGCCCGCCCCACGTCCAAATGTTAGTGGCATTGGGATAAATCCTGCGCTACAACGGTCATACAGTTCACATTCTGGCCCCATAGCGGCTAATCCTTATCACCAAAATTGTGATCAAATACTACCTGCCCTCTCCGGTCGGTAGCCCATTCTGCCCCTTCCCTTTTCCCGGTCGGCGAAGGCTGACCGAAGGCCGGAAGCCCAGAGAGGACGACTTCAGAAATCGGCCTGCCGGGCGCTTTCGCGCCCTCGTCGGCCCACGCCGGCATCTTTTCCCGGTCGGCGAAGGCCGACCAGGCTGGAAGCCCAGAGAGGACGACGCCTCGGGCGAGCCCCACGGGGCGAGGCCCCTCGGGCCGTGGCCCTCGGCGTGGCCCTTCAGTCGGCGCTACCGGCGGCCAGACCGCGCCGCCGCCCCTGCCCTCCCTCCCCAGTATGCCGCAAAAACAGGTTTCGGTCAAGCCGGATTGCCGATTAGGGATTCTGGGTTATAATTTTCGGAGAGGAGATAACGATTCAGGCTTCCTCACCCCTCCCCCGCCGCCTGCGGCGGCACCCCTTCCCCTCTCCTGACCTTCGGTCAGGAGAGGGGAAGGGGTAGCGGTGAAGCCGCTGGGGGTGGGGCTGAACAGTTACGGAAGAAGTCGATTGAGGAGTAAATTATGGAAATCATCTGGTACGGCCTCAACTGTTTCCGGTTAACGGAACGGGGAATGGCCACCGTCGTCACCGACCCCTATGGGCCGGAGGTCGGATTGACCCTGCCCCGCCCCAAAGCCGATATTGTCACCGTCAGCCGGGACGTCCCGGAGTGCAACCATACCCGCGCCGTGCGGGGGCCGTTCCGGGTGCTGGATACCCCCGGCGAATACGAAATCGGCGGCGTCTTCATCACCGCGATCCCCGCTTATACCGACAAGAAGAAGAGCGCGCTGAGCACCATCTTCCATTTTGATTACGACGGGCTGACCATCTGCCACCTGGGACATCTGGGGCAGGCACCGACCCAATCACAGGTGGAGGCGCTGGGGGCGGTGGACATCCTGCTGATCCCCGTCGGCGGGGACGGCGGGCTCACCCCTGCCGAGGCGTCGGAGGTCATCAGCCTGCTGGAACCGGCCATCGTGGTGCCGATGTGGTACAAAATCCCCGGCCTGACCCTCTCCCTGGGCACCCTGACCCGTTTCCTCAAACAGATGGGGGTGGAAAAGGCGGAACCACGGGATTCCCTGAAAATCGGGCAGGGAAACCTGCCGGAGGAGACCGAGATCGTCGTGCTGGCGCCCAGGATGGAGTAGGGGCGTGATACGCAATACGGAATACGTGAAACGTGAAACGTGATTCAGGAGAGGGAAAATGACACCGGAAGAACTGGTTCAACGACTGCACTGGCTGGGACACGACAGTTTTCGGCTGGACGGTCCCCCGGTCATCTACTTTGACCCCTGGAAACTGAAGGGGAAACCACCGGTAGCGGACCTGATCCTGGTGAGCCACGAGCACTTTGACCATTGCTCGCCGGACGACGTGGCGAAGGTCTGCGGGCCGAATACGGTGGTCCTGACCGGAGGCACGGCGGCAGGGCAACTGAAGGGTGCCCGCGCTGTCCGCCCCGGCGACCGGATGACGGCGGCGGGGGTAGAGGTGGAGGCGGTCCCGGCCTACAACATCAACAAGTTCCGCGCCCCAGGCCAGCCCTTCCACCCCAAAAACGCCGGGCATGTGGGCTATGTGGTCACCGTAGAGGGGGTTCGCCTCTACTTCGCCGGAGATACCGACGCCATCCCCGAAATGGCCCGGATCGCCTGCGACGTGGCGCTCCTGCCCGTCAGCGGGACCTACGTGATGACGGTGGAGGAGGCGGTGGAGGCCGCCCGGACGCTGAAGCCGGCCATCGTCGTCCCCATGCACTACGGAGCCGGTATCGGCACGCCGCAGGACGGAGAGCGGTTCACCACCCTCTACCCGGGTCGCACGATGGTGTTGCGCGTAGAGTAAGAGCGTGTCTGAAAATTCGCTCGTAGTCCGGCACGGAGCGCCGTGGAGTGCCGGTACAGGCGCGACTCCGCTTCGCTTCGTAGCGCACTACAAACGCCCCCGCGTTCGTAGTCCGGCACGGAGCGCAGCGGGTGCCGGTACAGGCGCGACTCCGCTTCGCTTCGTAGCGCACTACAAACGCCCCCG
>JBBIKR010000021.1:0-576 GCA_037445395.1 Thermoflexales bacterium
TTTTGCGGTGGGGTTTTGGGTTTTTTGGGTTTTTGGGGGGCTGGTTACGCCCGCCCGCAAAACCCCCATATTCCCCATTCTATGGGCGCGGCGCTCCCCATAAAAGGATTTGCTGCACAAGCCCCCGGCAACGGCCATTTGACAACTTGCCGTTCGGGAGTATAATTATCATCGCCAGCCCCGGTGGCGGAACAGGCATACGCAGCAGGTTGAGGGCCTGTGCCCGAAAGGGCGTGGAGGTTCGAGTCCTCTCCGGGGCAACGGAACCGTCGCCGCAATCCGAAACCAATTCCCTGCACGCTGTCATTGCGCCACGCGCCGATGGCGCTCGCGCCGAGGCGAGGCGGTGGTAGCCGCCGAAGCAATCCCCTCTTGGGCGTGGAGATTGCTTCGCCGCCTTCGGCGGCTCGCAATGACACAGGCAGGTAGTTACATCCGAAACGGGTTTGCGGCGACGGTTCTTTTGGGCAAAGAGCGGTGTTTGGGGGGGGGGGCCCGCCCCCCCCCCCCCCCCCCCCCCCCACCCCGACACCCCACCCCCCCCCCCCCCCCGGCGAAACACCCCCCCCCCCCCCC
>JBBIKR010000021.1:586-16212 GCA_037445395.1 Thermoflexales bacterium
TGTTACATCCCAACGGGGTTTGCGGGTAGGTTTGTTTGGGCAAACGCGCGGGGTTGGGGGGGCTGCGCCGCCGAAACACCGCGTCCCCCCGCAATTGCCTCACCCCTCCACCACCGGCAGGTCCTTCAGCGCCTCCCGCACCCGCTCCGCCGGGTACTCGTAGTTCTCCAGTTTCCCGGCGAAGTAACTCTCGTAGGCCCCCATATCAAAGTGGCCGTGCCCGCTGAAGTTGAAGAGGATAACCCGCTTCTCCCCGGCCTCGCGCGCCGCCAGCGCCTCGTCTATTGCGGCCCGGACGGCGTGGGCCGTCTCCGGCGCGGGGATGAAGCCCTCGGTACGGGCAAACAGGACGGCCGCCTCAAAGACAGCCAGTTGGGGATACGCCACGGGCTCAATGTAGCCGTGCCGGTGCAGGGCGGAGACGAGAGGGGCCATCCCGTGGTACCGCAGTCCTCCGGCGTGGATGCCTGCAGGGATAAACGTATGCCCCAGCGTATCCATCTTGGCGATGGGGGCCAGGTGGGCCGTATCGCCGTAGTCGTAGGCGTAGACCCCGCGGGTCATGCTGGGGCAGGCCGTGGGCTCTACGGCCACAAAGCGGGGGCCGCGGCCGTTCTGAAGTCGGTCGCGCAGGAAGGGGAAGGCCAGTCCGGCAAAGTTGCTCCCCCCGCCCACACATCCGATGACCACGTCCGGATACTCTCCGGCCATCTCCATCTGCAGCCGCGCCTCCTCGCCGATGACCGTCTGGTGGAGCAGGACGTGGTTGAGGACGCTACCTAGGGAGTACTTGGTATCGTCGTGGGTGGCGGCGACCTCCACTGCCTCGCTGATGGCGATGCCCAGACTGCCCGGAGAATCGGGGTCCTTCTCCAGGATGGACTGCCCGGAGCGGGTCTCCGGGCTGGGGCTGGGGACGACCCGCGCGCCCCAGGCCTCCATCAGCACGCGGCGGTAGGGCTTCTGGTAGTAACTGACCTTCACCATGTAGACGCCGCACTCCATTCCGAAGAGGTTGCAGGCGAAGGCCAGCGCGCTCCCCCACTGCCCGGCGCCCGTCTCGGTGACCAGCCGCTTCACCCCGGCCTCCTTGCTGTAGAAGGCCTGGGCGACGGCGGTGTTGGGCTTGTGGCTCCCCGGCGGGCTGGCCCCTTCGTACTTGTAGTAGATGTGGGCGGGCGTATCCAGTGCCTGTTCCAGCCGTCGGGCCCGGACCAGGGGGGTGGGCCTCCAGAGCCGGTAGACCTCCCGCACCGGCTCCGGTATCTCCACGTACCGCTCCCGGGTCTCCTCCTGCTCTATCAGCGCGTCGCAGAAGAGGGGCGGCGGCAGGCGGGTCGGTTCCCGGGTCACCGGATGCAGTAGCGGCGGGACCTCAAAAGGCATGTCGGCGACGATGTTGTACCACGCCTTCGGCAGGCGGTCCTGAGGGAGTAAGAAGTGGGTCTTTTCGGTCATCTTGCACCTCCTGAATATGGTAAATTGGTTCATGGTAAACTGGTTCATGGTAAATTGGTTCATGGTAAACTGGTTCATGGTAGACTGGTTCATGGTGGACTGGTTTATGGTAGATGGGTCAGACCGGTTGCTTCGCGGACAAGTCGTATCGTCTCCTGGGCTTCGGCGCGCATGCGGGCATTCCCCGCGGCCAGAATCTCCTCTACCAGCCCGGGCCGGGACGCGTAGCCGGCCCGGCGCTGGCGGATGGGCTCCAGGAAGTTGTTGGTCGCCGCCGCCAGTCGCTCTTTGACCTCCACGTCGCCCACCCGGCCGCTCCGGTAGCGCGCCTTTAGTTCTTCCACCTCCTCTCTATCGGGATTGAAGAATCCGTGATAAACAAAGACGGGATTGCCTTCCACGCGTCCGGGCACATCGGCCCGTATCCGCTGGGGGTCGGTGACCATGCGGCGGACTTTCTCCCGTACCGTTTCGGCGTCATCGGAAACGAAAACGCCCGTCCCTTTGCCGGGACGGGCGTTTTTTCCCGTGGTGCCACCCCGCTGAGGGGCTTTCCCGGAAACAAAAACGCGCCGGTGACGGCGCGTCGTGGGAAAGCCAGCCTCACTCGTTCGCAGGTACGGCGCCGGCCGGACGGCCGCGCTCATACCCTCAGCCCGGATAACGGTGGCGACTCCGGCCCGGACTACTGCCCGGCCGGCCTTGCGACCCGGCCGGGGTTCGGCGGGCGACTCCCAGGCCCATTCGGCATCGGCGCTGGTATCGGGCTCTCAGCCAGTGACCCGACTCTCTGGAACCCCGCTACGATGCCTACTCTTCCTGATCTTCGTCTTTGGGGGTATCGGTTGTTGGCATGTTTATACCACACAACGGAGGATTTGTCAAGTAGACAACTGCGAGCAGTTGTCCTACTCCATCAACCTCCGCAGCAACGCTATCTTCCCCTCATGGACGGTCTCCCAGTCGTCCAGGAGCACCCCGCCGGTGTCACCGGAGTTGGGGTTCAGGGCCCAGTAGAACCAGATGCGGATGTCCTTCGCCAGCAGATAATCCACGAAGGCGTCCTGCCAGACCTGGTCGTCCCCCTCGTACCGCCCGCCGAACTCGCCGATGCCCAGGGGGTACTTCCCCGCCATCCAGCCGAAGTGGGCCTCCCAGATCGCGGGCATATTGGCCGGGAAGTCCGGGGCGTCAAAGTAGGGTTGCCGGTAGACGCTGGGGCCGTAGGCGTGGGGCAGGTAGAGGATGCGCTCCGAGAGGCCGGGGGCGATCTCCACATCCCGGTCGGCCATGTTCTCCCCCCAGAACGCGGGCCATCCGCCAGTATAGGACGCGTTGCCCACACCCTCCACAATCACCAGAACGGCGGGGTTGACCGAAAGGACGGCCTCCGCCCCCTCCCGCACCACTCCTTTCCACTGCCGCCAGGTCAGCGCGTGGGGTTCGTTGCAGAGGTCAATCCCGAAGATGTTGGGGAATTCCAGAGAGAGTTCGGCCATCCGGCGCAGGTCCGCCAGCCAGTCCTCCCGGGTGTACCCGTCCCCAAAGGGCCTGCCCGGAAGTTTACCGCCGATCCGCGCGGGGTCATACGTGTGGAAGTCCAGAAGGACGTACAGGCCCGCCTTCCGGGCCTCGTCCAGGAAATACCGTAGCCCCTCGTACGCGTCAGCGGGGTATCCGCCGGGGCTGCGGGCCCAGGAAGCGGTGGGATACCCGGGGACCAGGACCTGCGGGGAGAGGGGTAGCCGAAGCGCGGTGAATCCCAACTCCCGCATCTGGGCCAGAAACTGGGGCACGGGCCTTCCGGTCCAGAGGCCGTGGGGGGCCCGGTCGGCGGTCTCCAGGCCGAACCAGTTGATGCCGTAGAGGGGCACCGGTTCGTCGCCCCGGAAGACGCCCTGGGGAGTAGCCCGATAGGAGGAAAGAGGAGGGGCCACCAGTGTCGGTGGGGGGGCCGCCACCTCCGGGCTGGGGGCACAGCGGATCAGAAGCGATAACAGAAGGCCGAGCAACAACCACAATCTTTCCGTCGGGGGCAGAAAGGATCGGCACATACCGGCAATCCTCCGGGTTCTGTAACCGCAAGGGGCGAAGGGGGACGGTCTTCCAGGCCGTCCGGGCAGGCCGAAGGCCTGCCCCACATTTCGGTGGCAGGCTGAAGGCCTGCTCTACATTTTGGGGTCCGCAGAGCGCAGCACGGCTGCGTAGACGTCCTGCAGCGGGATGCCCCGCTCCCGGGCGATGCGAGCGCAGTCCTCATATTCGGGCGACGCGGCGACCTTCCTCCCGTCCAGCCATTTCTCCTTCACCCGCACCCGCCCCCAGGGGGTCTCCACCTCGCGCTCCCGCCGGTCGGCGACGGCGCGCGCTACGGGCCGCACCCGCACGCCCAGCGTCGGCGTTTCCCGCAGGATGACGGCCGCCAGCGCGTCGGCCTGCTCGGAGCGGGCCAGTGCGGAAAGCACCACCCCGGGGCGGTTCTTCTTCATCTGGACTGGGGTAAACCAGACATCCAGCGCCCCGGCCGCGAAGAGCCGCTCCATCGCGTAGCCCAGCACCTCCCCGGTGGCATCGTCCAGATTGCATTCCAGCAGGTAGACAGTCTCCCGCGCGGCCGTCTCCTCCATTTCCCCCAGCCAGGCCCGCACGGCATTGGGCCAGGGGAACTCCTTCTCGCCGAAGCCGTAGCCGACGGCCCGCACCCGCATCGGGGGCAGGTCAAAGGTCGCCAGTTCCGCCAGCAACGCGGCGGCGGTGGGGGTGAGGATTTCCGTCTGTGCGGGGTGAGGACGGACCGGCGCGCCCACTTCCGCCAGAAGCGCCGCCGTCGCCGGAGCCGGAACCGGGAGCAACCCGTGCTCGGTCTGGATAAATCCGCTCCCCAGCGGGACCGGCGAGGCGTAGACCCGCTCCACGCCCAGATGTTCCAGCCCGGCGACAAACCCCACCACGTCCACCAGCGTGTCCACCGCGCCGATTTCGTGGAAATGGACCTGCTCCACGGGGATGCCGTGGACGCGCGCCTCGGCCCGGGCCAGCCGCTCCAGGACGGCCAGACTGCAGACCCGAACGGTGGCAGAAAGGCGACTCTCTCCCAGCAGGTGTCGGATGTCGTGGAGGTGACGGGCCGGATACGCCTGTGCGGTATCCCGCACGACCAGCCGCGTCCCGGTGATGCCGCGCCGGACTTCCCGCCGGGCCTCCAGTTCGTAGCCAGAGAGGTCCAATTTCTGGAGTTCCGCCTGCAGGACCTCCAGCGGGAGCCCCAGGTCTATCAGCGCTCCCAAAAGCATGTCCCCAGCCGCGCCGGAGAACAGGTCAAGGTAAAGAATGTCACGTTTCACGTTTCACGTTTCACGTTTCACGTATTCCGTGTTGCGGATTCCGTGCGGCGGCGACGCGGTTGGCAATCAGCCCGGCAATCGCTCCTGTGCCGACGCCGTTGTCAATGTTCACCACCGCCAGGCCGGGAGCGCAGGTCTGAAGCATAGAGTAGAGGGCGGCCACGCCACCCCCGCCCAGGCCGTATCCCACCGGGGTCGGCAGGCCGATGACGGGGACGTCGGCCAGTCCGGCCACCACCGAAGGAAGTGCGCCGTCCATTCCGGCGGCGACGATGAGCACGTCCATCTGCGCCTCGTCCAGCATCATCCGCAGCGGCTCCACCAGCCGGTGGATGCCGGCGACGCCCACGTCGTAGGCAGTGTAGACCGTGCAACCCATTTCCCGGCAGACCAGGGCGGCTTCTTCGGCGACCGGGATGTCGGACGTACCGGCGGTGATGATGCCCACGCGTCCGCCGGTCTGTGGGGGTCGGGTCCCCGGACGGCGCAGGACGGCCGCGCGCGCCGGAGCCACCCACTCCATTTCGGCCTGGCCCTCAAACTCCCGGCGCAGGCGCGCCTCCAGTTCCGGCCCCACCCGGCTGAGAATGGCTCGTCCCGTTCGTTCCAGAAAGGCGCGGGCGATCGCCACCGCTTCGTCGGGGGACTTCCGGTCCGCCAGGATGACTTCGGGCACGCCCTTGCGGCGGGCGCGGTCAAAGTCAGGCTGGGCAAAGGGAAGCATCGTTACGGCGTATTCCGTATTGCGGATTCCGCAGGGTTGAGGCTACCGCTGCGGAAGCCCTCCAGGTCCAGCGTCACGTAGCAGTAGCCCAGTTCCCGCAGGCGGCGGGCGATTTCCCGGCGGGCCGGGAGCGCGGCCAGGCGAGGGATGTCGTCCTCCGGGACCTCCAGACGGGCCAGCGGGAAATGGTCGCGCACCCGCAACTGGCGCAGGCCCCACTCCCGGCGCAGGTACTCCTCGGCGGTGTCCACCCGCGTCAGCGCCTCCGCCGTCAGCGGTGTGCCGTAGGGGATGCGGGATGCCAGGCAGGCCATCGGGGGCAGGTCGGCCGTGGGAAGGGCCAACCGGCGGGAGAGTTCCCGGATGTCCGCTTTGGTCAGGCCCGCCTCCAGGAGCGGTGCCTGCACGCCCAGTTCCTCCGCCGCGCGCAGGCCCGGGCGGTAGTCCCCCAGATCATCCACATTGGCCCCGTGGACCAGGACGGATAGCCTCTGTGCGCGGACGATTTCCAGCAGTCGCCCGAAGATCGCGCGCTTGCAGTGGTAGCAGCGGTCGGGACGGTTGGCGATAATCTCCGGGTAGGCCAGGGCCGGGAAGGGGACTTCAATGTGGCGCACGCCCAGGGTATGGGCCAGTTGAGCCGCCCGCTCCCGTTCGGCCGTCGGGGTCAGTTCGGAGAGGACGGTCAGCGCCAGGACCCGCTCCGGCCCCAGCACGTCCCGGCAGAGAGCCAGGAGCAGGGTGCTGTCGGTGCCTCCGGAGAAGGCCACACCGACACTGCCCAGGTCAGCGATGATATGGCGAAGGTGGTCAGCCAGCATCGTTCAGCCAGTTTTTCACCGCCGAGACGCAGAGGACGCAGAGAATCCAGCAGAACTCCGCGCCCTCGGCGCCTCTGCGGTGAGTCTTTGCAGTGATGATGCCTCACACCTTATGGCACCTGGATGAACAGGAACACCGGGTCCACCCGGTCGTTCACCGAAGAGATTTCCACGTCCTCGTGGATGAGGCCGGCCCAGCAGTACTGAGGGTTCCGCTTCCCCTCCACACTCACAAACCGGATGCCGCCGGTCACCACGGAGCGGGTAAAGGGAGGAAGGTAGAGGTGACCTTCTTCGTCCTTCACCAGCACACTCTCGTCGCCCACTGCCCAGCGCCAGGGGTAGTTGATGAGCGCGTTTTCGCAGTGGATGCCGACCCGGAAGACACCGGACTGGATCGTCTCCCCCAGCGTGGCGTAGTTCTGGTCGCTGTCGTAGACGGTGCCCGGAGGCGGGCCGCTGGTACGGATCGGGGTGGCGCTGTCGTTTTCCACCGTCAGCGTGAACCAGAGGGTCTCTCCCAGCACGATGCTCTGGGCCGACCACTCCACTTCGGCGTTGAGGATGTAGGCCCGGGGCACCCCGCCATTCTTGATGGTCAGCGTGGACGTGGCGACCACTCGTTGCCCCATCGCGTCCTCCACCTCCGCCCAGACCGTGTAGGTCCCGTCGGGCGGGGGGTCGGCGCCCAGGTCCACCCCGGCGTCATAGTCAAAAGTATGCAGGCCCCGCTCACCGGGACGGGCCGGACTCCGCTCGTCCTCCGCCACATGATACCGGACCTTGTCCGTCCCGTCTGCCCGCAGCAGGTACACGATCAGCGAGGCGTAGGGCTTGGTCACGAAGACGTTGAACCGCGCCCGGTCGCTGATGCCGTCCCGGTTCGGGGTGAAGACGGGGGGCGAGACGGTAAAGTTGCGCAGTTCCGGCAGGGTCGTGTCGGCGTCGGCGATGACCAGGGTGCCGGTCACCTGCTCGGTGTGGCCGTTCTCCTCGGTGGCCTCCACCACCCAGGTGTAGACGCCGTCCTGCAACACCCGCTGGGTGACGGTGAAGCCCTCAAAGGTCTCCCCGGGGAGCGTATAGCCGTCCACGATGCCGGAAAAATAGACGGAGTACGGCTCCCGCTCGCCGGTGGGGGCACGGGGCTGACGGTCCCGGAAGACGTAGCGGTTTCCCGCCTCGTTCAGAAAGTAAATGGACAGGTGGGCCGCGCGGGCCAGCCGGTAGCGGATGACCAGCACGTCGTCCTGACCGTCGGCGTTGGGGGTAATGCGGCCTTTGGAGAAGGAGACGTCGGAGAGCAGGGGTTGTTCACCGCACCCTGCCAGCAGAAGAGATAGCAGCAGGGCCCCGAGGGCCGGAATCAGGAAACGGACGGTATGGAGAAAGCGTTGTCCTCTCATAGCAGGGAGGATTATAACACAGAAAACGGACGAATGCCAATGCGCGAAGGGCGCGAAACCCCTTTCCTGCCCACAGAGGGCGAATGGCTGCACAAGCCCACTGCACTATCCCCACTTGGAAAAACAGCGAATTCCAGGTATAATTAGAGCACCTCAGCAGGGGAAGCAACGACGATGACGGAATCATCGCAGATTCGCATTCGGCGTGCCCGTCCGGCGGACGCGGAGCGAATCGCCGCCTTCGTGAACCGGGGACGGCCCCCCAGGCCCGTGACCCCCTCAGATGTGCTGCAACGGTTCGGGGCCATCGGCTTTCTGCTGGCCGAAATGGACGGAGAGATGGTCGGGCTTCTGGGATGGCAGGTGGAGAACCTCGTCGCACGGGTGACCGACTTCCTGGTCTTTCCGGCCCGCCTGAGCCTTTCGGTTGGTCGGGCATTACTGCAGGCGATGGAAGAGACCGCCCAGGAACTGATGTGCGAGGCGGCCATCCTGATTATTCCCGCCAACGCACCGCCGGAGGTCCTGCAATTCTGGGAAACGTTCGGCTATCAGCCCCGGGATATTGCCAGTCTCCCCCGGGCCTGGCGAGAAGCCGCACGGGAAGCCAATCCCCTCCAGGATCAGATTGTACTGAAACAACTCCGGGCCGACCGGGTCCTGCGGCCCATTTGAGCAAACATCCGCTGATTCCCATCCGATGTCTCTGAAGGAGGCTTAATGTCCAGATTGACCGCGTTTGTTCGGAATCACCCTCGGCTAACCGCCTGGATCGCCCTGGCCATCGGCATGGTGGCCATTCTGGTCTGGTCCGCCCGCGATGTGGGCCTGCTCCCCGGGCAGTGGGCGGCACTCATTATCGCCACCATCGGCGTGGCCGGACTCTGCGTGTGGATTATTGGCTGGGAAGACGAGGAAGAAGAGGAGAAACCCGGCGCCAAAGGGGAATCATAACAACGCCGGGGAAGGGCCTCAGAAAAACAGAATCGCTGCGGTTAATACCAGACGACAAACGAGGTCGGGACCGTCACCGTCTGCGTGCCGGCTTGGACAGTGACCTCTATCACGACTTTCTGGCCGGAAGGAAGCCCGGCGAAGTAGAACGTCAGGCTGGAAATTCCCCGGGAATCGGTGGCATTCATTGAGTAAACCGCTGGATTACCGGGGAAGTGAATCGTTGCTGTCGCCTGGACTCCACGCATCGGCTGACGGCCGGCATTCGTCACATACAGGTAGACGGTCTGATATCCCTCCCGACCGGTGACGGGATAACGGACAAAGGCGTAAGCCCGCAGACTGGTTTTCTCCTCGGGAGCCCCAATCGCCGCAGGCTGGGCCGAAAGGGGCTGCGGCTTCCGATACTCCTCGGGCACTCCAAACTTCTGGATGTATGCCAGTCCTAACGCCCCAACAACAACCCGGTCCCCACGCGGCCGCTCCGGGTGCCATTCCAGGCGAGTACGCTGGAAATACTGGACAATCCGCCCACTCTCCACCAGCGGCTCGGAGATGGGATAACCGAAGACATCCAGGCCTCCGTTCTGATCGTAGAAAGTGAGAAACGCGTAAGAGACCGTGTGGCCTGTCTCCGGGAAATACCGCTGGAGAGGATTCCCGCGCGGAGCCTGGTTCGGTGGAATGGGCGGGGTCCTTCGTCCCAGTTCCTCCCCCAGGAGGCCCAACTGAACCCGATAGGGAACCGGGTTTTCCGGGTGCCATTCCATCCGCACGTTGTCAAAATACTGCACCCACAGCCCCAGACGGGGGTCGTAATAGACTTCCGTTTGAGGGTAGCCCAGAATGCGACTCCCCCCATATTTCCGGAAAAACTCCAGAAACGGGCCCTTGACATAGTGGCCGGTCAACTGGAAGTATTCCGACTCCCCCTCTGGGAAGGCCGGTTGCCCGTTCGGCAAGGCAGCGACAGGAGCGACGAGCCAGACAAGCACCACCAGCCCAACCAGAACCCCTATCTTTCCCACTTGTGACCCGAAACGATCCGCCATCGCTCCCCCTATCAGAACGCCTTTTCTATATATAGATTTTATGCGCCTCCCCGCGCTGTGTCAATCCCCTAAAAGTCTCATTTATAATCCTATCGGGCAGGGACGATGACAAAACGGTAAGCCCCCTGGAACCGATCCTCTATCCAGATGCGCACCTCATATGTACCCGGGTCGTAGCCTCCCGGTCGCCGGTAATAGAGAAATGTGAGCCCGTTTTCTCCAACCATATACGGGCAATCGGGCAGGCGGGTCCACCACAAGCAGGTGTTCCCATCCAGATATTCCCCCTCCCGGTACCAGCCATAGGTCCAGGTAGCGCCCCGACTCATCCCTTCATAGCGAATGAAGGCGTAGACCCGAAAGTCCCCCGCGGTGAACTCTGCCCCTGGCTGAACCGGGCGACCGTTCTCTACTCCCAGCGCGAATGTCTCCAGGACAATCCGGGCCTCCGGACGGGCCGGTACAGCGCCCGGCAGAGGTGACCGAGCCGTCTCTGGCATCGGGTAGAACGGGGTCGGAGTCGGTGCCGGAGACGGGGTGGCCGTAGGCGGAGGCATGGTCGGCGATGGCACCGGAGAGGGAATTGGTGTTGCCGTTGGAGAAGGTTGCGGAGCCGCCGTGGGTGACTCCACCCCTGCGGTGAAAGTTGCCGTTCCGCTAACCGGAGGGGGACTCACCGCCCGCCAGCGATGCTGAATGTAAAAGGTGCTTGCGCTCAAAACCAGCGCGGCCACCGCGACCAGAAGCCAGCGAATACCACTCCGCCGCGCTGCTTCCCGCATAAAGTAGTAGGGAGCCACCCGAGCATGACGAAACTGCAAAATGCTGGCAATGATAGCCCCTACCACCAGGACCAGCAAAGCGAGACCCACCCAATGCAGGGGAAATGCAGACCATTGCGGCACGACGATATGTCTCCCCCTACCTCACCGGAACGGGTGCCGGTTACCGGACCACTTCCGGCTTTAAAACACCGATAAAAGGAAGATTCCGATAGGCTTCGGCAAAATCCAGCCCGTAACCGACGACAAACTCATCGGGGATTTCAAACCCAACAAAATCCAGGGGGACATCCACCTCACGGCGGGAAGGCTTGCTCAGCAGAGTACAGATGCGGAGACTGGTGGGATGACGGGTGCGCAGATTGCGGGTGATGTAATCCATTGTGCGGCCCGTATCTATGATGTCCTCCACAATCAGCACATGACGTCCCTCTATGCTTCGCTCCAGGTCCAGCAAAATCCGCACCACCCCGCTGCTGACCGTCCCGCTCCCGTAGGAGGAAATGACCATGAAGTCCACTTCGTGGCGAAACGTCAGGTGGCGAGTCAGGTCGGCCAGAAAAACAAACGCCCCCTTCAGGATACAGATAAGAAGGGGAAAATCATCATCCCGATACAGACGGTTAATCTCTTCGGCCAGAGAACGCACCCGGGCCTGAAGCACGGCTTCGGGGATTAATATTTTCGCCACGTCATCGTATAGGCTCATTATCTTGCTCTATCCGAGTATGCTATGAGGCTATCCGAAAATTGATGTGGGACGGCCTTTCCAGGTTGTCCTGGCGGGCTGGAAAGCCTGCCCCACAGTTTTGGGGCACCCCCGGGCATCAGCAGGGCTGGCACAAGATTCGGCGCAGCGAAGTGGCATCCGGGAGGCCGAAAACGGCACTCCACTGCGCTCCGTGCCGGACCATGAACGAATTTTCAGACACGCCCTTACTCTTGAAGAACCACAGGGCGCCCCTGCTTAAAGGCCTCCAGTTGTGCCTCCAGTTCAGCCCGTCTGGCTGCCGCGGCTTCCTGCCCCTTTTCTATCAGCGTCTGGACCCCGGAGCGAATTCGCTCCCGCAACTCCGCTCCGCCGTACGGCGCCAGCAGGATTCCCAGGACGGCCCCCACCAGGGCTCCACAAAGCAACCCGGCCAGAAATCCGATGAACTTCCGCATAGTGCTCCTTTCGTCTGGAATCGGCAATGCGTAACGATTGCGACAACGGCAGATAGAGGGAGTACGAAGACTGAAGCCGTACTCAGACCCATCGGCTTGAGGAGCCACTACTAATTATAATCCTTTCAGGCCAATTGACAAGAGCGCAGAGGAGAGATGGGCTTGCGCAGCAAATCCTTTGCAGGGAGCGTCGCGCCCATAGTTTCTGGAAAGAAAGATATGTTGTGGGGCGGCTTCGCCGCCCCACAACATATCTTTAACTTTTCCGCCCGCAGCGGGCGAATTACTGCGCAAGCCCGGAGAGATGGAAATAGCGATTCTGACCAACAGGGCTATAATTTACAGGGGAACAGGCAGCATCACCCGATTGTAGACCATTCCGAAACCCGGGAGGGATAAATATGAAGGCGATGGTACTTCACTCGCCCCGCCCTGCAGAAGAAGCCCCGCTGGAGATGAGGGACCTTCCCTTGCCGGAACCCGGCGCGGAGGAAATTCGCCTGCGCATCCGGGCCTGCGGCATCTGCCACACCGACCTGCACACGGTGGAGGGCGACCTTCCACTGCCCAAACTTCCGGTTGTGCCCGGTCATCAGGCGATCGGGATTGTGGACGCGGTCGGCGAAGGAGTCCGCCGGTTCATCATCGGGCAGCGCGTGGGCGTGCCCTGGCTCTACTGGACATGCGGCACCTGCGAGTTCTGTCAGCAGGGAATGGAAAACCTCTGCCGCCAGGCTCGCTTCACCGGCCTCCATGCCGACGGCGGCTATGCCGAGGCGATGGTCGTCCATCAGGACTTTGCCTATTCCATCCCCGAGGTATTTTCCGATGAGAACGCGGCCCCTCTGCTCTGCGCGGGGATCATCGGCTACCGCGCTCTACGGCTGAGCGGAGTTCGGCCCGGAGAACGCCTGGGAATGTGGGGGTTCGGCGCATCCGCCCACATCACTCTGCAAATTGCCCGGCATTGGGGATGCGAGGTCTACGTCTTCACCCGAGGGGAGGGGCACCGACAACTGGCAAGAGAACTGGGCGCTGCCTGGGTGGGAAGCGCCCAGGACAATCCCCCTGCCCCGGTCCACGGGGGGATTATCTTCGCTCCCGCCGGCAGTCTGGTCCCTGAAGCGCTGCGGGTTCTGGAACGGGGCGGGACACTGGCCCTTGCCGGGGTCACCATGACCCCCATCCCGGAACTGGATTACGACCGTCTCCTGTACTGGGAGCGGGTTGTGCGAAGTGTCGCGAATTTCACCCGACAGGACGCAGCGGAATTCCTCCGGTTAGCCGCCGAAGTCCCTGTCCAGACCACCGTGCAGACCTTCCCGCTGGAAGCGGCCAATGAAGCGCTCCTGGCCCTGAAGGAAGGCCGGATCAACGGAGCAGGGGTTCTGGTCTTATAGGGCGGGTGTTGCGGCGGGGGCCTCGGGCCGCCGCCGCAACATTCGTGTCCTAATTCGTGTCTATTCGTGCCATTCGTGGATCATTCGTGGCCCAGAACGCCTCTCTATAAGCCGCGAACTGGCTCCGCAGAATGGACTCCCGAATCTCGCGGGCAATCGTGAGCATCAGGTGGAGGTTGTGCAGGGTGAGCAGATGGGCACCGAGGATTTCGTTCGCCAGGATCAGATGACGGAGATAGGCCCGGCTGAAATGGGTACAGGTGTAGCAGGTGCAGTTGGGTAGAAGCGGCGCCGGGTCGTCGGCGTAGCAGGCGTTGCGCAGGTTGATGCGCCCTTGGCGGGTCAGCGCGCCGCCGTTGCGGGCCATCCGGGTCGGCAGGACACAGTCAAACATGTCCACCCCGCGCGCCACGCCCTCCACCAGGTCCTGGGGCGTGCCCACCCCCATCAGATAGCGGGGACGGTCGGCGGGCAGAAGGCCGTCCAGCAACTCCAGTACCGCGTAGGTCTGCGCTTTGGGCTCGCCGACGCTCAGCCCCCCGATGGCGTAGCCGTCAAATCCCAGGCCGGTAATGAAACGGGCCGACTGCTCCCGCAGGTCCGGGAAGACCCCGCCCTGGACTATACCGAAGAGGGCCTGGTCCGGGCGACGGTGGGCGGCCCGGCAGCGCTCGGCCCAGGCGTGGGTCCGTTCCAGCGCGCGAAGGTTGTATTCGTAGTCGGTCGGCGGAGCACACTCGTCCAGGCAGGTGATGATGTCTGCTCCCAGGTTCTCCTGGATGGCGATGACCTTCTCCGGCGTGAAGCGGTGCTCGGAACCGTCTATGTGGGAGCGGAAGGTGACGCCATCGGCGTCCAACCAGCGCATCGGGGCCAGGCTGAAGACCTGATACCCGCCCGAATCGGTGAGGATGGGGCCGTCCCAGGCCATAAACCGGTGCAGTCCGCCCAGGCGGGCGATCCGTTCATCCCCGGGGCGCAGGTAGAGGTGGTAGGTGTTGGCCAGGATCATCGTCGCCCCCAGGTCTTTCAGGTCGCGCGGGGAGACGGCCTTGACCGTCCCCTGGGTGCCCACCGGCATAAAGACCGGGGTGGGAACGTCGCCGTGAGGGGTGTGCAGGACGCCCGCCCGGGCGCGGCCGTCGGTGGCAACCAGGTCAAAGCGGATGGCGGTCATCGGTCCAGCATCACCAGCACGCCAAACCGTCCGGTCCGCCCGCCCTCGGCCCGGTGGGAGAACCACTCGTCGGTGTGGCAGGCGGTGCAGATGCCGGAAGCCTCTATCTGGCGGATGCCCAGGGCTTCCAGTTCGGTCCGGACGACACCGGGCAGGTCCAGGTAGAGACCGTCCTCCCGCCGATGGACCAGTCCGGACGGGTCCGTGCCCTCCCCGACCACGGCCGCGACCACCTCCGGGCCCACCTGGTAGCAGCAGGGGCCGATGGCCGGCCCGATACCGGCCCAGAGGTCCTCCGGACGGCTGCCAATATGGCGGATAAAGGCTTCCACGGCGGCCCCGACGACGCCGTTGGCAACCCCGCGCCATCCGGCATGCGCCAGTCCAACGGCGCGATGAACTGGGTCCCAGAGCAGAAGCGGGACGCAGTCGGCAAAGCGAAAAAGCAACATCAGGCCGGGAGTGGTGGTCAGCAGGCCGTCGGTGGCGTTCTGGACGGTGCCGCCGTGCTCGGGCCCGACGAGCCGGATGTGGGCACTGTGGACCTGATACGGGCTGACCACCTGCCCCCGCTCCACGCCGAAGAGGGCAAAGACCCGTCGGTGGTTCTCCTGGACCGCGCTCAGGTCGTCGCCGACGGTATGGCCCAGGTTGAGGGTGGCGAAGGGCCCCCGGCTCACCCCGCCCAGGCGGGTGAGGACAGCGTGGGTGAGACCGGCGCCGGCCAGTCCCTCAAACTGGTAGAAGAGGATACCGTTGACGGTTTCCCGATGCACGGGTGGGCGGCAATTGGGCCGGTTACTCTTTTTTGGCCGCGGCGAAGACGGCGCCACCGACGGCACCCCAGGCCGCTGCCCAGAGGATGCCGATGAGCCCTCCGCAACAGCCCATTGCCGCCAGTCCGGCCGTGGAGGAGAAGAGTTGCGAGAGCCCCATCTCTTCCAGGGCCTGCAGGCTTTCCGGCGGAAGTTGCTGGATGGCCTGCTGATACGCCCCGGCGCCCACGGTAAGGGTCATAATCACCGAAATCAGACCATCAATGGCACCGGCAATCACACCGGCCAGTGCGCCCTCTTTGGCGCCATCGCCGGCCGTCCGCGGCACCGGAAGCCACAGGGCGGCCAGAACGCCAACCCCCGGATAGGCCAGGAGCATGAGGGGAAGGCAGAGGCAGCAGGAGATGAGGCCGCCGATACCTTCGGGCAACAGGCCCAGCAGGCTGGTAAGGATGGTGAGCAGGCTGAGAACGCCACCCCCGATCAATCCGGCCTTCAGCCACGGTCGCATGATGCACCTCCCTGGTTGTGATTATGTAGGGGCAGGGCTTGCCCCTGCCCTGGG
>JBBIKR010000021.1:16312-43543 GCA_037445395.1 Thermoflexales bacterium
GGGCTTGCCCCTGCCCTGGGATTGCCCTTGCCCCATTGGGGCAACCGCAAGGGTTGCCCTACATTTGCCCTACGGGTTCACGGGAATTTCCCCTTCCGGCCCCCACCCGCGCGCGCAGACTTCGCCGCGGCCGCAGAGGGGACCCTGGGTTTGTCCGTTCACCACGGCCACCACTCCGGCACCGTTGCCGGTCTCCACAATCACCATCTCCTGGCCCACCCAGGTCTGGGGGGCGCCGGGGGAGAGCATGCCCTCAAACGCGGTGAAGCCGTCCACCGTTACCCGCACCCATACGTGCTCCTGCGCCTCCAGGGTCAGAGTGACACCGCTTGTGGAGACGGGGAAGGTCGGGGTTGCGGCAGGGGTTGGAACTGAAGTTGGAGTAGCGCGCGTGGCGGTGACCATGGGCGAGGGAAAGACGGCTGGCCGGGGCGTACCGGCCGTCGGCGTGGGCCGGGAGCCGGGGAAAACCTGCTCCGAGCGGGTCGCCAGCCATACCGCCCCCAGCGCGAGGGCTCCGACCAGAACCAGCAGGCCCAGCAGGGCCAGGACCGGCAGCCTCCGTCTGGAAAGCCGTTCCGGGGAGGTCGGGCGGGCGGCGGGAGCGAGCGAGCGTTTCGGGGACGGCGCGGGGGCCGGAGCAGGCGCAGGAGAAGGAAGAACCGCCTCCCGATGGGTCTCCCGTTCGTAGAGGGCGATCATCTCTTCCGGCGGGATGTCCAGAAAGGCCGCGTAGCGGCGCAGGAAGCCGCGCACCTGGGCCTCTCCCCCCGGCATCACGTCGTACCTTCCCGTCTCCAGGGCCTCCAGATAGCGGGCGCGGATGCGGGTGGCGTCCTCCACGTCCTGGTAGGAAAGCCCCCGGGCCTCCCGGGCCGCCCGCAGTCGGAAGCCCGGCCCTGCCGGCTCAGGGGGCGGAACAACCCGTTGAAGCAGGTCATCCGACATGGAAACGGTTGGCCTCCGTCTAACGTGTGCCTTTCTCGCGTCGCAACCCGTTCAGCAGGGCCGCCAGTTCCGGCGGAAGCGGGGCAGAAAGGACCAGTTTCTCGCCGGTGACCGGATGGGTGAAGGCCAGTTCACGGGCGTGGAGGAAATGACGGTCCGGCAGTAACGTCTGGCGACGCCGCCCATAGACGCGGTCTCCCACCACGGGGTAGCCCAGCCAGGCCAGGTGCACCCGTATCTGATGCGTCCGCCCGGTGTGAGGGCGGATCTCCAGCAACGTGTACTGGGGGAAGAACTCCACGACCCGATACTGCGTCACCGCCGGACGGCCCGTCCGGGAAACGGTCATGCGGGTCCGGTCCTTCGGGTCCCGCCCGATGGGGACCTCAATGATGCCCTCGCGGGGGTGGACCTCTCCCTCCACCAGCGCGACGTAGGTTTTCCGGACCAGGCGACGCTGAAACTGCCGCTGGAGGGATGCATGGACCTCCGAATTCTTGGCGACCACAATGAGCCCCGATGTCTCCCGGTCCAGTCGGTGGACGATGCCCGCCCGGTCCGGGCCGCCCACGTCGGCCACCTGGGGGCAGTGAGCCAGCAGGGCATTCACCAGTGTGCCGCTGACCAGGCGCGCCGCCGGATGGACGACCATTCCTGCCGGTTTGTTGACCACCAGCAGGTACTCGTCCTCATAGATAATATCCAGCGGGAGGGATTCAGGGCGGACGGTCGGTTCTTCCGGAAACGTCACCGTGATCCGGTCACCCGGGGTAAGCCGATAGGCCGGTCGGACCACGGCATCGTTGACGGTGATGGCGCCGGAGCGGATGAGCCGCTGGAGTTGGGCCCGGCTGAGTTGCGGGAATCGGGCCGCCAGTACCCGGTCCAGCCGCTCTCCCGCTTCTTCCGGAGGAAGAACGAAAGCGGTTTCTTCAGGCAAGGGTTCTACCGGAAGGGTCATTCTGCGGCTTCAGGGCTCTCCAGTCCCCCGCTCTCCTCGGGCGCGGATGTCGGCTGGCGGTCTTTTTCCGTCAACATCACCAGCAGCAACAGGACGACTCCGGTCACGATACTGGCATCGGCCAGATTAAAAATGGGCCAGTGATGGAGGGGCCAGAAGTTCAGGTCTATGAAATCCACCACCGCGCCGCGCGCCAGCCGGTCCACCAGATTGCCCAGGGCACCGCCCATTTGCAGACCCAGGGCGATATGCAGGGGGATCGGGCCGGATGGGAGATGGCGATAGTAGAGGAAAATCGCGCTGATGGCAATGAGCACCACAATCAGGAGGACGTCGCCCATGCCCTGGAAAAGGCCGAAAACGATGCCGGTATTGGTCACGTAGGTCAGGGAAAACAGGGGGGCCAGCCACGAGGCCACCTCCCTGGACTCCCCCAAACTCATATGGGCGACCACCCAGGACTTGCTGATCTGGTCCAGGGCAAGAATCGTTCCTGCAACGGCGGGTAGGATCGGGTTTTTGAGACCGGACAACCAAGCACCCCTGTGGGCCGTCCCCGAAAATTCCGCCTACCGGCGCTGCTCCATCTGGGTCTGACAATCCAGGCAGTAGAGGGCGTAGGGCAGGGCCTTTAAGCGAGCCCGATCAATCGGGGCGCCGCACGCCTCGCAGATGCCGTACGTGCCCAGTTCAAACTTCTCCAGGGCATGGTCTACCAGCCAGAGCAAAGAGGTCTCGTTTCGCTGAAGGGAGACCTCTTTGGCCTGCTCAAACGTCTCCGTGGCATCATCGGCGATGTGGTTTCCGTAGCCGGCTCCGCGATACTCGTTTTCACCCGACCGTGTCAGTTGTTCCAGAAGGTAGGCTCGTTCCTGTAGAAGGCGATCCCGCAACTCTTCGTTTGAGACAGGCATGGGGTCCTCCACGATTCATCCGTCCACCTGACGGAAACATATTTTACCACACGCGGCGGAAACCGCAACTGCTGGACCTACCCCTGTGCGTCGGCATCGGTCCTGTGGTATAATCAACGACGGCGAGAAGATGATACAGGCGCCTGTACCAACGCCCAACGATCCCGCCTTGAAAGCACCGGCAACTCTCTGGAATGACCATCCGTTCCAGTGGATATAATATGCCCCCTCCGGAGGTAGCAGGCTTGTCACTTCCTCCCCTCTTCCTCCAGCGGATGGCCACGTGGCTGGGTCCGGAGTTTCCCGCCTTTCTGGAAGCCCTGCAGGCCCCTCCTGCCCTCGCCCTGCGGGTCAACGCGCTGAAGATTTCGCCCGCGGACTTCCTGGCCCGCTCCCCATTCCCCCTGCAGCCGGTCCCCGGGTGCCCGGAAGGCTTTGTGGTTTCCGAAGCGACGACCCGCCCCGGCACCCATCCCTACCATGAAGCAGGTCTTTATTACCTCCAGGACCCCTCCGCCATGCTGGCCGCTCCTCTCCTCTCCCCCCGGCCCGGCGAGTGGGTGCTGGACCTCTGTGCCGCGCCCGGCGGGAAAACCACCCACCTGGCCGCGCGAATGCAGAACCAGGGTGTCCTGGTCGCCAACGAAATCCACCCCCGCCGCGTGCGCGCCCTGGCGGAGAATCTGGACCGGTGCGGTGTTACCTGCGCAATGGTTCTGAACGAGACGCCCGAACGCCTGGCCGCGCGCTGGGAGGGTCGCTTTGACCGGGTTCTGGTGGATGCCCCGTGCTCCGGCGAGGGGATGTTCGGCAGGGAAGAGGCCGCCGCGCGGGACTGGAGTGAGGAGGCCATCCGGGGATGCGCCCGGCGGCAAGCAGCCATCCTGGAAAACGCCGCCCGGATGGTACGCCCCGGCGGTGATCTGCTCTACGCCACCTGCACCTTCGCCCCCGAAGAAAACGAAGGCGTCATCGGCCACTTTTTGCGCGCCCACCCCGACTTTGAGGTGGTGGACGTCTCCAGAACGGCACCCACCGGCTCAGTCGGGGATACCGGGCATCCGGAATGGGTCGGCGAGACGGACCCCCGGCTGAGACGTGCCATCCGGCTCTGGCCCCACCGGGGCCCGGGTCGGGGCCACTTCTACGCCCTCCTTCGCCGCGACGGGGACAAACACCCCCTCCGCCCCCGACCCCGCACCCGTCTTCCGGGCCGGGCGCGCGCCCTTTATCACGAATTCGTCCGGCAGACCCTGCACGACCCACCGTCCGACGAAGGCCTGCTGGTTCTGGGCGATCACCTGTACCGCGCCGTCGCCCCGCCCGAAATGTGGGAAGGCCTGAGAGTGTTTCGTCCGGGATGGTTGCTGGGGCGGATGGAGGGGACGGCCTTCGTGCCCTCCCGCGCCCTGGCGATGGGAATCCGGCCCGAGGCCGCCCGGACGGTTCACCGACTGGAACTCAACGACCCGAACCTTCCATCTTTTCTGCGTGGGGAGACCATTCCCGGCCCCGACGTCTCCGGATGGGTACTGGTAACGGTGGAAGAATTCCCGCTGGGATGGGCTCGGGCCACCCGCAGGGGACTGCGCAGGAGATAAGTTTGTCAATCCGTACAAATGAAGTATACTGATGCCGCAACTTCGGCTTCCTCACCCCTCCTCCGCCGCCTGCGGCGGCACCCCCTCCCCTCTCCTGACCTGCGGTCAGGAGAGGGGAGGGGGCAGAGGGTGGGGTGAGGCAGTTACCTCACCCATCCGGAGGCAATATGGCTCAGGTCTACTTCTCTACCCACCCGTTAGTCCAGCACAAACTGGCGCTCCTGCGGGACGAGCGCACCGACCCCAAAAAGTTCCGCGAACTGGTGCGGGAAATCTCCATCCTCCTGGTCTACGAGGCGACCGCCGACCTGAAAACCGAGCCCATCCTGGTCCAGACCCCCCTGGGCCGCGCGGAGGGGCGACGACTGCTGGAGAAAGTCGGACTGGTGCCCATTCTGCGGGCGGGCCTGGTCATGGTGGAGGGGGCATGGCAAATGTTGCCCGGGGCCGAAGTCTGGCATATCGGCCTCTCCCGCGATGAGCGAACGCTGCAACCGGTGGAGTACTACTCCCGCCTCCCCGTCAGCCCGACGGTGGACGTCTGCCTGGTGCTGGACCCCATGCTGGCGACCGGCGGGTCGGCGGTGGCGGCAGTGGACATTCTGAAACGGTGGGGCGCTCGCCGGATCAAGTTTGTGGGCATCATCGCCGCCTGGCCCGGCCTGAACCGCTTCACCCAGGCCCACCCCGATGTCCCCGTCTATCTGGCGGCGGTGGACGACCATCTCAACGAGGCCGGCTACATCGTCCCCGGCCTGGGCGACGCGGGGGACCGGATGTTCGGGACCGGCTGAAGGAACTTCACACTTTCTTCACACCGCCTTCACAGAATCTTCGCCGTCCGGGTTGAAAATAAACCGATATGCAAACGATTCTGGTCGCAGACGACGAGCCGCAAATCCTGCGCCTGGTGCGGGCATATCTGGAGGAGGCCGGTTTCCGCGTCGTCACCGCCTCCGACGGGGAACAGGCCCTCTACGTCGCCCGTCACGAACAGCCCGACCTCATCGTCCTGGACATCCTGATGCCGAAGATGGACGGGCTGGAGTTCACCCGTCGCATCCGGCGGGAGCGAGATGTCCCCATCATCATGCTCACCGCCCGCGTGGAGGAGACGGACCGCATCGTGGGGCTGGAACTGGGCGCCGACGACTACGTCACCAAGCCCTTCAGCCCCCGGGAACTGGTGGCCCGGGTACGGGCGGTCCTCCGCCGCGTTCAGGGCCCCCCTGCGCCTCCTCCGGTCCTCCAGTTCGGCCCCATCTCTCTGGACCGCGCCACCCACACGGTGACCGTCTACGGGAAACCGGTGGACCTCACGCCGACGGAGTTCAGTCTTCTGGAGACGATGATGCGCGCGCCGGGGCAGGTCTTCCGCCGTTCCGACCTGCTGGAGGCGGTTCAGGGCGTGGCATTTGAAGGGTACGAGCGGACGGTGGACGCCCACATCAAGAACCTGCGGCGCAAGATAGAGCCGGACCCCGCAAACCCTCGCTTCATCCTGACCGTCTGGGGGGTGGGGTATCGGCTGAACCCCGAGATGAGCGATGCGTAGTCTGTTCTGGAAGGGGATGCTGGCCTTTCTGGCCGTCGTTGTGGTCGCCATCGGCGGGGTGGCGGCCATGATGGGCTGGGCGACGGAGCAGGAATTTCGCCGCTACGCGCTGGCCCGGGGCGGCTTGTGGGAGCGGGTATCGGTCGCGCTGGCGGAATACTACATCGTCTACGGGTCGTGGGACGGCCTGCAGGAGGCGTTGTCGGTCCTCCCGCGGGCCCGGATGATGCATCCGGGAATGGGGCCCCCGGGCGGCCAGTGGGCGATGGATTTCCGGGTGGCGGACGTATCGGGCCGAATTGTCGCAGATACGCGCGGGGACCCGCGCGGGACCGCCACCCGCCGGGACCTGGAGGGCGGGATTCAGATACTGGTCAACGGGGAAGTGGTGGGCTACATCCTCCCCAACGCCGCCCCTCCGATGCCCGCCCTGAGTGCAGAACAGCAGGCGTTCCTCTCCCGGGTCCGCGCGGCGATGCTGGCCGCCACCCTGGCCGCCCTCGCCGTGGCCCTGGTCGTGGGCGGCCTGCTCTTCCGCTCCATCATCCACCCGCTCCGGCAACTCACCGAGGCCAGCCAGGCCATCGCCCGCGGCAACCTCTCCGTCCGGGCGCCCGTCCGCGGCACCGATGAGGTCGCCCAACTGGCCCGCGCCTTCAACCGGATGGCGGAGAGTCTGGCCCGCGCCGAGGAGGCCCGCCGGAACCAGACCGCCGACCTGGCCCACGAACTGCGCACTCCCCTCACCGTCCTTCAGGGGACGCTGGAGGCGATGGTGGACGGCGTGTATCCCCCCGAACCCGAAAACCTGCTGGCCGCGCTGGCCCAGGTCCGCACCCTCTCCCGGCTGGTGGAGGACCTCCGCCTGCTCTCCCAGGCCGACGCCGGGGAACTGACCCTCCACAGGGCGCCGCTGGACCTGGGGACGTTCCTGGAGGAAGTGACGGAGGCCCATCGGTCCGCCGCGCAGGAGCGCCGCATTTCCCTGACGCTGGAACGACCCGCGGCCATCCCGCTGGTACTGGCCGACCGGGACCGGCTGGCCCAGGTGATGGGGAATCTGCTGAGCAACGCGCTCCGACACACCCCGCCGGAGGGCCGGATCACGGTTCGGCTGACCGACCGGGGGCGGGATGTGGTCGTCGCCGTCGCCGACAACGGTCCGGGCGTACCCCCGGAGGACCTCCCCCATCTCTTTGAGCGATTCTGGCGGCGGGACCCCTCCCGTCAGCGGGCGACGGGGGGCAGTGGTCTGGGCCTGAGCATCGCCCGCCACATCGTGGAGGCCCACGGCGGCCACATCTGGGCCGAACCGACCCCCGGCGGCGGCCTGACCGTCGCCTTCACTCTACCCACCGCGGCAATCGTGTAGCAAGGAGGAGACAATGCCCAAACTCCGCCTGCAGAGTCTGCCCGTAGACCGGACGGGGAGCGTGGTGGCTCTGGTCGGGGCCAACCTGCTTTTCAACGTCGTCGCCAACGCCAGTTTCAAAATCTCCGCCTACAGTCAGGACTGGCGCCGGTTCCTCCTCTGGCAGGTCATCGGCAATCTATCCGGGTTCATCACCGTTCTGACGCTCACGGGTCTCCTGCGCTACATTCCCCTCTCGGTGGCCTTTCCCGTGACCACGGGGCTGGCGGTCATCGGCGTGCAGGTACTGGCTGCCGTCTGGCTTTTCGGGGAGACCGTCTCACCGACCCAATGGCTCGGCACCGTCCTGGTCGTGCTGGGCATCCTGCTCATCGGCGGTCGGTGATGCGGGCCCTGGTGCGGGCATTTGACCGCTTCCTCTGCTGGGCCACCGGGGTGTTTGAGTTCTGCGACGACCCGGAGTGCCTGGTGCGGCTCCAGTGGGCGCGGGCGCCCCGTGACCTCTCCCTCTCCGACGAGACGCAGGTACGCGCGGGCGCGCCGGTGCTGATGCTCCATCTCTGGAACGAACACCTCCCCCACCCCACCGCGAACGGCCCGGACCTGCGGTGGGCCGCCAGAGTCCACCGAATGCTGGCGCGCTCGCTGGAAGAGGTCGCCCGCTGGCTGACCGCGCACCCCCAGGGCGAGCAGGTGGCGGCCATCGGCGGGATCACCGTCCTGGCCCTCTCCGCCGACGGCCGCCCCACCCCGCTGATCCGGCATCTGGGATTTGACGTCTTCCCCTACCGGCGCGCGCTAGGGCGATTCGGAGAGTTCTGGGAGAACTTCTACACCTGGGCGATTATGTGGACGTTCAACCCGGTCAGCCTGCGGGGGCGCTCCCTCCTCCGCCTCCGGCGGGCAGAAATCTGGATGTCCCGGGAGGCATTCCTGCGCCGATACAAAAACGGGCCAGGCACTTCTGAAAGCGCCCGGCCCGCGGCACGCTGAAACTTCGGGAGTTGGTGCGATGGGCGAGCGAGAAGAGGTTGCTTACCGTCCGACCATCAAGGAGTTACCGACCACGGAGCGGCCGCGGGAGCGGCTGGCCCGGCTGGGGCCGGGAGCCCTCTCCACCGCCGAGTTGCTGGCCATTATCCTGCGCACGGGCGTGGGCGGCGAGAGCGTGCTGGACGTGGCGACGCGCCTGTTGGCCCGCTACGGGGGACTGGCCGGGCTGGCCCGGGCCAGTTTCTCCGAACTGGTGGCGGAGCGGGGGATGGGGGTTGCCAAGGCGGCCCAACTCCAGGCCGCGCTGGAACTGGGGCGGCGGATGATGCTGGCCGCGCCGGAGGAGCGCCCCACCCTCTACACCCCCGCCGACGCCGCCGCGCTCCTGATGGCCGAAATCGGCCACCTGGAGCAGGAACACTTCTGCGTCCTCTTCCTGGACGTCCGCTACCGGGTCCTGGGCATCCAGACCCTCTATCGGGGGAACCTGACGCTGACCCAGATTCGGATAGGAGAGGTTTTCCGGGAGGCCATCCGGCGCAACTGTGCCAGCATCGTCGTCGCCCACAACCACCCCTCCGGCGACCCCACTCCCTCCCCCGACGACATCGCCGTCACCCGGCAACTGGTGGAAGCGGGCCGCCTGCTGGGCATTGAGGTGCTGGACCACCTGATCATCGGCCAACAACGGTGGCTCAGCATGCGGGACCGGCGGCTGGGGTTTGAGGCTTAACGGCCCTGCCCCCCGACATCAAATCTCCTCCCGATGGAACGCCCCTCCTGCCGCCGCGTAGCATGCGGCGGCGATGAGCAAGGTGGCCCGCAGGCCCAGGTGGATGGCGAGCGCCACGGCGAGCGCCGACCCCATCACCGACATCACTCCGTTGATCCCCCAGAGCCAGGGGACCAGTCCGGGACGATTCGCTCCGGCCCGGCGGATGCCCGACGGGAACGGCATCCCCATCAGGAAGGCCGTCGGGGCCAGCAGGAGCACCGTCATCCCCAGGCGGGCCGGGAGTGACCAGCCGACAGTCCGGTCCAGCAGAGAGGGCACTGCCAGCCCGTGGAGGAGGATCAGCCCGATCAGCGCGGGGAAGAGCCCGCGCGGCGGGGTAGCCCGTCGCCCTGCCCAGAAACTCCCCAGACCGCTGAAGAGCAACAGGGCAAAGAGCACCACTGCCAGCGAATAGACCGGCCGCCCCAGGTAGACGGTCAGGCGCTGGATGGTGGGGATTTCCACCAGCATAAAACCCAGGCCCAGCGCGCCGAAATAGATCAGCAGGCGAGCCGTGGGGGCGGTCAGGCCGCGCCGCCGCACGCCCCAGTAGAGCGGCAGGACGACAAAGAGAACCCCGAACGCAGCCGTAATCCCCAGCACGGCCAGCAGAATGCCGGCCGCCTCCACGCTGGTCCGGTAGACGCCGCTGGCCTGCAGCCGGGGCGAGAAGAGGTCCCCGAAGCGAACCAGGTTGAAGAAGAACGGGCGGTCGTCGGTGGCGGGCGTGACGTCCAGCGGGTAGCGGGCGATCCACGCGGCCGGGTCCGGGGTGGTCAGGAATTCCCCCACCTCCTCGGTGGGCGGAAGCCCCGGTGCCCAGAGGACGGTGTAGCCCAGGTCTGCAGCGACGGCCTGGATGGCGGCGACGTCCTCCGGCGTGAAGGGAGTCCGTTTGAAGAGGACGGTCGCCAGCCCTTCCGTGGGGTTGCTGGTGACGTAGTGGGCGATGACCGCCACATGCTGGCGCGGGTCGGCCACTCCGGCCCGTTTCCAGCCGGCCATCCCGGTGGAGAGCAGACGCAGGGTCTCTGCAGGCCGCCCCGGCAGATACCACCGGGAGACGGAGAGAATCCCCCGGTCGGTGAGATGTTCGTAGTACGTCTGGAACGCCTCGGCGGTGTAGAGGCTGTTCTCGGAGAGGGCGAAGGCACCGGAGCCTCCGGCGGCCCAGGTATCTATCAGCGACGCCTGGATGACGTCGTACCGGTGGGGGCTGCGGGCGATGAAGCCGCGAGCGTCCTCCACCACCACCGTCACGTCGGGGCGGTCGTAGAGGTGACCGGCGAAATCGGCGAAGGGCCCCTGCACCGCCTCCACCACTGCCGGGTTGACCTCCACCGCGGTGACGTGGGGGCCCCGGCGACCAGCGCGGCCAGCACATCCCGCCCGCCCCCCGGCCCGATGACCAGCGTCTCCGGCCGGTCCACCAGATGGTACACGAATGACGTCAGGTCGTAGCGCAGGAAGGAAACCCAGTAGAGGTCGCCGGTGAACTCCTGGATGGGCGTTCCGGCGGCGGCATCAATGAGCAGGAGACGATGCCCCCAATCCCCCCTGCTGGATCGTCCGCTGCCAGCCGATGTCGCTGACCGACCAGAAGAAGGGATTGCGGTTGACATCGTAGACGGTGACGCGGGAGTGGGCGTTCCACTTCTCGTAGGCGCGCGGGGCCTCCTCCCCGCCCGCCTTGCTGGCGGTGACGTGAATCCAGCCGTAACGGGCGTTCCCGATGACCAGTCCCAGCAACATCAGCGCGACCAGGAGTCCCCCAACCCGCCACCGGCCCGGGTTCCAGGTCAGCGTCAGGCCGGCCAATCCGGCCAGCGCGCCGGCCGCCAGCACCGCCCCCGCGCCACCCAGGGCTTCCAGGGCGGCGATACTCCCCAGGCAACCCAGGGACGCGCCCATCAGGTCGGCCCAGTAGACCCGCCCGGCCTGCTCCGAGTAGGCGGAGAGGGCCAGAGAGATGACGGCACCGGAAATGAAGAAGGGGACCGTCAGGTCCAGGTAGATGAGCGCCAGCCACAGGGCCTGCCCCAGCGGCAACTCCGTCCGGTTCAGGTCGGGACGGAAGGGGATTTGCAGGTACAGGACAAACGTCAGAGGGACCGAGATGGCCAGGGCCAGTGTTGCCCAACCGAGCCAGCGGCCCACCTGCCGGGGGTGGGTCAGTTGGGGGAAGAAGTACAGCACCACCCCGGCAACGGCGCTCCCACTGAGCGCCATAGAGATTGCCAGGAAGGCAAAGTGATACCACATTGTCACGGAGAAGACCCGGGTGAGCACCACTTCCAGCATCAGGGCACTCATACTGACGAGGAAAATGCCCAGAAGGTATCGTCGTTGCATGCCTCTCTACCTTGAAATGGGATGAAGGATATGGGGGTGTGCGTATTGCGTGTTCCGTTATTTTTCTCCGTACTCTCGCCGTTCTGTCACCGCGAGCGGGCCCAGGCCAGCACCTCCTCTACCGGCCGGGTATTGAGGATATGCGCGGGGGAAGCCCAGCCCCGACGGGCCATCGCAACACCGAAGTGCAGGATGCCAAAGCCCTCCGGGTCGTGGGAGTCCGAACTGATGACCAGGAGGACGCCCAACTCTACGGCCCGGCGAATCCCCACATCGTTCAGGTCCAGCCGCCAGGGGTGAGCGTTGATCTCCACCGCCTTGCCGGTCTCGGCGGCAACCCACAGGACGGCTTCCAGGTCCACATCCGCCCCCTCCCGCTGACCCAGCAGACGGCCCGTGGGATGGGCCAGGATGTCCACGTGGGGATGGCGGAGCGCGGCGATGGCACGGGCGGTGAACTGCTCCCGGGGTTGCCGCAGGCCGCTGTGGAGGGCCGCCACCACGATATCCAGTTCCGCCAGCACCTCGTCGGGCAGGTCCAGGGAGCCGTCGGCCCGGACCTCCACCTCCACCCCCGTCAGGACGCGGAAACTGCCGCCCATGCGGCGGTTGACTTCCTCCACCTCCGCCCGCTGGCGGCGGAGTTCCTCCGGCCCGGCGCCGTGGGCCACCCCCAGCCCCCGGGAATGGTCGGAGACGACGGCGTACTTCAGCCCGGCCGCGCGCGCCGCCTCGGCCATCTCCTGGAGGGAGGCGCGGCCGTCGGAGAGCGTCGTGTGAAACTGAAAATCGCCCTGCAGGTCCGAAAGTTCCACCAGGTCCGGAAGGCGGCCCGCCAGTGCCGCCTCTATCTCCCCCCGGTCCTCCCGCAGTTCCGGCGGAATCCAGGGCAGACCCAGCGCGGCGTAGACCTCCTCCTCGGTGGCGCAGAGAATCTCGCTCCCGTCTTCCCGTTTGATGGCGTACTCGCTGAGGGAAAGGCCCCGGTCCTGGGCCAGGCCGCGCAGGCGAATGTTGTGCGCCTGGCTTCCGGTGAAGTACTGGAGGGCCGTCCCCCAGCGGGCCGGGGGGAGCACCCGCAGGTCGGCCTGATAGCCGTCGCGGGTGCGGATGGAGGTCTTGGTGGTGCCGCTGAGGAGGACCTCCGCCACCTGGGGGAGGGAGCGGAAGCGGGCCATGACCGGTTCCGGGTCCTCCGCCGCCACCAGCAGGTCCAGGTCGCCCACCGTCTCCCGCATGCGGCGCAAACTCCCCGCCGGGGCCACCTGGACGACGCCGGGAAGTTCCCGCAGGGGTTCCAGCAACCTGCGAGCCAGTTCCCAGGCCGTCCCCAGAGGGATACGGCCACCGCGCCGCTTGAGCGCCTCAATCCCGGCCAGGACTTTCTCTTCCGAACGGGCCCCCATGCCGGGAAGCGTCCGCAGTTTCCCCGCACGGGCCGCCTCCTCCAGTTCCGCGATGGACGTGATGCCCAGTTCCTTCCAGAAGAGGGCCGCCTTACGGGGGCCGACATCCGGTACCTGGAGCATCTCCACCACCCCGTCGGGCACCTGGGCGCGCAGTTTCTCGTACGCCTCCAGGCGCCCCGTCCGCATCAGTTCGTCAATTTTCTCCGCCAGCGTCTTGCCGATACCGGGGATGGTCTCCAGTTCGCCGGCCCGCCAGATTTCCTCCAGGGGGCGGCTCAGTTCGGCGATGTTCTCCGCGGCGCGCCGGTACGCCATAATCCGGTGGGGATTCTCCCCCTGAATGTCCAGAATATCCGCCATACGGGCGAAAATGGCCGCAATCTGACGATTGTCCATTTTCACCTCCGGAGTGTAGAAAAACCACGAAGACACAAAGACTCGTTTGTATTTTTCAGAGGGCGATTCACACCCCGGTAGTCCTCCACCGGCTGGCGTTCAGCACCGTTAACCCGACAATCTGCCCCTTCTGATACCGGATGATCACGTTGTCGTCCGTAAGTTCTGCATCATCCGCATGGCTGGGTTTCTGGAAATTCAGGTAAAGGACATCCGCTTCCTCATCGTAGGCTACCCAGATACGCCGGTGGGGAATTTCCATCAACTGGGGCACAAGGGTCAGTACCTGCTTTACCTCTGCTACGGCCATATCCTGCGCCTCCTCTCTATCCACTTTCTCCGTCGGGTCAGAAAAGCGGTAATGACAAAACCGTCCTCATAACCCACTTCTCTGTAGATAACGACGATGTATTTCCCTTTATCCACTTCCCGGACGGCCATATACTCGCCCGTCAGACCCTCGTAGATGGCCTCGGGGTTCTCCACCGTCTCCAACACCTCAAAGTAATAACCGGCCATCTCGGAGTGTTCTTCCGTGATGTGAAACCAGCGCTCCTCTGGTAAGCGAATCGGCACATTGTTTCTGGAAATTGCCACACCCATTACGGTCCCACTTCTATCCGGACGATGAGGATACTGTTGGACTCCACGCTGGTCTGACCGGGGTCCAGTACGGGCAACCGATTCCCCGGCTGGCCCACGGGGTACATCCCCGTCCGCACCTGGTACATCCCGGTGGGGGCATCCGGCGGCAGCACCACCTGATGGGGGTCCCAGAGCGGAATCTGGGGCACCCAGGTGTCGGTGGGACGGCTACCCCGCAGGGGTTCAATGTCCTCCTGGGCGATCAGCCGCCCGTCCGGGCCGAGGAGATGAACAAAGACAACGTAGCGGGTGGAGATGGTCGTCAGCGGACGCCAGCGCAGGGAGATGGCGAAAATCTCCCCCGGTCGGACGCGGGCCTGGAGGACCTCCGCCTGCTCCAGGACGAGCAGGTTGCCCAGATTGGCCCCGATAGGGATGGGGACGGAAGTCCCGCCGCTGACGGTAAGGGTGATGATTCCGCCGACCGGGATTTCGGTCTCCGGGGGCGGCTCCTGGGCCAGGACCGTGCTGATGGGCTGGGTACTCCAGACGACCTGCTCGGTGACCTGCAGGCCGACCTGCTCCAGCGCCATGCGGGCCAGATCGGAGCGGACGTTGACCATGGCCGGCACCTTCACCGTCCCCGGTTTGCCCGCGATGAACAGCCGCACCTCCGACCCGGCGGGAACCCGCTGGCCCGCGGGCGGCTCCTGCCGGACGACCGTCCCCTCCGGCGCCGCCGCGCCTTTCTGCTCCTCCAGTGTGAAGCGCAGGCCCGCCGCCTCCAGAATGCTCCGCGCCTCCTCCCACTTCAGCCCCTGGACGTTGGGGACGGGGACCAGCGCCACCGTCGCGGTGGGGGTCTCCAGCACAGGCGGGGTGGCCCGCTCGGAGCGGGTCCAGGCCTGATAGACCAGTGCCCAGAGGGGGATCAGGCCGATGACGGCGATTGTCGCCACCGCTCCCAGGAACCATGTCAGCCAGTCCCGGCCTGCCCGCGCTTCGGCCTCCACCGGCTGGAATGCGGGCTCCGGCGGGGGAGGGGCGGCGGGCCAGGGCGGAGGGGTCTCCTCCGCCCGACCGGGGACCGATGGCGGGGCTGGCGGCGGGGAAAAGGCCGCGTGGGCCCCCGTCGCCTGGGTCATTCGGGTCCGGTACTCCTGCAGCACCATTGCCAGTTGCTCCGCCGTCCGGTAGCGGGCCGCGGGCTCCTTCGCCAGCAGTTTACGGACAATCCACTCCAGTTGCGGCGGGACCTGGCGGTTATGAAGGGAAAGGGGCTGGGGTTCTTCCCGCAGGTGCATCAGGGCCAGAGCGGCGGGCTTCTCCGCCCGAAACGGGGGGACGCCCGCCAGCATTTCGTAGAGCACCACGCCGATGCTGTAGACGTCGGAGGCCGGGACCGGGCGCTCCCCAGCGGCCTGCTCGGGGGAGAAGTACGTGGGGCTTCCCCACACCACCTCCGGGTCGGTGAGGCCGGATTCGGAGAGGGCGCGCGCGATGCCGAAATCGGTCACCTTGACCACGCCCTCCGCCGTGACCAGGATGTTCTGCGGCTTAATGTCGCAGTGGATGATGCCCATCCGGTGGGCATGCCCCACCCCGGCGGCAATCTGGTACGCGATGTCCACCGCCTGCTCCACGCTCAGCCGCCCCATCCGTCGGATGAGGGATTTCAGGTCCTCTCCCTCCACGTATTCCATCACGATGTAGTGCAGATTCCCGTCCTGCCCCACGTCGTAGACGGTGACCACGTTGGGATGGTCCAGGCGGGCCGCCGCGCGCGCCTCCCGCTGGAAGCGGGCCAGAAAGGCGGGGTCGGAGGCGTAAGCCTCGCGCAGGATTTTGACCGCCACAGGGCGGTGGAGCAGGGTGTCCACCCCCTTATACACCACCGCCATCCCGCCGGAGCCCAGCAGTTCCATCAACCGATGCCGTCCGTTCAGCAGTGTCCCTTCCATAACCTGTCCACCTGAAATGAGAGAGGAAAGAACCGACAAGATGCTCCTGGCCTGCGCCAGCACCGGTTCTGAATATGAGCCAAACCCGTTCAGATTCTATTTTACCCTACTCCTGGTAAGAGGCAAATCCTGAGGCCAGCGCCAAACTCGCCCTGTCATTGCGAGCCGCCGCAGGCGGCGAAGCAATCTCCCTGCGACGAAAAGGAGATTGCTTCGGGTGCTCCGCACCCTCGCAATGACACGGAACATAGCCATATCGCACTGCCCATAAGGGTTCGTTTTGCGGAACTGCGAAAAGTTAGTGCCATTGGGATAAATCCTGCGCTACACCGGTCACAATTTTGGCAAAAGAACGAGAAGAATGTATAATGAGCACCAGTGACCTGCGTGGAATCCGTCAGCGGCCCGTGGATGGGCCCGCTGACCTCCGCGCCCGAAGAAAGCCAGGGTGGGTATGAAAACCGTTGTTGCCGCCGCATTGGGGGAGTGCGTCCACGTCGCCGGAATCATGAACTTCCTGCGCCTGGCCGAAGCCGCAGGATGGCGGACCGTCTTTCTGGGCCCCGCAGTCCCCATAGACCGGGTGCCGGAGGTCGCCCGCCGCGAGCAGGCCGACCTGGTCGGCGTCTCCTATCGGCTGACACCGGAGACCGGCGAGCGGCTCCTGGCCCAGTTCGCCGAGGCCGCCGACGACCTGCGCTCCGCCGGGGTCCGCTTCGCCTTCGGTGGCACGCCCCCCGTCGCCGAGCGGGCCCACGCGATGGGCTTTTTTGAACGGGTCTTCGTCGGCGGCGAGCCGGAGACGGAAGTCCTGGCCTACCTGAAAGGCCAGCCCGCCGAGGGCCGCACCGAAGCCGACTTCCCCCAGACAACGGTGGAGCGCATCCACTGGAAGGCCCCCTACCCCATCCTCCGCCACCACTTCGGCCTGCCCACGATGGAGGCCACCCTGGAGGGAGTGGCCCGGATCGCCGAAGCGGGGGGGCTGGACGTCATCTCCCTGGGCATAGACCAGGACGCACAGGAGAACTTCTTCCACCCCGAACGGCAGGACCCCCGCCGCCGGGGCGCGGGCGGTGTCCCCGTCCGTACCCCCGACGACTACCGCGCCCTCTATCAGGCCAGCCGCCGCGGCAACTATCCCCTCATGCGCACCTACTCCGGCACCGACGACTTTATCCGGTTGGCCGAGATGGGAGAGAATTCCTGAAGACCGCGATGGTGGTGCGGCGCGGGCGCACGCTGGAGCGGATGGGCATTGAGGGAATGAGCGTGAGCGAAATCACCCGATACGTGATGGAAGGTGTGTTCCCATGACGATTTTGATCGGCACCAGCGGCTTCAGTTACGACGACTGGGTCGGGCCGGTCTATCCGCCGGACCTGCCCAAATCGGAATGGCTGCGATACTACGCGCAGGAATTCCCCACCTGCGAACTGGATTTCACCTTCTACCGCATCCCCGACCCCCATACCCTGGCCCGGATGGCCGATAAAGTCCCCGCGGGCTTCCTGTTCTCCGTGAAGGCCTTTCAGGGCATCACCCACGAACGGGAGAACCCGGAACCGCTCATCCACCAGTTTGTAGACGCGTTGAACCCGCTGCGGGAGGCGGAGAAGTTCGCCTGCGTCCTGGTCCAGTTCCCCTACGCCTTCCACGCCACCGAGGAGAACCGGGCCTACCTGCGCCGTCTGCGGGAGAGTTTCGGTGACCTGCCCGTGGTGGTGGAGTTCCGCAGTCGCGATTGGATCACCCGCCGCACCTTTGAGGAGTTGCGGGCACTGAATCTGGGCTTCTGCTGTGTGGACCAGCCCCGACTGCGGGGACTCATCCCGCCGGTCGCCGTCGTGACCGGTCCGGTGGCCTACGTCCGTTTCCACGGCCGCAACGCTGCCAAATGGTGGGAGCACGAGGAGGCCTGGGAGCGGTACGATTACACCTACACCGACGAGGAACTGGCGGAGTGGGTGCCGAAAATCCGCCAACTGGACACCGAGGCCCCGCTGACATTGGTCTACATGAACAACCACTGGCGCGGGCAGGCGGTGGGAACCGCGCGCCAGTTGCGCCGATTGCTGGGATAGGGAGGTAGACGACGGATGGGGAAAACCGTATCGGTCAAATGGCTGGAGAAACTCCAGTTCGTGGGAGTGGACGCCACAAAGCACTCCGTGGTGATGTCCGCCTCCGACGAGGAGAACGGCATCGGGATGAGTCCGGCACAACTCCTGCTGGTCTCCCTGGGCGGCTGTACGGCCTACGACGTGGTGAACATCCTCACCAAAAAGCGCCAGCGGCTGACCGGCCTGGAAATCGCCGTGACCGGCGAACAGAACCCCGACCCGCCCTGGGCGTATACCCGCATTCATCTCACGTATCGCCTGCGCGGCCGGGGGCTGGATGAGAAAGCCGTCCGCGATGCCATTGAACTCTCCAGGAACAAATATTGCTCCGTCGGCGCCACACTGGCGGCCAGCGCAACCATCACCTACGACTACATCATAGAGGAGGACGAGCGATGAGTCTGCGGATTGTTGCCGACCTGATGGCCATCTCGGCCCGGACGGCCCCCAAAGCGGTGGGCCAGGACTTCCTCGCCATCAAAGTGGTGGAGGGTGAGGACCTGCGCCGCCTGGGCGAGGCGATGATCGCCTACGGCGAGCGCGTCGGGAAGAAGAATTTTGACCGGGACGGGAAGAACGTCCTGAACTCCGAGGCGGTGTTGCTCATCGGCCTGAAGGACGCCCGGGTGGTGGGCCTGAACTGCGCCGCCTGCGGAAGTCCCACCTGTATAGAGCCCAACACGGTGGAAGGGGAATTCCGCGGCCCCCAGTGTGCGATGCGTCTCCTGGATATGGGCATCGCCATCGGCTCGGCCGTCAAAACCGCCAGCCTGCTCAACGTGGACAACCGGGTGATGTACCGGGTCGGCGTGGTAGCGCGGGAAATCGGCCTGATAGACGCCGACGTGGTGATGGGTATCCCCCTCTCCGCCACCGGCAAGTCCATCTACTTTGACCGCTGACGGCGGACCACAGACGACCACAGTCATTGTTCTGGCTACCTGACACTTTGCTTGAACACCCGCAGGAATCCTTCTCAATGTCATTGCGAGCCCCCGAAGGGGGCGAAGCAATCTCCAGGAGCCCTTCTGGGGATTGCGCCTCGGGCGAGCCTCGGCGTGGCCCTTCGGGCGCTTCACGCCCTCGCAATGACGTTGCCGATAGGAAACTATCGGGTGGCTAAGTCACTGTTTAACGCGGAAGGAGGGAACCTTGTATCGCTCCCATTCATTGGTGGAGGGAATTCCGTTCCTGCTGATTGGGGTGTCGGTCCTGCTGACCGCGCTGGCCTTCCTCTGGCCCGCGCCGGCCGAATTCCCGATGGATGATACCTACATCCACTTTGTTTACGCCCGAAACCTGGCCGAACACGGCAAATTGATGTTCAACTTCCCGGACGAGAAGGGGGTGGGCACGTCCAGCCCCCTCTGGGTGTTCCTGCTGACGGCGGGGTATCGGGCCGGGCTCCCGCTGCACCTGGCGGCGAAGGGGCTGGGGATCGGGGCGCTGATCATCGTGGGCGCGGCCCTCTACCTGCTCCTGCGCCCCATCTGGGGCGTTGCCGCCGCGCTGGGCGGCGCCCTGACCGTCGTCCTCTCCGGCCCGCTGGTCTGGTTCTCCCTCAGCGGGATGGAGACGACGCTCTTCCTGGCCCTGGGACTGCTGGCCCTCCTGGCCTACCGGGCCGGACGCTGGCTCTGGATGGGCCTCCTGCTGGGTCTGCTGACGCTGGCCCGACCGGAAGGGCTGGCGCTGGCCCTGGCTATTGGGCTGGCAGAAATCGCCCGCCAGAAACGGATTCCCCGCCACCTGATCCGGGCCGGCCTTCTCTGCGGGCTGGTCGCCGTTCCCTGGTTTCTCTACCTGTACCTCCGCACCGGTCACATCCTCCCCACCAGTGGCCTGAGCAAGCACGTGACCATCACGATGGGTATCCGTCTGGTGGCCGCGCAGAACCCTGTTCTGGATGCGGTCACCCGGTTCGCACCGCTGACTTATACCGGCCTGTGGGTGGTCTATCTGGTGGAGTTTGTCCTGGGCGGGATGACCCTTCCTCCGCCTCGCCTGCCGGTGGGGGCCGCCCTCGGCGCCCCTCACTACACCTTCTCCCTCTGGGCCGTACTCGGCCTGGTGGGGATGGTCGGGCCGCTCCTCTGGGCCGCCCGGCGCGCATGGGCAATTCGCCGCTGGCCGCGCCTCCTGCAGGACCCGGCCCGGCGCCCCTGGGTGGTTTTCCTGGTCTGGCTGGTCTTCCACAACCTCTGTTATATGGCCTTCCTGCCCACGCCAGGGACCGCCAGCCGTTACGGCGCGGTCAACCACATCGCCCTCTGGCTGGGGCTGGCCGCCGGGCTCCGGGCCTTCGCCCATCGGCCCCGTCTGCAGCGGGTCTGGATGGCCGGACTGGCGTTGCTGCTGGTCGCCGACGGCATCTACTGGAACTCCGTCTACGACGCGAATCTGGAGCATATGCAGAACGTGCGCATCGCCGCCGCCCGCTTCATCCGGGACCGGGTTCCGCCGGAGGAATTGTGCGCGGCGTTTGACATCGGCGCCGTCCGCTTCTACGGCGAACGGCCTATCATAGACCTCTATGGACTGGTGGACCCGGAAGTGGGCGACTGGTTCTACCGGGGCGAGATGGACCGCTACCTGATGGCGAAGGGCGTCCGCTGCCTGGTCCTCCCCGACCGTCCCGGCACCACCGAGGACGGTTGGTTTGACCTGGGCACGATGCTGGAACTGACCACCAGCCCCCTTTTCACCCCCGATCAACTGGCCCTCTTTGAGATTCGCCCGGACCGGTGGTTACAGGGGTATCTGCCCACGATGAATTACCAGTCGGCTGTGACCGTGTACCGTCTCCTGCCCATGCAGTCCCAACATCCTTCCGGAGATTCCTGATGCGCATTGCGCTCCTCACCGACGCCTACTGGCCGGGGGTGAACGGCATCATCCGCTTCGTCTCCCTGCACAAGCGCATCCTGGAGGAGATGGGGCATCAGGTCTTCGTCTTCACCGGAGGGCCACCGTCCCCCCAGGACGAACCGGGAGTGATTCGCTCCTTTGGACTCCCCCATCCCGACCCCGGCTACCGGTTGACCTTTGGGTACTCCCGTCAGGCGATAAATCTTCTGCGGACGATGGACGTCCTGCACGCCAACCAGCCGGCGATGAGCGGCCTGCTGGCCCTGCGGTACGGTCACCGGTTCGGCATTCCCGTCGTCCTGACCCTGCACAGCCGCTATGACCTGCTGGTCCACAGCCGGTTGTGGGTGCCCCTGCCGGTCGCCCGGGCCGCCATTGGCGCGTACCTGCGCTGGCTCCTTCCCCGTTGTGACCTGGTGACCGCGCCGACGCCGGAGGTGGTGGACTTCCTGCACAGTATGGAGGTCTCCGCTTCGGTAGAGGTGATCCCCAACGGGGTAGACCGGGAGCATCGCTTCCCGCACAACGTGACACGGGAGGAACTGGGCATCCCGCCCGATTCGCCGCTGGCGGTCTTTGTGGGGCGCGTGGTGGCGGAGAAGAACATTCAATTTCTTCTGGAGGTGCTGACCCATCCGGAACTGGGCAGTGCCCGCCTGCTGGTAGTGGGAGACGGTCCGGAGCGGCCGCGGCTGGAGGCCCGGGTGCGGGCAATGAATCTGGACGGGCGGGTGTATTTTACCGGCCAGGTCCCACCGGGCGAGGTCCCGGCCTATGTCGCGCTGGCCGATTTCTGCGTCACCGCGTCCAAAATAGAGATGTTGCCCACGGCGATTCTGGAGGCATTGGGAGCCGGATTACCGGTACTGGGGCTGGACGTGCCCTGGATTCGGGCCGTGATCCGCTCCGGAGAGAACGGCCTGCTGACCCCGCCGGACGATGCGGCCGCGATGGCGCGGGCCTGGGCCCGGCTGGCCCACGACCGGGAACTGCGGGAGCGTCTGGCGGAGGGGGCCCGCCGCACCGGCGAGCAGTACGATGCCCGCCGGGCGACGGCCCGTCTGGTAGCCCACTACGAGCGGCTAGCAACAGCCAGAAAACAGCAATCCCTATGAGTCGCCAACGGATAGGGCTGGGCCGCCGGGGGGAGGAACTGGCCGTCCAGGAACTCCGTCACCGGGGCTATGAGATTGTGGCGCGCAACTGGCGCTGCGCGGTGGGGGAAGTGGACATCATCGCCCGGCGCGGGCAGGTATGGGCCTTCGTGGAGGTCCGCACCCGCCGGGGGGAGGCCTTCGGCACGCCGGAGGAGTCCATCACCCCGAAGAAGCGGGCGCGCATGCTGGCCGTGGCCGAGCGGTACCTGGCCGAACACAGCCTGCCGGAAGTGGACGGACAACTGCTGATGGTGGCCGTGGAGATGGACCCCGTCGGTCACCTGCAGCGGGTGGAAGTGCTGGAGGTGGATTGAGTCGCCAGGCGACCCGAGAGGCCCTCCGTCACCGGAAGCGAATCCCATCCGGCAGACTCTCTATCAGCGTCCGCGCCGGCACAAAGACATCCCGCAACCGCTGGACGGCCGGGTCCAGTCCGGAGGGCCCTAACTGAATGGCCACCGGAATGTCCATCCTGATGGGCACCGTCTGGCTCACCGGAACGGTCATCCGCACCGGGATGGTCTTCTGCACTGGCACCACCATATCCAGGCGGACCGGCAGGGGGGTGCCCGCGGGCAGGACGACCGTCGTCCTCACCGGGACGTTGTTGAGGTAGACGGTGGTGTTGGGGATGGAGGTGTCCCGGAGCAGAACGACCACCGTGTCCTGGGTGATGGAGAGGTCAAAATCCAGCGCCAGAGGCTGATCCAGAGGCAGGTCAAATTGAATGGGGATGGATTGGTCCACTGGCACCGTCGTATGGATGGTCGTCTCCCCCAGGCCCAGAAACGCCCGGTCCAGGTTATACAACAGGGGTTCCAGCAGGTGGGTCTTGAGTTGCAGGAGCGGGCCAACGGCCAGAATCAGGACCAGGACAAGGACCAGGTTGACAATGAAGGAGAAGATAATGGCGATGTTGGCAAAGGCCCGCCAGAGTCGTTGAAAGCGCTCTTTCATCGTATCCTCCCGTCGGAAACTTTCGCGGCTTTGTCTATTGTATAAAATTTTCCCGAAAACGCAAGACCTCGTGCGAATCGCCCCACAAAATCGGGTGTTGTTATATGCAGATGAACACAGGCACCATCGCCGTCATCGCCTTATCGGTCTTTCTTTTCCTGTGGTATATCGGCGGTCATCTGTACAACCGCCGGCGCGGCCGCCGCCTCTTCCGGTGGCTGGAGGAGGGCCTGAAGGTCCTGGGAGAGGAGTACCAGTGGGGCTGGCTGGGCTCTCCCGCCTCCGGCGCGCGCATCCTGATCCCCCAGGCCCATCCTCCCTTTCGCCGGATGGAAATCACCCTCCTGCTGGAGAATCGCGAAATCCCCATCCTCTGGCTGGCTGACCTCTTGCAAAAGAAACGGGATGCAGTTATAATGAAGGCGACTCTCCGATCTCCGGAGCGTGGGGAGATTCAAGTGGGACCGCCGAACGAACTCCGAAGCGCGGCCATCCTGTCCTGGAACCGGGAAACAGGCCCGCATGGTCTGATGGTGGCCTACCAGGGCACCGGTGCCTCCTCCCAACTGGCGAAACTGACCCCCTGGCTGACCCGCTATGGCCCCTTCCTGCGCCGCTTCGTCCTGCAACGCGAAGACCCCCATCTGGCCGTATGGATGAATCTGACAGAACTTGTGTCGGAAATTCCCTCATCGGTTCTCTTCACCGACCTCCAGGCCGTCCTGGAGAGCAGAAAGGACGAAAAATGATCTCCGAAGAAATCGTCACTCAAACCTGGCAGCGCATTGCACAGATTTCCCCCCAGGAAGTACAGCGCTACATGAACCAGATGTCCCGGGAGCAACCGGCCATTCTGGCTTACCTGCTCACTCTGGACGGCGACCCCTTCAATCAGAACGAAGTAGGATATATGCTCTTCATTGCTATGGTCGTATGGCAGGTGATGAAGCAAAGTCCTCAGGGCCTGCGGTCTGTCCCAATTGAGGAAGTAGAACGAGCAGATGAAGCGAACTTCGCGTTCCTGGAACGATTTCTATCAGCCAGTGAGATGGACTTTGAGGCCGCCGTCGCGAAAATGCTGGAAGAGTATCCGGAGCCCGAGGTGCTCAGGTACATCGTTGAAGCGCTGATGGAAGAGGAAGAAGATGAGGAGGAGTTTCGGGACGAATACCGGGGACTGGCGTTCGTCTGTTTGAAAACTGTGCTGGACGCTTTCATCGCCAGCCCAGCCTCACCGGGGGGAGAAGCCCGCCGCGGAGCGCACCAGCGTCGGCCCTCTTCCCGAGGTCGGTGGGACTCCTGAAAAAGTTGCCAAACCGGGTGATTTGTAGTAAAATGATTAACGACTACCCCCCGCAAACGATTCCAGCCAGAAGGAGGTGATCCGGGGTTTCATATCAGGTACTGGTCAACCGTTCGTCCGCTTTCCGTATCGTTTATCCACCATTGTTCCCCTCATTATCCTTAAGGAGGAAAAAGGATGAACGCGATTGTGGTCCTGATTCTGGCCGCCATTGGTCTGGGTGTCGGCTACGGCGTCTACGCCAAGAGCATTGACCGGAAGGTCATCCAGCCTGACCTCTCCAAAGCCACGCCTGCCAAAATGTATATGGACGGCGTGGACTTCATCCCCGCCAACCGCCACGTCCTCTTCGGCTACCAGTTCAAGTCCATCGCCGCCCTCGGCCCCATTCTTGGCCCCATCATCGCCGTCCAGTGGGGATGGCTCCCGGCGCTGGCCTGGATTATCCTGGGCACCTTCTTTATCGGGTGGGTCCAGGACTACTCCAGCATCATCATGGGCGTCCGGGAGGAGGGACAGACCTTCGGCGCCCTCAGTTACCGCCTCATCTCCCCCCGCGCCCGCAACATCCTCCTCGCCTTCATCTACGTCTACCTGTTGATGATTATGGGCGCCTTCGGCATCCAGGTGGGCTACAATCTCCTCACCAATCCTGCAGTGCCCCTGGGCGTCATTATCGTCATCCTGGCGGGGCTTCTGGCCGGGCAGATGACCTATAAGTGGAAGCAGGACATCATCCTGACCACGGTGGTCACGGTGATCATCGCCCTGGTCGGCATCTGGGTGGGGACGTTGCCGGCAGTGAAGAACCTCTTCAGCGCCATTTACGGGTATCAGGTGGTGGAAGGGAAGACCGTATCCCCCACCCTGTTCCTGGAGGTGACCCAGGCCCGCTTTGTCGGTAGCCTCCTGGTGGTCATCTTCTGCTATCTGGGGGCGGTCCTCCCCATCTGGCGCTGGGCCCAGCCCATTAACTATGTCGCCTTCTGGATCGTTCTTTTCGGCGTCCTGGGCGGCATCATCGGGTTGCTGATCGGGCGCCCCGGGATGGGGGACTTCCCGGCCCTCACCGGCTTTATGGCCGCGGCCGGTCCTCTCTGGCCGATGCTCTTCGTGACCATCGCCTGCGGCGCCATCTCCGGCTGGCATAGCCTGGTCTCCTCCTCCGGCACCGCCCGCCAGTTGGAGAAGGAGACGGACGCCCTCTACGTGGGCGGCGGAGCGATGTTCCTAGAGATGATCTTCGCCACCGTGGCCTTCCTGACCGCCACCGTCGCCTTCGGGAGTTTCAAGGGTTATCAGGATGCGGGAGGTTGGGGAGCCCCGGCGGCCGTCTTCTCTAAAGGCCTCTCCACATTCCTGAACTACTGGGGGCTGGACGCCGCTCTGGGCCAGGGCTTCGGCGTCGCCTACGGCTCTGTCTTCCTGACCCTGATGGCCCTGACCATCATGCACCTGGTGGTTCGTTTCATGCGCGTCGCCAGCGCCGAGGCTCTGGGCGATCGCTTCCCCATCCTGCGGAACGTCCACGTCGGCACTATCATCGCCCTCCTCTTCACGATCCTGCTCATCTGGTTCATCCCCTTCATCCAGATTTGGGGCGTCTTCGGTGCGGCGAACCAGTTGATGGCCTCCCTGGCCCTGCTGCTGATCACCCTCTGGCTGATGTCCAGGGCCAAGAACTACCAGTGGACCTTCTGGCCCTTCGTCTTCATGTTTTTGACTACCGTCGGGGCGCTCCTCTGGTCAGCCTACAATGCTTTCTTCCTCAAATTGGCGGGGGCAAAGACCTGGCAGGCCGCGGCCGCCCAGATTACCATCGGGACACTGGCGCTCATCCTGGTGGTGCTGGCGGCCATCCTGGTGGTGGACGGCATTGCCTCCATCCGCCGCTACCGGGCCGAACTGGCCAGGGCGCGCCGGTAAATCGCCCACTGGCAGGGGTACTCTGGAGCAGGGCGGGCTCCCCACCCGCCCTGCTCTTGTAACGGATGGGAGAGATGCAGTTACAGGTCCTGATGCCAATCCCGACCACTTTCCGCCACTGCCTGGCCTGCGAAGCCCTGGCGGGAGACGCGGTGGGGAATGTTGCGCGCGCCGAGATGGTTGGAGAATATCCGGCAGAGTTTCTGGCGGAATTTGACCGCCTGATGCGCTGGATCAACGAACTGACCCTTCGCTTCGGGCCCACGCTCCAGGTGCGGGTGGTGGACCCTCAATCCCCCGAAGGGCTCTGGAAGTCCCTGCGGTACGGCGTCCGCCGATACCCGACCTTCCTGCTGCCCGGCGGGCGCAAGGTCGTGGGATGGGATTGGGATGCGCTGGAAGAATCTTTGCGGGAAATCACGGGAAGGCCTGAGGGGTGAGTTCGGGGTGCGCCACAGGACGAAGCGGGGGTGGCGTCCGGAGCGCAGGTGAATTCTCATGGCCGGCGTAACGCAGGGTTTATCCTGCATCGGACAGGACAAATCCTATTTTCAGGGGGCCCAGTGGGTCAGAGCAAGACAAAGCGGCAACAACTGCTGGAAGCGCTGGAATGCCGTCTGCGGGATGCCGGATGTGCCCTGCGGGACATTCTCTACGGAATGACCCTCTACGACTGGGTGCTGGAGATGGAGAAGGCGCGCGGGGAGGTGGAACGCGTCTTCACCCTCCTGGTCTTCGGAGACCTGCTGGGCATCCCGATTCTGACTCCGTACTATACGCTCCGCCTGCTTCCGTACGCCGTCCCCCGGATTGAAATGTGGCGGCGCAGCATGCTCCGGGAGCGGGACCTGACCGATTTGTTTGACCAGGAAATCGGTTAGGGGTATAATCAAGATGGCAGGATAACAGGAAGCAGGATGGTATCATTGCAAGGGAGCCGCCCCACCAGAGATGAACGCATCAGCATAACGGTTTCGGAAGTTCCGGCACTGGCAAAATCGTAGCGAGTGCCGCTAAGCAAATCCATTCCATTTTGGGAGGTAGTATCCAGATGGCCGAGCAGAGAAGCAAATGG
>JBBIKR010000022.1:0-11823 GCA_037445395.1 Thermoflexales bacterium
GGATACACCATCCACACCGTCATCAGGCCGAAGAGGGCGCCGGTGATCACCCGCCGCAGGGGGGTGCTCTCCACGGCGACAAACCCCGCCGACGGGAAGAGGAGCGCCAGGACCTGGGAGATGAACTGAATCCCCCCGTCCAGGGCCACGGGCACCAGACCGAACAGCAGGTAGGCCCAGAGCGGTAGCGGCCGCCACCGGCGGCGGGAGAGGGCGAAGGCCAGTCCGGCCAGGAAAATCGTCCCGTAGATGGCCGTATCCCGCTCGCAGAGGGCCACCTTGTAGCCCAGGACAGCATCGCCGATGTAGCCGTGGGGGACCAGCAGGTCCGGGTCCACTCCCCGTCGGATGAGTTCCTGCATGGAATAGTACGGCTGTTCGCCGAAGAGGTACCACGAACGGTAGGGAAGTTGATGGCAGAGGGGCTGATAGGCCAGGTAGATCAGGCGGGCCGGCCCTTCCAGGCCCGCTTCCATCAGAATCGGGGCCAGGAAGGGCACGCCGACGTAGAGGAACCACCACAGGTTCACGAGGGCCAGCCAGTGGCGGACAAACCACCGGCCCACCCGTTCGGCCCAGCGGTTGATTCGCTGTTCCCAGGGGGAGCGAACGCGCGCCTCTTCGGCCCGGCGGGCCGCCCGCCGCCGCTCCACCTCGGCCAGGATGTCCTCTACCGTTGGCTCCGGCGCGCTGTTACTCATCTTCGCGAACAGTAGGGCAACTGTTCACAGTTGCCCTACATCGGCTCTGTATGGACCAGGAAATGGGCGACCTGAGGGAATGCCTGGCGCAGACGCCCCTCCACCTGGGCCGAACAACGGTGGGCATCTTCCATAGAGAACCCTCCGGGACAGACGCAGTGCAGGGAGACGTAGAGCCCATCCTGCACCTGCCGCAGCCGGATGTCGTGGCACTCTATCACCCCCTCCTGGGCCTCGGCCACCCGACGGATTTGCTCCACCATCCCGGCGTACATCCCGGTCACGTCCTGCCCCGGGTCCTCCAGCGGGGTGGGGGCCACTTCAATGTGCGTCTCCACCGCTGCCAGCCCCTCCACCTGCGCGCGCAACCGCTCCTCAAAGGCTGTCGCCATCTGGTGGGCCTCGTTCAGAGAGAGACGGCCGGAGACCTCCAGGTCCAGGTCCACGTGGTACCCGTCGGCCATCCGGTGGATGTGGACATCGTGGACGGAGAGGCCGGCCTCGGCGGCGATGGCCCGCACCTGCCCGATGACGGGGTCGGGGGAGTTTGCCGGTTCCACGTGAACGGTCACGTCGCAATCGGAGCAGATTTGGGAGACGGCCTCCTCCACGCGGGTCGCCACTTCGTGGGCCATCCCGGCGGGCATCTCCGGCGCAACGCGCACCGTCGCCTCCACAAAGGTGACCGGTCCGGCCATGCGCAGGCGGATGGGGCCGCATTCCCGGACATGCTCCACCCCGGCGATGGCGGAGCGGACTTGTTCCTCCAGCCCGTCGGGTGCCCGGTCCAGGAGCGCATCCACGGTGCGGCGGCCCAGTTGCAGGCTGACCCAGATGACGATCCCCGCCACGACCAGAGCGGCGACGGCGTCGGCCCGGAGGAGCCAGACCCGGTGAGTCGGAAACACGTCGGCCAGGCGGACCAGCACCAGCCCAGCGATGACCACAGAGCTGCTCCAGACATCGGTGGAGAAGTGGAGGGCATCCGCCTCCAGCGCCTGACTGTTGTACCGGCGGGCCGTCCGGTAGAGGGCGCGGGAGCGGGAAATATCCACGATAATCGCCGCTCCCATCACGATGAAGGCCCAGGTGCTCGCCTCCACCTCCACCGTTCGGAAGAAGAGGCGGCCGATCGCCTCGTAGATAATCCAGGCGCAGGTCGCCAGAAGCAGGAAGGTCTCCACCAGCGCGGAGAGGTTCTCCACCTTCCCGTGGCCGAAGGGGTGCTCCCGGTCGGCCGGACGGCCGGAGGCGCGCACGGCCAGGAAGGTGATCAGCGCGGCCACCAGGTCCAGCCCCGAGTGGGCGGCCTCGGAGAGAATGCCCAGGCTGTTGGTGAGGAGGCCGATGACCAGTTTGAAAGTGGTCAGGAATACGGCCGCCAGGACCGAACTGAGGGCAACGGTCTGCTTTTCTCGTCGGGCGGTGGATGTTTCTGCTTTCATTTGCCCGTTATGCTACCTCAAAACGGCCAGACGTCAAGTGGGACAGAACATAGCAGGACAACTGCGAGCAGTTGTCCTGCGAGGGGGGACAAAGGGGGAAGGGCGATAAAAGCGCTATGGTCATTCACACCAGGCGTTGAAGGGGAGAGGCAAGGAGTGAGACAAGCGTCGGAAACGAGCCCAACCGCTCCTCTGCCGGGAAGCCCGCGGGGGCTTTTTCAGCACCTCCTACAGGGAGGTGACAGCAACCAGGCGGTAGCGCCGGAGGGTCTCCATCAGAGAGGGGTTGACCTGAGCCATGACCTGCCGAAGTAGTTGGCGAATCACGGTCTCGCCGAACCGCTCCCGCACCACTGTTTGCTGTGCCTGCAGGAAGCGCCGGTACATCTCTGCCAGATCGTCGGTGGGCAGCGCGGGCTCGGTCCGGTCCTCAATGCGGCTGAGGTTGAACCGAATCGGGAGATCGGCCGCCCGGCGATTGACCTCCTCCTCGCAGGTGAAATCATCCGGGGAAGCCCGGTACGGTTTGGTGGCCCGGCAGAAGAGTTCGGCGAACTCCCGGAATGCCCGCCGAAGGCGGATTTTGTCCACGTCCCCCGGACAGATCAGGCCGGCCTCGTAGAGGCCGTAGAGAATCTTGCTGGTCTCAAACTCCGTCAACTCGCAGGCCTGCGCCACTTCTGCCACATTTCGCACCCCATCCAGGGCCTCCCAGACCCGCCGTTCCTCCGGGGTGGTCTCCCACCCTTCGTCCAGAGAGATACCGTCCCGGCGCTCAAAGATCGCCTCCGGCGAAGGGACCACCCGCTGGATGATGGCCCAGTTATCCACCCATCGGGCTCCGGAGAGGATGAGATTCTCCGCGCTCATCCGGAGGAGTCGGCAGCCTTCCTGGGGGCCCATCCGCTGATCAAAGGTGAACGCTCCCTCCTGCCAGCGGAAGAGGTCGTAGATGTCGTTCAGGACCTGGTCGGGGTCCTGTACTTCCCCCTCCGGTCGGCGGGACGTCGCGCAGACCGGACGCCCTTGATGGAACGAAAGGGTCCGCACCGAAAGGCCATCGGTGATCGTGAGAGTCCCGCTGTGGCGACCGGAGGCGATCAGTTTGATCAGGTCGGGGAGGTGGAAATCCCGCAGGTCTCCCCGCAGGAGCATCAGTCCCGGGTATTCCCGGGTCTCCTCCCCCCGCAGGTGGCGGATCAGCCCCTCCAGCCACTCTCGTTCCACCCGGGTGCAGGTTGCGGCGTGAGTGAGGATGGCGCACCGCAAAGGATCTCCTCCGGTCCGCTTCTGGGCCTCCGAGACCGCCTCTTCCCGACGGCGGAGGAACTCCAGCCGCTGTTCCAGCAGGGGCAGGGCTCGCTCCTGGGGAAGTTTATTGAGCAGGAAGATTCCCAGGCCGTACTCAAATCGGGTGGGCTCCTGGGAGGCCAGGGCGCTTTCCATCCCCGCCAGAAATGCTTCCCGTCCCCGTTCGGTCAGGTGGTAGATGCTCCGCTCCGGCCCCTCGCCGCGCGCGCGGGTCTCCAGCACCAGCCCCCGGCGGTGGAGTTTGGCCAGCGCGTAGTAGATGGCCGCCGGGCTGACCGGCAGCCAGAGTTCCATATCCGCTGCCCGAATCTGCTGGAGAATCTCGTATCCGTGCATCGGCCGGTCCAGAAGCAACCCCAGGACCATCAGGTCGTTCTGGGTCAGGACGGGCGTTTCTTCTGGCATGGGTCCCTCCTGGGGGAGGCGGGGAACATAGACGAACCGGATTTTCTCGCGTCTCCCTCTTTGCCTATTATACCACCAAATTCTATTCAGCGCCAGGGTATTCGGGCTGGACTTGACATCCTATTGAGGATGTGGTATAATCTATGCTGACAATACAGATTCTACTATTCAACTCTGAATACCCACGGTTCCCTGGCGTCTCATTCTTGCAGGAGGAGCGATGACCACATCCATCTCCCGCCGCCGGTTTCTCGGCCTGACGGCCGCCGCGGGCATCGCGACCGCCCTGGGCGTGCCCCTGTTCAAGAAAGGGGCCTCTCTGGCCGAAGAACGGCCCAGGGCCCGCTATGCCCTCATCATAGATACCACCAAATGCACCGGCTGCGGCGCCTGTATAGAGGCCTGCCGCCTGCGCAACAACCTCCCCGAGGGCGTGAGTTACATCCATCGCATCGCCAAAGGGAACAACCGCAATCCCTGGTTCCTGATGGTCCAGTGCCAGCACTGTGCCAATCCTCCCTGTGCCACCGTCTGCCCCACCAACGCCACCTACCGGCGGGAAGACGGCGTGGTCCTGATTGACGAGCGGCTGTGCGTGGGCTGCAAATACTGCATGATGGCCTGCCCGTACCAGGCCCGTGTCTTTGACCACGAACGGGGGGTGGCCGACAAGTGCTGGCTCTGCCTGCCCTGGGTGCTGGGCGGCGGTCTCCCCGCCTGCGTGGAGGCCTGCATCCCCGGCGCTCGCCTCTTCGGCCGCGCCGATGACCCCCAGAGCGAGGTCGCCCAACTGATCGCCTCCGGCCGGGCTCAACTCCTCCACCCCGAGTTCGGCACGGAGCCCTCCATCCTCTACTACATCATTGAAGAGTGAGGTGAGCCATGCAGACCGAGTGGGGTTGGCTTCCGGCGATCTATCTGTTCCTGGGCGGGGTGGGGGCCGGTTCGCTCCTGATCGCGGCCATTTTTGAGTTCTACGGCAAGCGCTACCAGTACGATTTCTGCCCCACCGCTCTCGTGGGCGCCACCGTCCCCGGGCCCCTGGTCATCCTCGGCACGATCCTGCTCATCTTTGACCTGGGCGCCGGTCTGCGGGAGCCCTGGCGCATCTTTTATATGTTCACCCACTTCTCCTCGGTGATGACCTGGGGCGTCTGGCTCCTCACCCTCTTCATTCCCGTCTCCCTGATCTACGGCTTTCTGGAGTATCTGGACTCCTTCCCATCGGCGCGGGAGTGGCTGAGAAACCGGCGCTGGCTGCGCTGGACGGCCTTCCTCTGGAACCTACCCCTCCGCCGCACCAAACGGGTCTTCGCCGGTGTCGGCTCCGTCCTGGCGGTGGGCGTCGCCATCTACACCGGCATCCTCCTCAGCGCCGTGGGGCCGGCCATTCCCTTCTGGTCCACCCGGGTGTTGCCCTTCATCCCCATCCCGATGATGCCCGTTCTCTTCCTGGTATCCGCCCTCTCCACCGGCCTGGGGCTGACGGTGGACCTCTCCGCGACGCTGGCCATCGGCCCGATGGAGCAGCGGGTGAAGAGTTTGCCGTGGATTCACATGGCCCTCATCGGCCTGGAGACCCTGCTGCTGGGCATGCTCCTCATCACCGCGCTGGTGGACGGCGGTTCGGCGGCTCAATCCGCCCGGGAGATTGTCGCCGGTTCCCACGCCGTCGTCTTCTGGGTGCTGATCGTCCTGCCCGGCTTCATCTTCCCCTTCATCGTCCACGCCTATGCCGCCGGGCTGGGACGTCACTCCCTGGTCTCCGGCGTGGGGTCAGGGGTCGGCATCGTCGTCGCCGGCCTCTTCCTGCGCTACCTGATTCTGGTCAGCGGCATTCCGGCCGCCCTGTAAGGAGGCGCTGATGCTACCTGCTCACTGGCCCAAATGGACGGTCATCCTCATCGGCCTGGCCCTGGCCGTCTTCTCCATCCTGATTGCCCTGGTCCTGGAACCGGCGGCCCAGGCGTTGATGCCGCGGCCCACCCCAACGGCCGACTACCCCGCCCTCCGATACGCCGCGCCCCAGTCCCGGGAGTGCATCCTTTGCCACACGGACGAAGCGGCCCTGGCCCAGACCGTCTCCAACGCTGCAGAACAGCAGCGGCTCTGGATTGACCCGGCCGACGTCCTCTCCACCCACGGCCGGCTGGGGTGTGTCACCTGCCATCGGGGCAACGGCGACACCCGCGACCTGGCTGTCGCCCACCAGGGGCTGGTGAAAGACCCCACCCTGCACTTTGAGGAGGAGTGCACCCTCTGCCACCGCAACCTGCCGGATGAGATTCCCGGCGACCGGTTGCGCACGCCGCACTCCTCGGTCGTTCACGGCCTCGCCCAGGGCGTGACCTGCAGCGAGTGTCACGGCGGTGTGGGGCACGGCTTTGACCCTGTCTCCGGCAATGTCGTCTGCTCCATGAATGTCTGCCTGGATTGCCACCAGACCCGCGGCCTGAGCGCCGAACTGCAGGACTGCAACGCCTGCCACATCGGCCCCCACGACGTCTCGGCCGCGCTCTCCTGCGGCGACTGCCACACCTCCACCGAACGGTGGAACGAGACCCACCTGGCCGTCCATCCGGTGGAACTGGTCGGGTGGCACGCTCAGATTGACTGCTTTGACTGCCACGATTGGCCCAACTTCGGCGGCTTACGCTACGTCTGTAGCGATTGCCATCAGCGGCCCCACGACTTCGGGGACGACAACTGCGAGCGCTGTCACACCCCCGAAGGCTGGAGCCAGTAACCCCCAAATCTATTCTACAAGGAGGAGACTCTCATGAAACGTTCGTTCCATTTCGTGATCGTCGCCCTGACGACCCTCGCGATGCTGCTGGCGGGTTGTGCCCAACCCACGCCGGCCCCCACGGCGACGCCGGTCCCGCCGACGGCGACACCCGTCCCGCCCACGGCGACCCCGGTGCCGCCCGAACCCACCCCGACGCCCGTGCCCGAGGTGGACGAGGTCTCCCTGCTGGCGAACTACATCACCGAGAAGTTCGCCAACTGGACGCCGGTCGTCACCGCCGATGAGGTCTACGAAAACCTGACCGACGGCGATACCAGCAACGACCCGTTCATCATTGACGTCCGCAAGCCCGAGGACTACGCCAAAGGGCACATCCAGGGCGCCTACAACATCTTCTGGAAGGACATCGTCAAAGAGGAGTACCTCTCCAAACTGCCCAAAGACCGCCAGATCGTGACCTACTGCTACACCGGCCACACTGGCGAGGTGGCGGCCACCATCCTGATGCTCCTGGGGTACAACGCGGTCAACATGAAGTTCGGCTTTATGGGCTGGACGCTGAACGATGAGGCCCTGGGCCAGCCCCGCTTCACCGGCCCGGCTGGGTATCCGGTGGAGACGGAAGTTCACCCACTGACCGAGACGTACGCGCTGCCCACCTGGAAGACCGGCCAGACGGACCCGGCGGCCATCGTCCTGGCCCGTGCCCGGGAAATCCTGCCCAACTGGAACCCGGTCGTCACCGCCGACGACCTCTACGAGAACCTGACCGACGGCGACGCGACCAACGATTCGTTCATCCTGAGCGTCCGCAAGCCCGAGGACTACGCCAAAGGACACATCCAGGGGGCGTACAACGTCTTCTGGAAAGACGTGGCGAAGCCGGAGAACCTGGCCTACTATCCGACCGACAAACCCATCGTGACCTACTGCTACACCGGCCACACCGGTGAGGCGGCGGCGACGGCGCTGGCCCTGCTGGGCTACAACGTCACCAACACGAAGTACGGGATGATGGGCTGGACGGACAACGACGAGGTGCTGGCTCAGCCCCGCTACGATGCGGCCACTGCTCCCGACTATCCGATTGAGACCGAGCCGCACCCGTTGCCGTAAGGAAAATCTCCTTCATTGCGGCGGCTTCGCCGCCGCAATGAAGGAGATTCTTTTGGAGCAGGAGGTCCAATGCGAGGAAAGGGAATCTGGCTGTTTCTCGGCGGCCTTCTGGGACTGGTCCTGACCGCCTGCCTGGCCCGTCCCGAAATCACCCCCCTGCCGCCCAGCCCGATGCTCCCGGCCGTCCCCACCCGCGCCGCCACCCCGGTTCCCCCTACCGAAACCCCGGCACCGGCGGCCGACAATAGCGCCTGCATCGCCTGCCACACGGACGAGGAGACCCTGAAGGCGCTGGCGGTGGAGCCGGAAAAGGCCGAACACCTCTCCGAGGGGGAGGGTTGAGGGGGCTCGGTGCCTCCGTTGGAGGCATGGGAGAAAGTCTTCGTGGATGACCAGGCCCTGAGCGCGGTACATGCCGAACTGGGCTGTATCGGTTGCCATGGGGGCGTCGGCGGGACCACGGACAAAGAGGAAGCCCATCAGGGCGTCGTCCGGGACCCCGACCCGGCCCAGACCTGCGCATCCTGCCACAAATCCATCGTGGGAACCTACCAGGACAGTTTGCACGTGACCCTTGCCGGGTACTACACCGTCCTGCGGGTCCGCGGGAGCGATGAGACGTGGCCGCAGTTGATGGTCGCCTTTGACAACCACTGCGACAACTGCCACTCCTCCTGCGGCCAGTGTCACGTGAGCCGGCCCGACCCCAACGACCACGGGTTGCTGGCGAAGCACGAGTTCAAGAAAATCCCGCCGATGAACCTGACCTGCACCGGCTGTCACGGAACGCGGGTCAACGACGAGTACAAAGGGAAGAATCAGACCGCCGACGGGCAGAAGGTCCCCGCCGACGTCCACTTCAATCCCGGCGGGATGGCCTGCTTCGCCTGCCACACGGGCGACCAGATGCACGGGGCCCTGGGGGTCTTCAACCACCGCTACGACGGCCCGCCGGACCCCGCCTGCACCCAGGCGGGATGCCATGAGAACATCGGCGGCCCGGACGACCAGGTGACCTACCACACCAAGCCGCACATGGAAAAGGTCCAGTGCCAGGTCTGCCACGCGGCGCCCTACAAGCACTGCTACAACTGCCACGTGCAACTTTCCGATACGGGCATCCCCTATTTCAAGGTGGAGCCTTCGGAGATTCTCTTCAAGATCGGGCGCAACCCCATCCAGAGCCCGGACCGGCCCTGGGAGTACGTGGTGGTGCGGCACGTGCCCATTGCCCGGGACTCCTTCTCGTTTTATGGCGAGAATCTCCTGCCCAACTACGACGCCCGCGAGACCTGGACCTACGCCACACCGCACACCATCCAGCGCCGCACACCGCAGACGGAGTCCTGCAACTCCTGCCACGGGAACGCCGACCTGTTCCTGACCGAGGACTTCGTCCGTCAGCGCACGCCCGATGAGGTGGAGGCGAACCGGAAGGTCATCGTAGAGGAGATACCGTAAAAGAACCGGAGGGCGTGGCAGCGCCACGCCCTCCGGTTTTTTGTGTCTCAGGTGACGGTTACCGGAATCCCTCCGCGCCGCGATCCAGCAACAACCGCATCCCGTTCAGAATCACCAGCAAGGAAACCCCCACGTCGGCAAAGACGGCCATCCAGAGGGTTGCCACACCGGCCACCGCCAGGGCCAGGAATGCCGCTTTGGTCGCCAGGGAGAAGGCCACATTCTGCCGGATGACGGCCACCACCCGACGGCTCAACCCGACGACATGCGGCAATCCCCGCAGGTCATCCCCCATCAGGGCCACGTCGGCGGTCTCCAGCGCCACGTCCGAACCGGCCGCGCCCATAGCGATGCCCACGCTGGCCCGGGCCAGCGCCGGGGCGTCGTTCACCCCATCCCCCACCATGGCGACCGTCCCATAGCGGGCCAGGAGTTCCCCGATCGCCTCCAGTTTCTCGTGGGGCAGTAACCCCGCCCGCACCTCGTCCACCCCTGCCTCGCGGGCCACCCGCTCCGCCACCTTCGGGTTGTCGCCGGTGAGGACCACCGTGTGCCGAATCCCCATTCCTTTCAGCGCGCTGATGACCGCGCGCGCCTCCGGCCGCACCGCGTCGGCGATCACACCGTAGGCGCGGGCCGCACAGCAGACGTCCTCCACCATCACCGCGGTCCGCCCCCGGGCCGCAACTGCCTCCACCTGCTGGCAGAAAGCGTCCTCATCGGCCCGGGCACCGTGAATGTAGGCGTGACTGCCCACTTTGACCAGATGCCCGGCGACCTGGCCCCGGATTCCCCGACCCGGCTCGCTCTCCACCGCTTCCGCCGGGGCATACCGGTCACCCACCCCCAGTTCCTGCGCCGCCTGCACCACCGCCCGGGCCAGCGGGTGCTCGGAGCGGGCCTCCACCGCCGCCGCCTTCGCCAGCAGGTCCATGCACTCCGGGCAGTCCTGCGGGGAACCGTCGGCCGTGTGGTTGGCGCACCGACCGCCCACCAGCCGGGGCTCCCCCAGGGTGAGCGTCCCGGTCTTATCAAAGGCGACGGCGCGCAGGCGGGCCAGTTGCTCCAGGTAGACCCCACCCTTGATCAGGATGCCGGAGCGGGCCGCGGACGTCAGCCCGCTGACCACGGCCACGGGCGTGGAGATGACCAGCGCACAGGGACATGCGATGACCAGGAGCACCAGCGCGCGGTAGAGCCAGTCCAGAAATGGGCCCAGGCCCAGGAGCGGTGGCAGGGTCGCCACCAGCGCCGCCCCGCCCACGACGGCGGGGGTGTAGACGGCGGCGAACCGGTCCACCAGCCGCTGGCTGGGCGCCCGCCGTTCCTGGGCCTCCTCCACCAGATGGATGATGCGCGCCAGGGTGCTATCCTCCGCCACGCGGGAGACCTCCACCGTCAGCGCGCCGGGACCGTTGATCGTCCCGGCGAAGACTTCGTCCCCCGGACCTTTCTCCACCGGCAAACTCTCCCCGGTGATGGGGGCCTGGTTCACGGCCGAACACCCCTCCAAAATCCGCCCGTCGGCCGGGATGCGCTCGCCGGGGTGGATGAGGACGAGGTCCCCCACGGCCAGCGCCTCCACCGGTATCCGTTCCTCCCCATAGGGCGTCCGGCGCGTGGCTTCCGGCGGGCGCAGCGCCATCAGGGAGCGGACTGCTCCCCGGGCCCGGTCCATCGTCAGCGCCTCCAGCAGTTCCCCCACCGAGAAGAGGAAGACCACCACCCCGGCCTCGGTGTACTCGCCGATGGCCAGCGCGCCGATGACGGCAATCGTCATCAGGACGTTCATATCGGGACGGTGGGTGGCGCGCAAGGTTGTCCATCCGGCCCGGACGACGGGCCAGCCGCCGACCAGCGCGGCGGCGATGAGCATCCCGTCCCGCAGGACCGTCGGGGCGCCGGTCAGGTGAGCCGCCAGGGCCAGGAGGAGCAGAAGTCCTGCCAGGGCGGTGGGGATGATCCGGGGCTGGCGCCGCAGCAGGCCGCGCCAGCCCATCTCTCCGGCCGATTCGGTGGGAAGCCGGACCTCGTACCCCATCTGGCGGGCCACCGCCTGCACCTGGGGGATCGCCCGCTCGCCGTCTTCGGCCATCAGGCGCATCCGCCCGGTGGCAAAGGAGACCTCCACCTGCGAGACGCCCGGCACGCGGGCCGCCGCCTCCTCCAGATGGAGCGCGCACTCCGCACAATCCATCCCTTCTACCCGCAGTACGAAGGTCTGCCGGTCATTCGGTGCACTCATTTCCTCGCTCCAGCACATGTTCCCGCGCGACGTGAAACAGGTCGCGCACGTGGTCGTCGTCCAGGGCGTAGAGGACCCGTTTGCCCTGCCGTCGGCGGCGTACCAGGTGCATTCGGCGCAGATAGCGCAACTGGTGGGAGATAGCCGAAGGGGTCATATTCAGGCGAGATGCCAGCGCGCTCACACATTGTTCCCCTTCGGCCAGAACGGCCAGGATCCGCACGCGCGTGGGATCGGCCAGCGCCCGGAACGTCCGGGCCATAGCCTGAACGGTGGGGCTATCCATCGGAACCTCTGTTCTTTCTGCTGGACTGGACTCTGTCATCATTTGCATCATCCTTCAATTGAATGACTGTTCAAATTATACGGGAAATCCGGGGAATGTCAAGA
>JBBIKR010000022.1:11923-41380 GCA_037445395.1 Thermoflexales bacterium
ACTGTGCCCAAAGGCGGCTCTTTCACCCATTTTTTACTTTTTCTTCACCTATCTCATACGAGCATCTGGTAGCATAAACAATGTTCATAACACGGGCTGCTCCCTCCACGCCCGAACCTGCAACCGCGCGGCCGTTGTGGCCTCACTTCCAGCAGTCTTCAGAGCAACATCAGGGATACACAAAGGCTTTACAAAGTGCCGCACTTCATCCGGTGGTCAGTACAAGACAGGAGCCGGTAAGATGAACGAAAGAGTCCTGATTATAGATGATGACCCTGGCCTGCTGACCCTGTTGCGCCTGGGGTTGGAGCGGGATGGGTTTGAGGTCCTCACTGCCCAGGGTGGCAAGGAGGGTCTACGCAAAGCCTACGAGCATCATCCCGACCTGATCGTGCTGGACATCCTGATGCCCGAGATGGACGGTTGGGAGGTCTGCCAGCGGTTGCGCTACATCTGCGACACTCCCATTCTGATCCTGACTGCCGTGGACGAGCGCGAGGGGGTCATTCGGGGGCTCTCTATTGGGGCTGACGATTATGTGCTGAAGCCCTGCACGTTTGAGGAGTTGAAGGCCCGCATTCGCGCCCTGCTCCGCCGGTCTGCCCGGTCATCCGACAATGCCCGCCAGACCCTTTACGACGACGGGAATTTGCGGATAGATTTCTCTGAAGGGACGGTCACAAAGAAGGGGGAGCCTGTGACCCTTACGCCGACGGAATCTCGTCTCCTGTTCTATCTGGCCAGCCGGCGGGGGAAGGTCATCTCCCATCAGGAATTGCTGACCCAAATTTGGGGGCCGGCCTACAGTGACGCGGTGGGCTATCTGAGCGTGTACATTCGTTACTTGCGGCAGAAGATTGAAGATGACCCTGCCGAACCCCGCTACATCCGTACCCGCTGGCGGGTGGGGTATTACTTCGCGGCCAACGGTGCCACAGAGGGGAGCAATGAGAATGGGTGAGCCGATGCTCCAGCGTTATCTCCGGATGCTGGGCCGATGGTGGTGGCTTCTCCTGATCAGCACGCTGATCCCGATGGCCGTCAGTTACACGCTGATGGCCCGGAAGCCACCGATGTATCAGGCCCGGGCAACTTTGATGGTCGGTACCAGTCTGCAAACCCTGAACCCCGACCCGTGGCAGATGAATTTGAGCACTACCCTGGCCGGGGCATACGCGGAACTGGCGAAACAGGGTCCGGTGCTGGAGGCCGTCATTGAACGGCTGGGGTTGCCCAGGACGCCAGAGCAACTGGTCCAGCAGATAGAGACCCGCATCTACTCCGGGGCCCAACTGCTGGAGATTCGGGTGGTGGACGCCAATCCCGAAGTGGCCGCGCTCATCGCCAACACTCTGGCCGACGAACTCATCCGCCGCAGTCCGGCCTCCGGCACCAGCGATCCCGAACAGCAGGCCTTCGTCCGCCGCCAGATGGCCGACCTCCAGGCCAGGATTGAGGAAGTGAACCAGGAGATGGAGCGCCTGACCGACACGATGGCCAATATGACCTCGGCGGCAGAAATCAAAGAAGTGCAGGACCGCATTGCCGCGCTGGAGGCGGTGAAGACCACTTACCAGGCCCGCTACGCCGATTTTCTCCAGGTCTATAACCCGGAGTCGCCCAACCTGCTCTCCCTCTTTGACGCGGCCTCGCCCCCTTCCACACCGATTGCCAGCAAGAACGGGCTCATCATCGCCGTATCCGGGGTCGCCGGACTGGTGCTGGCGGTCGCCGCCCTGATCCTGATGGAGTATCTGGATACCTCCATCCGGTGGGAAAACGACGCCATCCAGGCCAGCCTGGGTCTGCCCATTCTGGGGGCAATTCCCCAGATCACCCGGCGGCAGCGGAACGGAGGCCCGGTCCATCATGCCGCGATTCCGGTCCTGTCCGAAAGTGTCCACGGCATCCAGACGCAGATTTTCTTCGCCCATCCCAACCGGGCTCCCCGAACGCTTCTGGTCACCAGCCCGGGCGCACAGGAGGGAAAGAGTTTCGTCCTGGCACACCTGGCGATGGCGCTGACGGAGGCGGGATACCGCGTGATCGTTGCCGATGTGGACCTGCGCCGTCCCACCCTGCATGAGTTCTTTGAGCAACCTAACATCGTCGGGGTGGCGAACCTGCTGGACGGCCAGCGGAACGATCTGCGGCCCTCCACTGCACTCCGGCCCACGGGGGTGGAGCGTCTGTGGCTCCTGCCGGCCGGCCGAACTTCGGTGGAACCGGCGCTTCTGGTCGGCTCCCGGCGTTTCCAGGCCCTGCTGGAAGAACTCAAGAACTACGCCGACGTCATCCTGCTGGATAGTCCACCGGTGCTGGGTCCCCCCGAGGCGGTCCTTCTGGCCGGCATGGCCGACGCTACTCTGATGGTCGTGGATGATGGGATCACCCGCCATGCCGCCGCCCGCAAGGCGCGGGACCGGCTGATGGAGCGAGAGGGGATCAACCTGCTGGGAGTCGTCTTCAACCGGGTCCAGCCCTCCTCCTACGGCTATGCCTACGGCTACGGCTACTACGGCAGGAGCGAGAAGCGGGCGCGTCCCCGGAAGCCCCGCTCCTTCCTGACGCTGGCTGAAGCGGCCGACCGTCTGGGAGTGAGCAAGGAGACCGCCCGCCGCTGGTGCCAGACGGGGAAACTGCCTGCCCGACGGATCGGGCCCTGGTGGCGCATCCGGCCCGAAGACGTGGAGAAACGGATTGCGGAGGCTTTGCAGGAAAGGCGGGTGGAAGACACGATTCCGGGCAGGAAGATCGGGTAGCGAGGACCATATGCGAATCCTTGTTACCGGCTGTGCCGGCTTCATCGGGTGGAAAGTCACTGAACTCCTGTTGAGCGACGGCCACCACGTGGTCGGGGTGGACAACCTGAACGACGCGTACGATGTCCGGCTGAAACGGTGGCGCCTGCAACAACTGGAGGGCCACCCCAACCTCACCTTCCACCGGCTGGACATCTGCGATCGCGATCACCTGCGTCAGGTATTCTGCTCCCCTTCCGCAGCCGATGACCCGACATTTGACGCCGTGATTCACCTGGCCGCCCGCGCAGGAGTCCGCCAATCCGTGGAAAATCCGGGGGTCTATTTTGAGACCAATGTACTTGGCACACTGAATCTATTAACTTTATGCGTAGAACACGGGGTGAAGAAGTTTGTCCTGGCTTCTACTTCCAGCCTGTATGGAGCGAACAATCCCCGGCCGTTTTCGGAGGAGGCGAATACCGACCGTCCCCTCTCGCCATATGCGGCTTCTAAGAAGGCGGCCGAGGCGATGTGCCATACATATCACTATCTCTATGGCCTGGATGTGACCATTCTGCGATACTTCACCGTTTACGGCCCGGCCGGGCGGCCGGATATGAGCATCTTCCGCTTTGTGAAATGGATCGCCGAGGGCGAACCTGTCCTGGTCTACGGAAACGGCTCTCAGGAGAGAGATTTCACATATATAGACGACATTGCCCGTGGGACCGTCCAGGCCTTGAGACCTTTAGGCTACGAGGTCATCAACCTGGGAAGTGACCGACCGATCTCGGTCCAGTATCTGATCGTCCTTTTGGAAAAATTTCTGGGCAGGGAAGCGCAAATCGTTCACCGTTCCCGACATTCGGCAGATGTTCCTGCCACCTGGGCCGAAATTTCCAGAGCCCGCAGTCTGTTAGGCTGGGTACCGAAGGCCTCTATAGAAGAGGGTCTCCGGCAAACGGTGGACTGGTATCTTGCTAACCGGACATGGGCCAGAGAAATCGTGCTTCCCTGACGGAAGAGTGGGCATGAGGATTCTTATCGCGGTTCACCACTTCCCCCCTCACTATACGGGGGGCGCAGAGGGGCGCGCGTACCGCACCGCCCGCGCTCTACAAGCGCGCGGCCATACCGTGTATGTCCTGTGCGTGGAGCGCATTGATGCCGATCCGGGCAGCGGCATCACATGGCAGGATGAAGTATACAAGGGGATACCCGTCCGCCGACTCTCCTTCCCCCTTACCGATGCACCCGACCCGGTGGGTTGGGAATATGATAATCCCTGGATCGGCGATCACCTGCGGGGGCTCCTGCAGGAGTATCACCCGGACATTTTTCATCTGATTGGCGGCTATCTGCTGGGGGCAGACGCCATCCGGGCGGCCCGCGAAGCAGGCCTTCCGGTTGTCGCGACGCTTACCGATTACTGGTTCATCTGTCCCCGGGTGACTCTACTGCGCAGCGACGGTCGGATTTGTGCTCGCGCGGCCCCTCAGGACTGCGTGCGCTGTCTGGCCGAGGAGAAGCGACGGTACCGGTGGCCGGCAAAAACGGTTCCGGCGCTGATGAACCTTGTATGGACTTCGCCGCTGGCCGACCGGATCAACCGGCCGATCCACCGCGGTGCCATAGAACACCGGCGGCAGGTACTGATCGGAGTTCTGGAGTTGCTGGACATCGCCATCTGCCCTGCGGAGTTTTTGCGCCAGGTCTATATTCAGGCCGGCGCTCCGGCGGACCGTCTGATTCACTCACGACAGGGCCTGGTGCCTCCCACCGTCCTGCCGCCCAGATCGCCCGTAAACGGGCTGCGCATCGGCTACATCGGGCAACTGGCCGAACATAAAGGGGTTCATCTGCTGATTGAGGCCTTCCGGCAACTGAAGCCCCGGGGGCAGCCGATCACCCTGACCATCTACGGCGACCCCACCCGGTTTCCCCGATACACAGAGCGCCTGCGCAGACTGGCGCGCAACCGTCCGAATATCCGCTTTGCGGGTGTGTACTCGCACAGCGAACTGGGGAATGTGATGAGCCAACTGGATGTGATCGTCATCCCCTCGGTCTGGTACGAGAACAGCCCGAACGCGATCCTGGAAGCATTTGCCTACCGCACTCCGGTGATCGCCTCCGACCTGGGCGGAATGCGGGAATTGATTGAGCATGGGAGAACCGGGTTGCTGTTTGCTCCGGGCTCGGTGGTGGATCTGAGGGATCAGTTGCAGCGGGTGGTGGACGATCCCGGTTTACTGGAGCAAATGTCCGCCGCCATTCCGCCAGTGCGAACGCTGGAAGAAGAAATCGCAGAACTGGAAAGTCTGTACAGGAGATTGACCCGCTATGACATCGGGCAGGCAGGCTGATTGAGGACTCCATGTCCGAGCCGGTTACTCCCATACAGCCATCACCGGGCCGCCTGATGCACGTTGTCGCCCGCAACTCGGCATTTGTGCTGGGTTCTCAGATTGCCATCAAAACGCTGGCCTTTCTCTTTAACATTTTTATCGTGCGTCGTCTGGGGGATGTCCACTTCGGTCAGTACTCGGCCGTTATGGCGTACATCCAGATGTTCGCCATCTTCTCAGACCTCGGGATGGCGCCCTACGTCCTGCGGGAAATTGCCCGCCACCGGGAGCGCATCTATGACCTGCTCCCCAATCTCGTTTCGCTCCGGCTGATCCTGTCGTCGCTGGTGGTGGCCGGGGTCACCGCGGGGGTTTACCTGCTGGGCAAAGGTCCGAACGTCGTGGTGGGAGTCCTGATCGCCGGGTTCAGCCTCTTCATCTATGCTTTCCAGGGGCCGTTTGAGACGACACTGGTCGCCTGGGAACGCCTGGACCTGACGGCGAAGTATATGATGACCAACCAGATCGTGTTCTGGACCGCCGGCACCTTGTTCCTGCTGGCCGGTTGGGGGTATATCGGACTGTTGACGGCGATGCTGATCGGCCTCTCCACCATGGCCATCCTGTCCGGTCGGACCATTTTCCGGCAAATCCGGCGCGGAGATTTAAAGGCAAACCACCGCTCATGGTGGCCTCTGATTGTTGCGGGTCTCCCTTTCGGCATCAGCGGAATTTCTTTTGTGGTGGAGAGCCGCTTTGATGTTTCCTATATGTCCTTTGTTCTCACCGACGCGGCGGTCGGCTGGTACGCCGTTGCCAGCAACCTGAGCGTGGTGCTGATGCCCTTAGCCCAGAGCGTTTGCATCTCTATGTATCCCACACTGGTCCGAGAGCATGCGGCTGGGGTAACCCCGATAGAACCGATCATCGCCAAAACGCTCAAATACTTGCTGCTGATCTCTCTGCCGATTGCCGTGGGGGGAACGCTGGTTTCTCAACCGTTGATCCACCTGCTCTATACCGACCAGTTCGCGCCGGCCGTGCCTCTCTTTGCCCTGGTCATCTGGGACCTGCCTGCCTTTTTCATCACCGAACTGACCGGGCCGGTATGCCTGGTCTTGCAATTAGAGAAGAGGGTCGCCCGGGTGAATATGACGAGCGCCATCATCCACGTGATTCTGGATGTTGTCCTGATCCCCCTCTTCGGTGTGATGGGCGCGGCCATTGCCGAAGTCGCCGCGCGCTGGCTGCGGGTTGCCCTGCACTGGCGACTTCTCGGCACGACCCGACTCACCAACGGTCAATGGTCGCCGCTTGCTCGGGTCCTGTTGTCCGCTCTGGGAATGGGTTTTGTCGTCTTCCTTCTGCGCCATTTCCACCTGCTCATCATGATCGGCGCCGGGGCCTTTGTCTACCTGGCCCTGATTCTGATCACACGGGCCGTTGAACCTCAGGAGTTCCGCCAGATCGTGCGTATCCTTTCCCGGCGGGGCAGTTATGCTGTTCAGCCCCACACGCACCCCGTTCAAGAATCATAGCAGGAGGTGGATCACCGGAATGGCGAAGTTAGACGCACTTGGGACTTATACGGAGGCGCCAGAGGGATTGCAGGAATTCAGGTCCTTCTGGCACAAATTTCTGGAATTCTCACCGGAAGATAGATGGTACATCCTGACGGGAACACTGCGTTTCCTCTTGCGGTCTCACCTCTTTGATTCCCGAGCGCTGATCGTGCTGGGGAAGGGCGTTTCCATCAAAAAATATGGGAAAGGCGCACGTCTGATCGCCGGGTGGGGAGTACGGATTTCCTCCGGTTGCGTTCTCCGGGTGGGGAAATCGGGTCTGCTTTCTCTGGGGTCCCGCACCATCGTCGGCCCCAATACCCGCATCATGGCGGCCACCGAGGTCCGCATCGGCGCCCGCTGTATGATCAGCTGGAACTGCAGCATTTTTGACTCCATCGGCCATCGCCTGTGGCTGGAGGAGACGGGAGAGGCGGAGATTGAAGCGCCCATCACCATCGGCGACGATGTCTGGATCGGTCCGTACTCCATCATTATGAAAGGCGTCACCATCGGCAGCAACTCGGTGATCGGCGCCGGGTCGGTGGTACGGCGGGACGTCCCGCCCAACACGCTGGTCTACGGAAACCCCGCCCGTCCGGCGGGCCGGGTCGTGCGGTGGGAGCGGTGAGAGGGGTTCACCGCAGAGGCGCAGGGAAGGCAAAGATTCAATGACGAGACATCCGCTGACGACGGCTCTTACGGTTCTGCTTGTCCTCCTGATCCTGCTGGTCGGGTTGGGGTGGGCCGCGCGCGGCAAGGGGCTGCGAATGGCCCTTGTCCATCGGGCCCGCGCCGTCCTCCATCGGGGGGACGTCGTGCGCACCGGCGACTTCACCAATGTCATCTTCCTGCACCACTCCGTGGGGCGTAACCTGATCCAGCAGGGCAGGGTGCGGGAGCGGCTGACAGAAGCGGGCTTCCGTTTCTGGGACCACGACTACAACTGGGAAGGGCTGACCCGTCCGGACGGTGCCCTGGCGGGCTACAGTTACGGCGTTCCCGGTGACAACACCGACCCGGACGGACTGGCCCACATTTTCTCTCAGCCGGCCTTCCCCTGGCCCGTCAACGCGTTCAGCGGGCTCCTTCAGCACGAAGTCATCATCGTCAAGTCCTGTTTTCCCAACAGCAACATCCAGAGCGACGAGCAGTTGCAGGAAATCCGGGGGCACTACCTGAGGATGCGGGAGCGGATAGACCGATTCCCGGACCACCTGTTCATTATCGTCACCTCGCCGCCGCTGAACCCGGCGGAGACGACGCCGGAGGCGGCCGCGCGGGCCCGCGCGCTCTCCCGGTGGCTGCAGTCGGACGAATTTCTGGCCGGACATCCCAACCTGGCCGTCTTTGACCTCTTCGGCCTGCTGGCGGAGGACGACCCGACCGCGCCCGACTTCAACATGCTCCGGGCGGAGTATCGGGAGGGCACCGATTCCCATCCCAACCGGCTGGCCAACGAGACCATCGGGCCCATTTTCGCCGACTTCATCATCCAGACTGCCCGTTCATATCGGGATCATATTTTCACCGGAGTGCCGTCATCCCGATGAAACGACACCTCACCTCACCCCCCTGCCCCCTCCCCTCTCCTGAACGAAGTTCAGGAGAGGGGAGGGGGTGGCGGCGAAGCCGCTGGGGGAGGGGTGAGGACAACTACCGGGCACAGGAGGCGCTATGAAGTGTACAGCGTGGCTGACGGTGAAAACCGCACCGGCATTTGCGAAGCAGGCCTTCGCCAGCCGATTGCACTCCACCGGTGTGAACGCCCCGGCACGCACCATCTGGCTGGTGGTCAAAACCGCGCTGGTGTTCGTGAAACAGACCCCCATCAGCCAGCCGCAGCCCGGTGGTGTGGCCAGCCCGGAGCGTAAAACCTGGCTGGTGTTGAAAAACATATCCGCTGATGGGTGGGAAATATGAAGACCGTCGCCGCCGTCCCGGAGGCCCTGTCCGGGGGGCCATCTGACCGCCGGGGGCAGGATTCGCCCCCCGTGGGGATCATCGTCCTCAACTGGAACGGTCGGGCTGATACCCTGGCCTGCGTGCAGACGCTCACGCGCCTGAACGACCCGGCCTTCCATATCATCGTGGTGGATAACGGCTCCACCGACGGCTCCCCCGACGCCATCCGGAGCGCCTTCCCGGAGGTGGAAGTGGTGGAGACGGGCGATAATCTGGGCTACGCCGGAGGTAACAACCGGGGGCTTCGGGTCGCGCTGGACCGCGGCTTCCCGTACATCCTGCTTCTGAACAACGACACCCTGGTTGCCCCGGACCTGCTGACCCGGTTGAGGGAGGCTATGGAAGAGGACCCCACCATTGGCGTCGCCGGACCGACCATCTACTATGCCGACTGCCCCCAGGTCATCTGGACGGCTGGCGGGGCCATTGACTGGCGGCGCGGGGAGACGCGCATGGTCGGACTGGACGAGATGGACCAGGGGCAGTTCGGGACCGTACCACGGGAGGTGGATTTTGTCAGCGGGTGCGCGATGTTGTTACGGCGGGAAGTGCCGGAGCGGGTCGGGTTGCTGGACGAGCGCTTCTTCCTGTACTACGAGGAGGTGGAGTGGTGTGTGCGGGCCCGGCGGGCCGGATACCGCATCGTCCACGTGCCGCAGGCGCGGGTCTGGCACCGCATCCGCCCGCAGGCTCAGGCGGAATCCCCCACCGTCCACTACTACATGACCCGCAACCGGCTGCTGTTTCTGACCCTGACCGGCGCGGGGTGGGGGGCCTGGCTCTCCACGACGGCCGACTACGTCCGTACGCTCCTCTCCTGGAGTGTGCGGCCGCGCTGGCGACACAAAGGGCCGCAGCGCCGGGCGATGGCCCGGGCCATCGCCGATGCCCTTCGGGGACGCTGGGGGCCACTGCAGGCAGGAGCGAGCCGATGAGAATCCTCTGCCTGAGCGCCTGGTTCCCCTACCCGCCGGATAACGGCGCGCGCATCCGCCTGCATCATCTGCTGGCCGCGCTGGGATCGGCCCACGCGGTGGACCTCCTCTGCTTCTTTCACGGGCAGGAAGAGCGGGTGTCGCCGGAGGTCCTGCCGCCCGGTGTCTCCCTGTTGGGGGCGCTTCCGGCCCCCGCCGGGGGGCGTTCCCGGCCGTCGCCGGTGGGCCTGTTTTCCCCGTATCCCCGCGCGCTGGCAGAGCAACACGTGCCGGAGATGGCGGCCCGCCTGAAGGCCGCGCTCTCCGGCGACCGCTACGACATCGTGCTGGCCTTTGAGATTGGGCCAGGCGTCACCATCGCGCCTTACTTGCTGGAAGTCCGGAGCGCGCGACGGGTGGTAGAGGACTTGGAGATTTCTATGATTCGGGCGAAAGTGCAGGATGCCCGCTCGCCGCTGGCCCGGATGCGGTACGGCCTGACCTGGCGGAAGCAGTGCCGGTACACGCGGGAACTCCTGCGGCAGGTGGACGGCTGCACGGTCGTTTCGGAGATGGAGCAACGGCTGATTGCGGACATCGTTCCCGAAGGTCCCCCGCTGGCCGTCGTGCCCAACGGGGTGGACATGACGCGCTATCAGGGGGATTTCGGGCCGGTGGAGATGGATACGCTGGTCTTCCCCGGCGCGCTGACCTACGAGGCCAATTTTGAAGCAATGCGGTTTTTCCTCGGGGAGGTCTTCCCCCGTATCCGGCAGATGCGCCCGCAGGCCACCCTCTACATCACCGGCCGCACCGATGGTGTGGACCTGCGCCGTCTTCCTCTGGGGGATGGGGTCGTCCTGACCGGTTATCTGCCGGATGTGTGGCCGCGGATTGCCCGCAGTGCCGTCTGCATCGCGCCGCTTACCCTGGGTGGCGGTACCCGCATCAAGATTCTGGAATCCATGGCGCTGGGCACCCCGGTGGTCGCAACGTCTAAGGGCGCAGAGGGCCTGGAGGTGACGCCGGAGCAGGACCTGCTCATCGCCGATGCTCCTGGAGATTTCGCCGATGCGGTTGTTCGGATTCTGGAAAACCCGGAACTAAGGGCATCCCTCTCCGCCGCCGGTCGCCGCCGGGTGGCAGAGCGCTACGACTGGCATGCCGTCGGCGGGCAACTGAACGCGTTTTTGGAGAAGATTTGCCACGAAGACGCAAAGACGCGAGGTCGTTAATTTTTTGTGCATTCCAATGGCCTTCCGGACAGTCTGGATTCAACTGGAGAGATTCCACCGCCCCCTGATCATCGGCGGGGTCATTCTGGCCGACCTGATGCTGGGGTACCTGGCGCTGCGCCTGCCCCCGGCCTATCTGATCGCAGCGATGGCGGCAGTGCCGATTCTGCTGATTGCTCTCCGGTGGCCGGAGTACGGAGTTCTGGGCATCCTGCTGACCGCCGCCTTCGTTCGGGTCACCCTGCCCACCGGCACCCAGAGCCGGATTGTCGCCAGCCTGGTGCTGACGGCCCTGCTGGTGATGCTCTGGCTGGTCCGCAATATGGTGGAGAAACGTCCCTTGCTGAAGCCTTCACCAGTCAACCGTCCCATCCTGGCCATTCTGGTCGCCAGTTTGGTTTCATACATCTGGTGCCTGATCTTCCGGGACCCGCTGGTAATCCCCTGGCGCACCTGGCCTGTTGTCCAGATTGCCGCCCTGGTCGTGATGCTTCTCCTGCCCGGTGCCCTTCTGCTGACCGCCAACGTCGTCTCCGACCTGCGCTGGATGCGGGTTTTCTACTGGGCGACCGTCGGTGTCGGGGCCCTGTCGCTGCTGTTGAAATTCCTCCGCGTGGACGCCCGGTTCATCAACACTGGCGGCCTTTTCTCTCTCTGGTTTGTCTCGCTGGTGTACGGGCAGATTCTCTTCAGCCGCGAACTCTCCACTTCGTGGCGCCTGGCGATGGCGGGACTGCTGGCCCTCTGGATGTACGACCGGTTCATCCTGAACACCCACTGGCTGGCGGGGTGGGTGCCGCCGTTCCTGGCCATCGGAGTGCTCACGTTTCTGAAATCCCGGAAGTGGTTCGTCGTGATGCTGGTCATTATGGCGGCCCTGCTGGCCCTGGAGTGGCGGGGGTTTATCCAGCAGGTCATCGCGGGCGAGTCCGCAGAAAGTGGCGTCACCCGGATGGCCGCATGGGCCGTCAACTGGCGGGTAACCGGACGCCACATCCTCTTCGGCACCGGCCCGGCGGGATATGCTGTCTACTATATGTCCTATTTCCCGCATGAGGCGATGGCGACCCATTCCAACTACATAGATATTCTCTCCCAACTGGGCATCGTCGGTCTGGCCTGCTATCTCTGGTTTCTGGGGGCCGCTCTGACCACCGGGTTGCGCGTCCAGCGGGCCTTGCGGGGCAAAGGGGACTTTGCCGAAGGACTGGCCGCGGGAACGCTGGGCGGGTGCGCCGGGGTCATCCTGGCCATGGCCCTGGGGGATTGGCTGATTCCCTTCGTCTACACCCAGACGATTGCCGGATTTGACTACGCCGTCTACGCCTGGCTCTGGCTGGGCATGATGGTCCGCCTGGAACACGCAAGACGCAATCCGCAATAAGCGGTGCGCAATTATGAACCTCTCCATCCTGATCGTCAACTGGAACACCCGTGACCTTCTGGCCCTGTGCCTGAGGGCAATTCCCCTGGCGGTGGGGAAATGGTCACACGAAGTGGTCGTTGTGGATAACGGTTCCACCGACGGTAGTCCGGAGATGGTGCGCGCCGATTTCCCGTGGGTCAGGCTGATAGAGAACGGGGAGAACGCGGGCTTCGTCCGCGCGACCAATCAGGCCATTGCCGAAAGCCGCGGCGACTACCTGCTCCTTCTGAACAGCGACGCCCTCGCGCCCCCCGGCTCGCTGGCCCGGATGGTCTCGTTGATGAGAGACCTCTCCGACGCGGGCGCGGTCGCTCCGAAACTGATCAACCCGGACGGTTCCTTTCAGGCTTCCTACGCGCGCTTCCCGACATTGCTCTCGGAGAGCCTCTCCGCCTTCGGCCTGAACCGTCGCCTCTGGGGGCCCCATCATCCCAGTCCGCCTCCCCGTCCGGACGAGAAGCCCCATCCGGTGGACTGGGCACCGGGTGCCTGCCTGCTCCTGCGCCGGAGCGCCGTGGAGGCCGTGGGCCCGCTGGACGAGGGGTTCTGGATGTACTCCGAGGACACCGACCTCTGCTACCGCATCCACCGGGCCGGGTGGAAGGTGTACTACCTGCCTGATGTGGAGATCGTCCACTTCGGCGGCGCCAGCAGCAAACAGTGCCGCCCCGAATCGGTGGGCCGCCTGTACCGGAGCAAAATCCGCTTTTTCCGCAAGCACTACGGCTTCCTGTCCACTTTCCTTCTGGGCACGGCCATTGCCACTGCCTACGGCGTGAAGGCCGGGCTTGCCGTGCTGGCCCTGCCTTTCCCCGCCCGCCGCGCCGCCGCGCGGGCGCAACTCCAGACCGCCCTGCGGGTATGGGAAGGATACCTGCAAATTCTTACGGAGCCTCGTCTTGCTGTAACCGTCTCGCCATCGTGAACGGCTGACAAATTCTGTGAAAGGAAGACAAAAACATGCGCGAGAACGTCCGCATTCATCCAACGGCCGACGTCTCCCCCGATGCGCCAATCGGCAACGGCACGTCTATCTGGCATCAGGCACAGGTCCGCGAGGGAGCGCATATCGGGTCTAAATGTGTAATCGGGAAGGGGGTTTACATTGATTCTGGCGTCCAGATCGGCAATAATGTGAAAATTCAGAACTATGTTTCGGTGTACCATGGCGTCACCATCCAGGACGGCGTCTTTATCGGCCCCCACGTATGTTTTACCAACGATAAGCGCCCCCGCGCGGTGAACCCGGACGGTTCGTTGAAAGAGCCCAGCGACTGGATGGTGAGCGAAACGGTTGTGATGGAGGGCGCATCTATTGGAGCGAACTCGGTCATTGTCTGTGGCACAACCATTGGACGATGGGCAATGGTGGGAGCGGGTTCCGTCGTCACCAGAGATGTGCCGGATTACGGCCTGGTATGGGGGAATCCGGCGCGCCTGCAGGGATTTGTCTGTCCCTGTGGTCAGCGGTTACAGGAGCAGGGACACCAGAATGAGAGCATGCGGATGACATGTCCTGACTGTGGGCGGGAAGTCTATATTCCGATAAAAGTCTACCAGCAGAGAGGTGAGTCATGATACCGATTGCCAGACCCCAAATCGGCGAAGAGGAGAAGCAGGCCGTACTGGAAGTGCTGGAATCGGGGATACTGGCCCAGGGGCCCCGAGTTCAGGCTTTTGAGGAGGCATTTGCCGAATACTGCGGTGTGAAATACGCGATCGCCACATCTTCCGGGACAACGGCCCTTCATGTGGCTCTGCTGGCTCATGGTATTGGTCCCGGCGATGAAGTGATCACCACACCGTTCACCTTTATCGCCTCGGCAAATGCCATCCTGTACGCAGGAGCCCGTCCCGTTTTTGTGGACATTGATCCTGCGACCTTCAACATCGCCCCGGACCGGATCAAAGCAGCCATCACCAAAAGGACAAAGGCAATCATGCCTGTGCATCTATTTGGTTTGCCTGCAGATATGGGACCCATTATGGAGATTGCCGAGCGATATGGGCTGATCGTTATTGAAGATGCTTGCCAGGCCCACGGGGCGGAATATCTGGGAAAGCGTGTGGGAAGTTTTGGAACGGGCTGCTTCTCTTTCTATCCCACCAAAAATATCACCACAGGTGAAGGCGGGATGATCACGACCAACGATGAGCGGGTTGCTGAAAAGTGCCGGATCATCCGCCAGCATGGCATGCGCAAGAGGTATTACCACGACGAACTGGGATTTAATTTCCGGATGACCGATATCCATGCGGCGATCGGACTCTCTCAACTGCAAAAACTGGAACGGTTCAACGAGGCCCGAATCGCCAACGCCCGCTACCTGAGCGCTCGTCTCCAGGGGGTGCAGCCCCCGGTGGTGCCCGAAGGACGACGCCATGTATTCCATCAGTACACCATTCGCGCTTCCGATGGACAGCGGGACTCCCTGCTAGAAGGGTTGAAAAAACGGGGCATTGGGGTGGAAGTGTATTACCCGGTGCCTGTGCATCAGCAACGAATCTACAGGGACCTGGGTTACAACCTGACCCTGCCCGAAGCGGAAAAGGCGGCACGCGAGGTACTCTCGCTACCCGTTCATCCAGGATTGAGCCTTCGCGACCTGGAAGCGATTGTAGAAGCGGTGAACGAACTGGCAAAAGGGGGAGCAACATGAACGCGATAAAAGTGGGCGTCATCGGCACAGGCAGGATGGGCCAGCGGCATTGCCGCGTTTATTCAGGGATGCGCCATGTGCAACTGGCAGGTGTCTGCGACTCCGCGCCAGAGCGAGGGTGTCCCGTGGCGCAGGAATACGATGTTCCCTTCTGCGAGAATGTTGATGCGCTTCTGAGGAACGTTGACGCGGTCAGTATTGCGACCCCAACCCCATCCCACTTTGACTTAGCGATGCGCTGCCTGGCGCAGGGCGTGCATGTGTTGATTGAAAAGCCGATCACCGAGACGATAGAGCAGGCGGAAGCACTGGTCCATGCGGCGGAGGCCAGTGGCCTGGTCGTGCAGGTTGGTCACATTGAGCGCTTCAATCCGGCCTACATAGAATTGAAGAACGTCCTGGAAAACATCACCGTGCTGGCCACCAGTTTTCGGCGTCTCAGTCCCTACGCGGGTAGCAATACGGATGTGGATGTCGTTCTGGACCTGATGATTCACGACGTTGACCTCGCACTGGATATGATGGAACAGGAGCCGGTCTCGGTGAGCGCCTATGGATTAGCCGCTCTCAGTGGCGACATAGACCACGCAATAGCGCAGTTGTGCTTTGATTCAGGCTCCATTTTCACATTAACTGCTTCGCGTGCCACCGAACAGAAAGTCCGTTCCATAGAGGTGACGGCTCTGGAAGCGTATGTGGAGACCGATCTGTTGAACAAAAACATCTCCGTCCATCGGCGCACCTTTGGCGAATACCTGAACCACAATCACCGGGGTGTTAAGTACCGCCAGGAAAGCATTGTAGAACGGATCCATGTGCCGGTTCTTGAGCCGCTTTTCCTTGAGTTACAGCATTTTGTGGATTGCATTATGCACAATCAGCCCGCGCGGGTCCCGGCAAGAGATGGCCTCAACGCCCTGCGTCTCACATTAACCATTCGGGATATGATTCGCGGTCGCGCCCGTGACCTCAGGAAAGGGACAGCGACGTTGCATTGCGATCTCGCCCAGCCCGTCACGACGCATTTCGCATATCCGACCGGAGTATGAGGAGCGCGGAGATGGACCTCTCTATTCTCATACCCTGCTACAACGAAATCGGCAACATCCCGAAAATTCAGGCCGAACTGATGCCGGTCGTTGCCGCACTGGCTCAAACGCATCGCGTGGAACTCATCTTCGTTGATGATGGGAGCACAGATGGGACCTGGGACGCGTTGATCAACGCCTTTGCTCACAACGACAGCGCGCCGGTGAAAATCCGATTTGAACGCCACGAGGTCAATCGCGGGCTGGGCGCGGCGCTTCGCACGGGCCTGGCTGCCGCCAGCGGTGAGGTCGTCGTCACCACAGACAGCGATGGAACCTATAAATTTTCGGAAATTCCCGCCCTGCTTTCCCGTCTCACGCCCGATATAGATATTGTGACGGCTTCGCCGTACCATCCGGAGGGAGGCGTGGAGGGAGTCCCGCCCTACCGTCTCGTCCTCAGCCGTGGCTCTTCGCTTCTATACCGATTTCTGGTCAACTGGCGGGTGCATACCTACACCAGTCTTTTCCGGGCCTATCGCCGCAGGGTGATTGAGAATGTCTCCTTTGCATCCGACGGGTTCCTGGCGGGCACCGAACTGATGGTGAAGGCGATGCTGATGGGTTACCGGGTGGCTGAACATCCGGCCATTCTGTATAAAAGAACTTCTGGCACATCTAAGGCGAAACTGGCACGCACGATCCTGGCTCACCTGCGGTTCCAGGCACGTGTCCTGCTGCATCGGCTGGGCGTGGTACATCTGAACCAGAGGGAGGAAATCTCCATTAGAGGTAGAGCGCAATGAAAATCGTCTCGGTTGTAGGAGCACGTCCCGAATTCATCCAGGCCGCCCCGGTCAGCCGGGCCCTGCGGGAAAAGCATCATGAAATCCTGGTGCACACCGGTCAGCACTATGACTACCTGATGTCCCAGGCCTTCTTTGACGAACTGGACATCCCGACCCCCGATTATAACCTGGAAGTGGGTTCCGGGTCCCACGGATGGCAGACTGCGGAGATACTGGTCCGCCTGGAAAAGGTACTGATCACCGAGCGCCCCGATCTGGTGATTGTGCGGGGCGACACGAACTCCACCCTGGCTGGCGCTCTGGCCGCCAGTAAATTGCACATCCCCGTAGCCCACATTGAGGCCGGGGAACGCAGTTTTGACCGGCGCATGCCGGAGGAGATCAACCGCCTGGTGGCCGACCACGTGGCAAACCTGCACTTCTGCGCCAGCCGGGAAGCGGTCCGGCGCCTGGCGACCGAAGGGATCAACGATTCCGTATACTGGGTCGGCGACGTGATGCTGGACGCGATGCTCCAGAATCGTCCGATTGCCCGACGCCGGTCCGATGTACTGACCCGCCTGGGCCTGCAACCGGGCCGGTATGCCCTGCTCACTGTCCATCGCGCGGGCAACACCGACGACCCGGCACGGCTCCGCCAAATCGTTATAGCGATGAACGCGGTCCCGGAAACGGTCGTTTTCCCCGTTCATCCACGCACCCGCAAAGCACTGATCCAACTGGACATCCGCTTGGCGCCTCACATTCAATTGACAGAGCCGGTCAGTTACCTTGACATGGTGGTGCTGGAGGAGAACGCCCGTCTCATCGCCACCGATTCCGGCGGCGTCCAGCGGGAGGCGTATTTCCTGGGAATCCCCTGCCTGACCCTGCGCGATGAGACGGAATGGGTTGAGACGGTGGAAACCGGCTGGAACCGGCTGGTTGGGACAGACCCGGAGCGGATTCTGGAGGCCTGGTTTCATTTCGCTCCCCCTGCGGAACGTCCCCCTATCTTCGGTGACGGGACGGCCGCGCAACGGATCGCGCAGATTCTGGACGGCCGCGACCCTCATCCTGGCCCAAAGCAGGAATCCGGTATGGGCAAAGTTTTCGCAATAGAGGTGATCAAATGAAAATTGGGGTGGTCGGCGGGGGAGTGATGGGTGTCAGCGTGGGGTATTTCCTCGCCCAACAAGGAGCGGAGGTTCATATTTTTGAAGCCGCGCCAGTGCTGGGCGGGCTGGCGAACACGGTAACCCTGGGAGATGGGACGGTTGCGGACCGCTTTTACCACACTATCCTTTCCAGCGACCGCCACCTGCGTCAGTTGTGTGCCGAACGGGGAATCGCCGACCAACTGCGCTTCCGCGAAACCCGGATGGGCTTTTACCATCAGGGCCAGATTCACTCTATGAACAATCTTGTGGAGTTCTTGCGCTTCCCTCCGTTGAACTGGATGGATCGGTTCCGGCTGGGACTGACCATCCTGTATGCTCAGTTTATACGGGACTGCCGTCACCTGGAAGGAGTCAGCGTGGAGGAATGGCTGGTGCACCTGAGCGGGTCGCGTACTTACCAAAACATCTGGCGCCCCCTGCTACGGGCCAAGTTTGACGGCGGATTCCGCAACACCCCCGCCACTTACATATGGGCGCGCCTGGTGCGGATGAAATCCACGCGCAAAGGCGCCAGTCAGAAAGAAGAAGCGGGACATCTCATCGGCGGCTACATGACCCTGATAGAAGCGATGGCCGAGCAGATTGCGGTTGCCGGTGGCCGTGTCCACCTGAACTCACCGGTGGAGGAAATCGTTATTGAGGGAGGACAGGTCCGGGGTATCCGTACCCGGCAAGAGATGTTTCTCTTTGATGTCGTTGTCGCCGCTGTCCAGATACCGCTTTTCTGCCGCCTGATCCCGGGCGCGGACCAGGATTATCGCGGCCGCCTCGGTCAAATTGATTACCTGGGTGTCATCTGCCCACTGATCGTACTGGACCGGCCGCTAACCGGCTTCTGGACACTGAACATCACCGATGAGCAGGTGCCCTTCACAGGGGTCATTGAGACAACAACATACATTGACCCGCAGTTCGTCGGCGGACATCATCTGGTCTATCTTCCCAAATACACATCTCCCGGGAGCCCCTGGCAACGGAAATCCGACGCCGAAATTCGGGAAATCTGGCTCCAAAACCTGCAGCGGATGTTCCCCCACTTTGACCAGCGATGGATTCAGTACTTTCTTGTTCACCGCGAGAGGTATGTTGAGCCATTACACCCGCTGAATTCCACACACCTGATTCCGGAAGTCAGAACGCCCATCAAGAATCTGTATCTGGCGACCACAGCCCAGATTTATCCGGATTTGACCAACTGCGAGTCTATCACCCGGCATGCCCGCCAGATAGCCCACTTGGTCATCGCCGGAGAAAGGACCGAGCCTTTCTCGCCCGGAAAAGCGCGGCTACCGGTAGTCGCTGCGGATTTTGCAGAGTAGATTGGTTGTGAGGGCATAATGCATTCGGGAGAGATGGGGGACTAATGGAGGGTCAGCTGAGTGTTCCGCTCGGACCGGTCAGGAACTGGTTCAGTAGATTACGGACAAACGCTGTCGGGCAGTCGGCAGTGACGGTTGTCATCGTTGTGGCTTCCCTGTTCCTGGCCCTCTATAATCTGGTAAATTATCCTCCAACCTGGTATGACGAGGGGTCCTACCTGCATGTCCCCAAAACCCTTGTGCGCTTCGGCGTGTACGCTGACTACAGCAGCGAGGGCTTCCGGTATTATGGCCCGACAGTCGGTGTGGGCCCGACAGTGCTGCTGCCCATCGCGGCGGTCTTCCGGCTCTTCGGCATCGGGCTGATGCAGGCCCGTCTGGTGATGGCTGCCTATCTTCTGGCAACGATTTATGCTTTCTACCACCTGGCGCGCAGGTTGGGTGGACAGCGGATGGCCTGGGTTGCTACTGCCCTGCTTGTCAGTTCGCGAGGCGTTTCTCTGCTGGCATATGGACGCCAGGTGCTGGGAGAAGTGCCCGGGTTTTTCTTCCTGATCACTGGCCTGGGGGTGTGGTTTGCCGCATGGGAGAAAGCCCGCTGGCAGCAATTGGTACTGGCAGGGGTATTGCTCGGGCTGGCCACGGTGACGAAGTACCAATATCTGTTGATCCTGGCACCAACGATGCTTGTTATCTGGGCAGTCAACTGGATGTACTATCGCTCGGTCGCTCACCGTGTTCTTATCGTGCCGGGCGTCGTGGCCGTTGCCTGCTTCGTCCTCTGGCAGGCGTACACGATGATCTACCTCGGCCCTGCAACAGTGAGTGAGAATCTCAGACTGATGCGTGAATCTGCTGCTCTTGGTGCCTTTTCTTTTTCCGCCGATCGGGCAAAAGAGAGCATCAGGTACCTGATGAGCACCGATGTGTACATGGGCATTCTGGCGGTGATCCTGGTGTACGGGTTTTTCCTGACGCCATCCCGTAACAAAGAAGGGCTGCAATGGGGAACCCTGTTCACGCTGGTAGCGGTAAACCTGGGCTGGTATGCACTGGCCTCCATCGGCTGGCCACGCTACGCCTTTCCGGGTCTGGCGGTTGCCAGCCTGTTTGTGGCCCGCTTCTTCTCGGACCTGACCGGGAACTTCCGTCTGGACAAAACCAGTCTGCGAAAGCACGCTCTGAATTGGGCAATACTGGTCTGGCTGGTACTGATGATTGCCCGTCCTCTGCGGCAAACCGCACGGGAGATGGTATCGCCGCCTCCTGTCAACGCGTCTGCACTGGCGATGGCCGATTATCTGGACAAACACGTACCCCCGCAGGCACGGATAGAGACTCTTGAGCCTGAGATGGGGTTCTTCTCCGATCACAATTTCCACTTTCCTCCGCAAAGTGTATCCACAAAGGCTACCGCCCACATCTTGTTAGGGGGACCGCCACCGACAGAATATCGCGATTTTGTGCTGAAAGAGTCTCCCGATTACATACTGTTGGGCATGGCGGCTGACTGGTCCGGTCTTTATGCAGAGGATTTGCTGAGCACACGCTACCAATTGATCGTCACGACCGGCCCGTACAGGCTATACGCGGCGACCAGGTAATCGGTCTTCAGGGATCATTCGGATGAACTTCGGCACTCGCGCTCACTCTACACCAGATGCAACAATCCATGCGCCGGGAGAGGGCATTTCAGCGACGCTGCTCCCCTCGCGGGTCAGCGGTATGAGAACAGGTCATATCATTCAACGGTTTATGATACCTGTTGCCATGACTCTGCTTGTGGCATTCCTTTCACTGTACAACCTGACCGGATATCCTCCTCCGTGGTTTGACGAGGGGCTGAATTTCCAGCCAGCCAGGAACCTGATCCTATACGGGCAATACGCGCTGCGCTCTTCCGAAGGGTTCCGTATGCTGGATCCGGCCATTCAAACCGGCCCTCCGGTAATCCTGCCGGTGGCCCTCAGTTTCAAACTTCTGGGTATCGGGCTATTTCAGGCGCGACTGGTTACGGCCTTTTCCTGCATACTCGGCGCCATCGTATACCAGCGCATTGCCCGAACGCTCTACAACCGAAAAGTCGGCTGGCTGGCGCTCATCCTGCTTCTGACCTTTGCCGCACACAATGAGTTCGTTTCCTACCTGTATATGGGACGCCAGGTATTGGGCGAGGTGACTGCTCTTTTCTTCTTCCTGGGCGGTCTGTTGCTCTGGTTTCAGGGCTGGAAGCGCATTGAACGGCGCTATTTGATCGGCGCTGGCCTTCTGTTCGGGCTTGCGATGATCACCAAATCCCAGTTCAGCCTACTCGTCCCGCCGTCCATTTTTGTCGTCTGGCTGATTGGCGCTTCCGCCAGGATATTGCGTCTGCGGCATCTCATGATACCGGCCATCATGTGCGCAATCCCTGTCCTGACCTGGTACGGTTGCCAAATCGCAATCATCGGGCCGCAGAGTTTTTTCCAGAACCTTTCAGTACTGCGCACCGGAACACAACTGCACGTGTTGAACTTCTCCTGGATCACAACGAGACACAGTTTGGGGACCTTGACTCGTACCGGTTATGTCATCTGGGGGGGCGCTGGCTTGCTCTACGCGTTCTGGCATAACCGAAAGATTACCCTGATCACCCTGCAACGACTGGCATTACTGGTTTTCGTGGGAGTATGGCTGGCCTGGTATGTGATAGGGTCCATCGGCTGGGCTCGTTATGCTTTCATCCCCCTGGCCTTGAGTCATATCTTCTACACGGCTTTGCTGTACGACGCTCTCAAAGCCCTGCCAGCGATCAGGGCGCGCTTTGTTCAATCAGCAGGCGAAAGGGTTCATCGCCCAGAAGGTAGCGGAATGATGGACCATAGGTTACCGAAAAAGTCCCTCTGGCTTCGGGCACTTGCCGCTTTGAGCCTGCTGGCAATTGCCTGTGGCATGATGCTGTCGGGCTCGTCAACGATTGGCCAGATTCTGCGGAACTCTAACGATGCCTATTTCCGGTTTGCTCGCTACCTGGAGGAGTCCATACCGCGCCACGCAGTGGTGGAATCCTGGGAGTGGGAACTGGACCTTATTACCGATTTGTGCTACCACCATCCTCCCACCTGGGTGACCAATGCGTTCACCCAGCGATTATGGGCGGGTGACATGACCAATGTATCCTACGATCCGAAACAGTATACCCCGACATATCTGATCATTGGACCCTTTGCACGCTATACCGGGCTTTACTCTGAAACGGGGCTACTGAACGACGCAAGGCTCCAGATTGCCATCGGCGGATACGAACTGTACCAGGTGCCCGGTTCCAGCACTTTTCATATCCCCCAAAGGGTACCCGAACCGTGAACAGGGAAAAGGTTTTCTTTGTAATTCTGATGGTCCTGACTGCCTTCTCGCTCTTCTACAACCTGATGTTGAATCCTCGCCCCTGGCATGATGAGGGATCGGCTTTGCTGGTCGCAAAAACACTGGCGGAAGATGGCGTCTATGCGGCAAAAAACTCAGATGGGTATCAGACCTTCGGTGCGGTGCAAAGCGTTGGCCCCACCGTGTTGCTGCCGGTTGCCCTGAGTTTCAAGTTGTTCGGTGCCGGACTGGTTCAGGGCAGGATCGTGGCAGCGCTCTGGGCATTGGTGGCTCTCTCTACCTTTTACGCTCTGGGCAAGAAACTGTTCGGATGGCGGGTGGCTCTTCTTTCCGTTCCGATTCTGCTGGGATCGCCCGCGGCCCGATTCCTGTTTTGGGGAAGACAGGTTTTAGGCGAAGTGCCCGCGCTGAGTTTCTTTTTGAGCGGGTGGTTGGTCTGGGTTCAACATGAACGGACTGGACGGGGTTGGGCACCCTTTGTCGCGGGGGGGCTGATCGGTCTGGCGATGGTGACCAAAAATTCATATGTCCCTTTCGGATTCGTTACCATCGCATTGTTAGTTCTTATGGATTTGATGATCTACCGTCAGAAGAGGGTAACCGCCTTGATACGGATGGGTCTGACGGCTCTGGCCTGCATCATCATCTGGACAGGCTGGCAATGGGTCTATTTTGGGACGGACACATTTTTTGAAAACGCCGCCAAACTGCGCACGCTCGCGGCAAGCGTAACCGGTTTCCACTTGCCGACAACTGTGGCGGCGCTCAAATTTCTGGTCGGCGCTGATTCCGGGCATTTCTATTACTGGTGGGGGTTCCCGGCCCTGGCGTATGCTGGCCTGTTGTGCCTGAAAAAGGATCAAAGAGCCCTCACCCTCGCGGCGTTGCTGGCCTTCAGTATGCTCTGGTTAATCTATTATCTTTGCTGGAGTGTACCATGGGAAAGTTACCTCTTTGTTCCGGCGACCACGTCGGCCCTGTTCGTGGGGAAATTATGGTACGACCTTCTGAGCAGCCTTCATGCTTCGCCAGGGCGATTCTTATCTGTGAGTCAACTGAACACATTCGTCAGAGCGCCGGTGAAGTGGGCAACTGCGGCCGTACTGGCGTTGACCGTTCTTCACCCGTTGCAGGCCACGGTGCGCCTGGACGTGCTGGATCAGAACCGTACACCATATCAGGTAGCAGATTTTCTGGACAGAGAGGTGGCCCCGGATTCCCTTGTTGAAACCTGGGAGCGGGAACTCGCCCTGTTCACCAACCACCGCTATCACTTTCCGGACCAGTCGCTGCTGGCCCGCGCACATCTGGCCGTTTACCGGAACGGTCCCCATGACTATGTCCTGGGCGCGGACTACTTTCAAAAGCACCGACCCTCCTACCTGGTCATCGGGTGGTTCAGCAGGTGGACCGGTATATATAACACTCGCTTCATTGCAGAGCACGGCGAGTTGATAGCGACCATAGGCGACTATGAAATCTATAAATTGCATCTCCCGTAGTGGCATCAGGATTTACGCAGACGGGTGGTTCGTCCCTGGACTTTTCCCCGCCGCCCCCCCCCCCCCCCCCCCCCCCCCCCCCGCCCGGGGCCGGCGCCCGGGGGGGGGACCAGAGTGGTGTGGGGGGCGGCGGCGACCCCCCCGCCCCAAACCCCCTTTCCTCCATTTTTCCCCGCAGCAGGGGGAGAAGAGCAAAAATGAGGGCAATGTGATTGGCAGAACAATTTGTCAAAGTGCAGTTAATCAGCCCATAAATGCAAAACTCCATTTTTTAAGGAGATAACGTGAACAAAAATGTGCGTGCTGGATTACTGGCAGTACTCGTTATAGCACTGGTCCTGACCACCCTCTTCGGTTTGATTGCGCCGACGCGGGGACAGGAAAACACCTATCGCGCCGAAGCGATCGTTCTGGTCAACTCCGCCAGCAGCGACTACGCCGACTTTGCCCAATTCATCCAGCCCTACCTGGACCACTTCGGCATCCCATACCAGGTACTGAACATCGCCGCCGAGGCGGTTCCGCCCTCCATCGGTGAATACGCTCTGATAGTCATCGGGCACCGCAACCTGGACCCCTCTCACCTCTACCTGGACTCCACCGAACAATCCCTCATCTCCGCCGCCGTCTTCGCCGGCGCTGGCCTGGTCAACTTTGACAACCTTCTTGCCGACACCAACTACTCCCCCTACTACTCCTACGTCCAGGACATCTTTCGCTTCTCCTACACCTCCGCCACCCCTCAGCGGCAGGTGGAAATCCACACCGGCGTCGGCCCTCCCTGGAACTACATCGTCGCGGCCCAGCCCCCCAACGCCATCTACACAATGGGGCAGGACGTAGTCCCTGCAGGCGTGATCCCACCCCCCTCAGATAACGCCACCATCGCCACTCTCAACGGGCAACCCTTCATCGTCGCCGTCACCTATGGTCAGGGACGCGCCCTTCAGTGGACCACCTACGACTGGATCCACTGGCGCACATGGGGTCCACTGCAGGGTTTTGACGATCTGGTCTGGCGTGGGTTCGTCTGGGCTGCCCGTAAACCTTTCGTCTTCCAGGGCCTGCCGCCTTTCGTCACTCTCCGATGCGACGATTCCGTCGGGCCATACGGCTGGATTGGCACCGCCAACCAGTACGGTTTCAAGCCCTGGGTGGGCATCTTCCTGCGAAACGTCAGTGAAGCCAGCGCCGCGGTTCTGAAAACCCTGGTGGATAACGGACAGGCAACGGTGGGCATCCACGGCCTCAGTTTCAATGAATTCTTCTACATCGGGACTTCCGAACAGATGGCCGCTAACGTCGCCGAGGCGCAGAGTTGGTTTGCCACCCACGAGATTACCCCTTCCCGGTTTGTTGCTCCTCACTACTACCTGTTTGACCCTCCCGCCTTTGACGGACTGGCCCAGATGGGGGTGGAATTCGTCGCCACCATGCTGACCCCTGGCGATGAGTACGGCACTTCCCCCTCCCTTCGCGGTCGTCCCTACCGCCTCTATGACGCCCCTTCCAGCGGCAACAGCAACCCCTTCTGCTACGCCGACTACCTCTCCGTCCCCGGCTATCCCGAACACGACGGCCGTTTCTTCAACGTCTTCACCGAAATCCGCGATATCACGGGCTACGAGTGGTATCCGGATAACGATGTGTCCGGGAGCATCCAGCGGGGTACCCTTCAGCTCAAACGGGCGCTGGATAGCATGGTCATTGCCACCCTCTTCACCCACGAGTATTACATTCTTACCACCAGTTCGTCCAACTGGGATGCCATCCTGGCCGGCATCACTGCGAACATCGCCTCCTATCAGCCCCGCTACGTCACAATGGACTATGCCGCTCAATACGCCCGCGCGATGTTCACCTCAAATATCACCGGCAGTGTCTATGACCCTGTCCGTCGCGTGCTGGACGTTACCCTTACCGGCTCCGCAGACATTCCCACCCAGTTCTACCTGTTCACCGAACCGGACGGTGTCATTCAGCACCGATTCGTGGATGTACCGGCTTTCTCCGGGAGCACAATGGTATCGGTTCTCCTGGAGGAGCCCCCGCCGGTACCCACCCAGCCCCCTGCGCCGACGGTGACGTCCACCGACACCCCGACACCCGAACCGACGGTGACGTCCACTGACACCCCGACACCCGAACCGACGGCTACACCCACCGAAACGCCCACCGCCACCATTACGGCGACGCCGACGGCGACGCCGACCAGCACGCCGACGGCGACGCCGACCAGCACGCCGACCGCGACACCGACGGTCACGCCGACGGCGACGCCGACCATTACGCCCACCCTCACGCCGGTGCCGACCAGCACGCCGATGCCTGCACCACCACCCGGTGAGGGCTACGGCGGGCCGATACTGGTGATCACCAGCGCGGACTACACCGCCAACCCTTTCGGCCGCTACTACGCCGAAATCCTGCGCACCGAGGGCCTCAACCTCTTTGACGTGAAGGACATCGCCACCGTCACCGCGGCTACGCTGAACGAGTACGACCTGGTCATCCTGGCCGAGACCTCTCTGACCCCCGAACAGGTCGCGATGCTCAGCGACTGGGTGATGGCCGGCGGTTATCTGATCGCAATGCGGCCCGATCAGCAACTTGCCCCTTTGCTGGGATTGACCGATGCCGGTGCAACGCTCACCGACGCCTATCTGCGCATAGACACCACACCCGGACGGCCCGGCGCCGGTCTGGTCGGTGAGACCATTCAGTTCCACGGCCCTGCTGACCTTTACATCCTGAACGGTGCCACTGCACTGGCTACCCTCTATGCCAGCGCCACGACTCCCACCTCGTACCCTGCCGTCACCCTGCGCAACGTCGGCACCAGCGGCGGTCAGGTGGCCGCCTTCACCTACGACCTGGCCCGCTCCGTGATTTACACCCGTCAGGGTAACCCCGCCTGGGCGGGCGACGAGCGGGATGGCTTTCCCCCGTTGCGCCCGGATGACATGTTCTACGGCGCCAAAGCGGGCGATCCGCAACCCGATTGGGTTGACCTGAACAAAGTTGCCATCCCCCAGGCCGACGAGCAGCAGCGGCTGCTGGTCAATCTCATTCTGCAGATGAACCGAAGCCGTAAGCCTCTGCCCCGATTCTGGTACTTCCCGCGCGGGGAGAAGGCCGTGGTCATCATGACCGGTGACGACCACGGATTGACGGGCACGGCGGCCCGTTTTGAGATTGAGAAACTCCTCAGCCTGCCGGGCTGTTCCGTGGCCGACTGGGAGTGCATCCGCAGCACTTCCTACCTTTATCCTTCCAACTCGCTGACCAACGAGCAGGCGATAGCGTACAATGCCGAGGGGTTTGAGATCGCGCTGCACGTGAACACCGACTGTACCAACTGGACGCCTGAGCAACTGGACTCGTTCTTCGCAACACAACTGGACGCCTGGCGAGCCCGATATCCCGGCCTTCCCTCACCCGTCACCGAGCGCACCCACTGCATTGTCTGGAGCGATTGGGCCACCCATGCCCACGTCAACCTGGCCTACGGCATCCGCCTGGACACCAACTACTACTTCTGGCCCCCCTCCTGGGTGAATGATCGTCCCGGCATGTTCACCGGCTCCGGTCTGCCGATGCGCTTCGCCGACCTGGATGGCACACTGATAGACGTCTATCAGGCAACCACCGTGATGACCGATGAATCGGGGCAGACCTATCCGTATACCATAGATATCCTGCTGGACCGCGCCCTTGGTCCCCAGGGCTATTACGGTGCCTTCACGGCCAATATGCACACCGATACTGGTTATCACTCCAGGCATCAGGCTATCGTTGCATCCGCCCGGGCGCGCGGTGTACCGGTGGTATCCGCCCGTCAGATGCTGGAATGGCTGGACGGCCGCAACAGTTCGTCCTTTGAGAACCTGGTGTGGGATGGGAGCACACTCCAATTCAGTATCGTGGTCGGGATCGGTGCCAATGGCCTGACGGCAATGCTGCCTGTGGAGTCCGACGCCGGGCGTCTGTTGAGTATCACCCGGAACGGCAACCCGGTAGCCTATACCGTTGAAACCATAAAGGGTGTGGAGTACGCGGTGTTCCTGGCCCAGCCGGGTGCCCACACCGCCACTTATGGGCCCGATACGGTCTCTCCGGTCATCTCTGGTCTGACGGCGCTCCCCCGAGATAGCGGCACGGTGACCATTGTCTGGGCGACCGACGAAGTAGCGGACTCCCGGGTGGATTACGGCCTTGCCCCCGATATGTTGACAGAAAGTGTGACCGACGCAACGCTGGTTACGAGCCATGTGATCACCCTGACCGGCCTGGTACCGGGCCTCACGTACTACTACCGGGTCACTTCCACCGATGCTGCCAGCAACAGTGCCACAGCGCCAGCACCTGAGCTACCGCCAGCCAGTTTCACGGTTCCTGTCCTCAGCCTCTCCGATACGACCGTGGCCGACTTCTCGGCCGGTACCGGTTGCTACCTGGCCGAGACAGCAAACGGGGAACTCATCCTGGCGCCGACCGTCGGTACAGAGTTCTCGGGCACCGCGCTGCCGTCCGGCTGGACCGTGACGCCCTGGAATGCAAATGGCACTTACGTCATTGCCGATGGGCGTATCACCTTCCGGGATGCGCTCCTGGCCTACGGCTCGCTACCGCCGACGTATGGCCCGGGGCGCGCCCTGGAATTCGTGGCGACCTTCTATCCTAACAATTCTCAGCACATTGGCTTTGGTACGGACCTGAACAGTGCCCCCTGGGCCATTTTCAGTACCGGATACCCTGGGGGCACAACATTGCTGGCACGCACATTGAGCGGGAACAACTATCTCAGTACCCCTTTGCCCAATGTGAGCCTGGGTATCCCGCACCGCTTCCGGATTGAGTGGGGCACTGCGGATGTCAAATACTATGTGGATGGGGAGCAGGTGGCTACCCACAACCTGTCTCTGACGGGCAATATGCGGCCGGTAGCCAGCGATATCACGAACCCGGGGCCCAATCAGTCGCTCATTGTGGACTGGATGCGGATGACGCCCTACACCTCTTCATGCACCTTCACCTCGCGGGTCCTTGACGCCGGAGAACCGGTTCAGTGGCAATCTATGCTCTGGCTGAGCAGCGTGCCGGAAGGCACAGCACTGACGCTCCGTTACCGCGGTGGCGACACTCCTGACCTGAGCGAGATGGAATGGATTCCGGTCTGGGGCGACTCTCCGGCGCCGCTGAGCGGCATCAGTCGCTACATCCAGTACCAGGTTGTGTTGAGCGCCACTCTCTCCAATTGGACGCCGGCGCTGGAAGAGGTCATATTCCATTACGCGATACCTCCGGACATCACTCCTACTCCTACACCGACTCCGACGCCGACCGCGACCCCGACCAGCACACCGACGGCGACGCCGACCAGCACGCCGACGGCGACGCCGACAGCCACTCCGACGGC
>JBBIKR010000023.1:0-32044 GCA_037445395.1 Thermoflexales bacterium
CTGATGGGAATGGACGAAATGCGGGCAATCCGCGCGATGCTGAGGCGGTCTACTGAGGGGAACCATTCCTACACCCGATGACAGGCCACCCAGTGGCCCCCGCCGACGTCCCGCCAGGAGGGCTCTTCATCGGGACACTGAGAGGCGAACGGGCATCGGGTGCGGAACCGGCATCCCGGCGGTGGATTGACCGGGCTGGGAACGTCCCCCTCCAGAATGATGCGCCGACGGGTTCGCTCCACTTTCGGGTCCGGCACCGGGGCGGCCGAGAGCAACGCCTGGGTGTACGGGTGGATGGGGTGGTCGTAAAGTTCGTCCTTGGGGGCCAGTTCCACAATCCGGCCCAGATACATCACCGCCACCCGGTCGCAGATATGCCGGACCATGCTCAGGTCGTGGGCGATGAAGAGATACGTCAGCCCCAACTGGTCCTGCAGGTCTTCCAGCAGGTTCACAATCTGGGCCTGGATGGAGACGTCCAGCGCCGAGATGGGCTCGTCGCAGACGATGAATTCGGGATTGGAGGCCAGGGCCCGGGCGATGCCGATGCGCTGCCGCTGGCCACCGGAGAACTCGTGGGGATAGCGGTTGATGAACCGGGGGTTGAGTTGCACCAGACGGAGCAACTCCTGAACCCGCTCTACCTCCTCTTTGCGGGAGGAGACCAGTTTGTGCACCCGAAGAGGCTCACCGATAATGCGGGCGATGGTCATCCGCGGGTTCAGGGAGGCGAAGGGGTCCTGGAAGACGATCTGCATTCGGCGGCGCATCCGGCGCAGGGCCTCGCCTTTCAGAGCGGTGAGGTCGGCCCCGTCAAAAATCACGCGCCCGGCGGTTGGGCGGTAGAGGAGCAGGATAGTGCGCCCGGCCGTCGTTTTTCCGCAGCCGCTCTCCCCCACCAAACCCAACGTCTCCCCGCGATAAATGTCAAAGGTAAGGCCGTCCACAGCCTGCACCGCCCCCACCTGCCGCTGGATGAGGATGCCGCGGGTGATGGGGAAGTATTTCTTCAACCCCTCTACTCGGACCAGCGCAATGTCTTCTTTCATACGTCCACCCAGCAGGCAATCTCGTGTTCGGGGCCGACGGGCCGAAGGGACGGCCGCTCCTGCCGACAGCCCTCCTGTACGAACATGCACCGGGGGGCGAAGGGACAGCCCTCAGGCAGGCGGAGCAGGTCCGGCGGCAACCCGCCGATGGTCGCCAGCCGGTCTCCAACGGAACGGTCTACTCTGGGGAGAGAGCGCAGAAGCGCCAGCGTGTACGGGTGGCGCGGGTCGCCGTAAATATCGTCTACCCGCCCCTTCTCCACAATGAAGCCCGCGTACATCACCAGCACCCGCTCCGCCAGACCGGCAATGATGCCCAGGTCGTGGGTGATCCAGATGACAGACATCCCCAACTGGTCCCGCAACCGCTTGACCAGGTCTATGATCTGGGCCTGGATGGTGACGTCCAGCGCGGTGGTGGGCTCGTCGGCGATGAGGATGCTGGGGTTACAGGCCAGCGCCATGGCGATCATCGCCCGCTGACGCATCCCGCCGGAGAACTGGTGGGGGTAATCCTTACAGCGCTCGGCGGCGCCGGGAATACCGACCATACTCAGCAGTTCCGCCGCCCGCGCGTAGGCTTCCTTCCAGGACATCCCCATATGGGTGACCAGCGTTTCGGCGATCTGGCGGCCGATGGTCAGGACGGGGTTGAAGGCAGTCATCGGGTCCTGGAAGACCATCGCGATTTCCTTGCCGCGAATCTGCTCCATCTGCTCCTCGGTCAACTGAAGCAAATCCTCGCCCCGGTAAAGGGCCTGACCGGATTCAATCCGGCCCGGCGGCTCCTGGATGAGGCGCATCAGGGCCAGGACGCTGACGCTTTTGCCGCACCCGCTCTCGCCAACAATCCCCAGCGTCTCCCCCTCGCCCAGGGTGTAGGAGATGCCATTGACGGCGTGGACGACGCCGTCCAGCGTGTAGAAGCGCACGGTGAAGTCGCGAACATCCAGCAGGGGAGCCAAGGTCGCCTCCTCAGCGGGCCAGGGAGCGGGGGTCCAGCGCGTCCCGCAGCCCGTCGCCGACGAAGTTGATGCTCAGCACCGTCAGCACGATCAGAATACCGGGGAAAATCCAGAGCCAGGGGGCCGTCTCAACGTAGTTGTACGCCCCCTCCAGCATATTGCCCCAGGTGGCGGTGGGAGGCTGGACGCCCAGGCCCAAGAAACTGATGTAGGCCTCCAGGGTGATGGCGTTGGCGACGCTCAGGGTCGCCGAGACGACAATCGGGGCGATGGCGTTGGGAAGGATGTGCTGGAAGATGATCTGCCCTGTCGGTGTTCCGATCGCCCGCGCGGCCAGGATGTACTCGTTCTCCTTGATGGAGAGGAACTCCGCCCGGACGATGCGCGCCAGGTACATCCAACTGGTCGCCCCGATGATCAGGACGATGACGACGACGCTACCGCTGAAAGTACGGCCGAAGAGGGTGAGGTTGGGCACCCTTCCGCCGAAGAACTTGGCCATAACCAGGAGCAGGAAGAGTTGGGGGATGTTCAGCATCGCCTCGGTGAAGCGCATCAGGATGCTATCCAGCCAGCGGCCGTAGTATCCGGCCAGCGCGCCGATGGTGACGCCGATGACCACCTCCACCAGCATCGCGGTCAGGCCGATGAGCAGCGAAATCTGCCCGCCGTAGATGGTGCGGGCCAGGATGTCCCGCCCGACGGTGTCGGTGCCGAAGGGGTGTGCGCGGGAAGGGGGCTGGAGGCGCATCACCGTATCGGTGAGGTTGGCATACGCTTCGGTAAAGAAGAGGGTGCCGCCCAGGGAATAGAGGACCAGCAGAAAGAGCACGACCAGGCCGAATAGGGCCATTTTGTGGCGGCGGAAGCGGCGCCAGAACAACTGTCGCAGGGTCAGAGGCGGCGCCTCGGCCTCTTCCAGCGGCATCAGGGCAGGAATCGCAGTTTCAGCGCTCATAGGGTGCGTTCAATCGGAGAGTTGTTTTTGCGGCGGCCTTCGGCCGCCGCAAAAATCTCATCTATTCATATCGGATCCGGGGGTCCAGCCAGGCATAGACGATGTCGGTGATGAGTTGGAAGACCACCACCGCGACGGCGATCATCATCAGGATGCCCATGACCACCGGGGTGTCGCCCCGGGAGACGTGGTCCAGGAACAGGCGGCCCATGCCGGGCCAGGCGAAAATCCGTTCGGTGACGATGGCCCCCGCCAGCAGGAAGGGCAGGTCCAGACCGACCACCGTCACAATGGGAAGGGAGGCGTTTTTCAGGGCGTGGATGAAGATGATGGTCGGGCGAGGCAACCCTTTGGCGCGGGCGGTGCGGATGTAGTCCTGGCTCAACACTTCCAGCATCGCGCTGCGGATGTAGCGGCTGTAGGCGGCGAAGTAGATGAACGAGAGGCTGAAGACCGGCAGGACCATGTGGAGGGCCACCTGACCGGGCGTCTTTCCCACTTCGGGGTCAAACATCCCCACCGTGGGAAGGTAGGGCAATCCCCACTGTTTGAATTTGACGGCGAAGATGTACATGGAGAGCAGGGCGACGAAGAAGATGGGCATGGAATAGCCGACGAAGGCGATGGCGGTGATCAGGTGGTCAAAGAAGGAGTACTGGCGGAGGGCCGAGTACATCCCGATGAGCAGAGAGCCAACAATGATGACCAGTTCGGTGACGCCCATCAGGAGCAGGGTATTGGGCAGACGGTCCCCGATGACCTGCACCACCGGCTTCTTGGCGACCAGGGAGACGCCGAAATCGCCGCGCAGGACCCCCTTGCGGCGGCCCGGCGTCTCCGGGACGCCGTCGCCGTCCAGGTCCATCTTCGTCCAGTCGTTGCCGATGAGCCAGTAGAGGTACTGCATGTAGAGGGGCTGGTCCAGCCCCAACTGACGGGCCAGCCGCTGGCGGTCTTCGGAGCGGGTGACCTGGCGCCCGCCCAGCGTGGCCAGCGGGTCGCCCATGTTCTGCATCAGCACGAAGAGGATGACGCTGATGATGAACAACAGCGGGATGGCCTGAAGCAGCCGGCGGATGATATAGCGCAGCATCAGCCTGACCTGGAGCAAGGATTGGCAGGGTAGCAGGGTGGCCGAAGGCTTTGCCTTCGGCCACCCTTCAAGCACCCCGTTCGTTTACTGGCTCAGGTCCCACTCCACGATGTTGAAGAACGGCGTCGCGCCGGAGAGGCGGACGTTCTTCAGGCGCGGGCCCACCGCCCAGATGTCCGGGTCCTCCCAGACGCCCAGCCAGTAGACCTTCTCGTAGATGAGACGGGTGATCTTGTGGAAGGTCTGCTGCCGCTCGGCGGGGTCCACCTGGGTGGCCTGCAACTGGAAGAGTCCGTCCAGTTCCTCGTCGCAGACGGATTGCCAGTTCACGCCGGAGGGGTTCTCGTCGCTGGGGATTTCGCTGCAGAGCCAGTCGGCAGTTTCGGGGTCGGGGTAGTTGGTGACGGTGGAGTACTCAAAGATGTCGTACTGGCCGGTGGCGCAGGGGCCGCCTTCGCCGTAACTGCCGAAGAAGATGTCGGAGTCGGCATTGGCCAGTTCCAGTTTGATCCCCACCTGGGCCAGTTGCTGCTGGGCCACCGCCTGGACGTCCCGGCGAATCTCGCGGGTCGTGGTGCCCAGGGTCAGCACCAGTTCCACGCCGTCCTTATCCCGCACACCGTCGCCGTTGGTGTCCTTCCAGCCCGCCTCGTCCAGCAACTGTTTGGCCCGCTCCGGGTCGTAGGGCCAGGGCTCCAGCGTCGGGTCCTGCCAGGGGGTGTTGGCCCAGTAGGTGGCCGGAGGCTTGGTCAGGCCCAGCAGGAGGTCCTTGCAGATGGAGAAGCGGTCAAAGGCCAGGGCAATGGCCTGCCGGACCCGCACGTCCTTGAGCGCCGGATGTCCCTTCTCCGGGTGCAGGTAGAAGTACCAGCCCTCGTTGTAGCCGGAGAAGACCTTGACCATCTGGACACCGGCCTGCTCCAGGGTGGGGATGTCGGAATAGGCGATGAAGGTGCCCAGGTCGCCGTCGCCGACCTTCAGCGCCGCCACCTGGGAGGCGTCGTCGGGAACGATGCGGATGAAGATTTCGTCAATCTTGGGCCGGCCCAGCCAGTACTTCTCGTTGGCCACGAAGCGGATGAAGGAGCCGGACTCCCACTCCTGGAAGACGAAGGGGCCGCAACCGACGGTGGGCGCGCGGTTCCACTCGGCGGTATCAATGGTCCCTTCCTTCTCAAAGACGGGGCGCAGGATGTGGGCGGGCAGGAGGCCGTGCCAGAGGGTCGCCTGCCAGGCGGCGAAGGGCTCCTTGAAGGTCATCACTACCGTCTGAGCGTCGGGGGCTTCCACCTTCTCCAGTTTGTCGTACGGGAAGGTGGAGGCGACGGTGTTCTTGGGGTTCATCGTCATCTCATAGGTGAAGACGAAGTCCTCGGAGGTGATGGGCGTCCCATCGGACCAGACGATGTCGTCCCGCAGTTTCAGGGTGATGATCTTGCCATCGGGGGAGATGCCGCCGTTCTCCACGCTGGGCATCTCTTTGACCAGGACCGGATGGGGGTTGTTCTGGTCGTCAAAATCCCAGGCCCAGCAGTTCCAGATTTGCTGGGTGATGGAGGAGAACCACATGTTGGTGTAGAGGGGGTTGAGGACATCCGGTTCCTGGGTCCAGATGAAGGTGGCGACTTTGCGAGCAGGCGGCTGGGTGGGCGCCGCGGTCGGCGCAGGCGGCTGGGTGGCCGCCGGTGGCGGTGTCGTCGGAGTGACGGCAGGTTTACAGCCAGCAAGCAGGAGGGCCGCTATCACCGTCGCGGCCACGAGCAGGAAGAACCGGTTCTGCTTCATTTCTCCTCCTTTCTGTTATTTGTGGGGATTCGGGTAATGACGAGAGAATCGGATCGCCAGCGTTTTGTCTGCAGGCACCACCCCCTTTCCGATAACTACTCGCCGAGAATCCGGTTTAACTGATCAACCAATCTTCCCTGGGCAGGGTGATTTTGGCTCTCATAACCGGCCCCCATAGAGAGGAAAACACCGACGGGCAGGCGGAGGGGGTGGGATTCGAACCCACGGTGACCACAAGGGCCACAGCGGTTTTCGAGACCGCCCCGATCGTCCACTCCGGCACCCCTCCGGTGGAAAACATTATAGCACAGTACAGAGAGCCTGCAACTCAAGGGCCGTCCTGGCAAGCCAACGCCGCTTGACGGGAAACTGGAAATCCGGTAAAATCTCTCTGTCCCCCATCGAAACAAGGGTGTGACGGAACAGAGAGGCTCCGTCGCACCCTGTGAATTCTATTCCCAATGGAGGCACCCGTGAAGGAACTGAGCACCCTGGAACAAGGCATGCTCTACGGCGTCATCGCCACGGCCATCGTCGGCCTCCTCTACGCCCTCTGGCTCTGGCGCGATACGGTGTGCCGGGACAAGGGGAGCCAGAAGATGCAGGACGTGTGGCAGGCGATTAAGGTAGGGGCTGAGGCCTACCTGCGACGCCAGCTCCAGACCATCCTCCCCATCCTCGGCTTGCTGGTCGTCCTCCTCTTCCTCAGCGTCTACGTGATTGCGCCCTCCCGCGAGGCCTACGAACTCTTCGGCGAGCGGGCCCGGCTGGCCCTGGGGCTGGGACGGGCGGGCGCCTTCATCCTCGGGGCCACCTTCTCCCTGCTGGTGGGCCAACTGGGGATGCGGGTCGCCATTGAGGGCAACGTCCGGGTGACCGCTGAGGCGGTGCGCGGCAGTTACAACGGCGCGCTCACCGTTGCCTACCGGGCCGGCACCTTCACCGGTATGCTCACCGACGGCCTGGGGCTTCTGGGCGGCACCATCATCTTCATGATTTTCGGCCGCGCCGCTCCGGATGCCCTCCTGGGCTTCGGCTTCGGCGGCACCCTCCTGGCCCTCTTCATGCGGATCGGCGGCGGCATCTACACCAAGTCCGCCGACGTCGGGGCCGACCTGGTGGGGAAGGTGGAGGCCGGAGTGCCGGAGGACGACCCCCGCAACGCGGCCGTCGTCGCCGACCTGGTGGGGGACAACGTCGGCGACTGCGCCGGGATGGCCGCCGACATCTTTGAATCCTACGAGGTCACCATTGTCTCCACCCTGATCCTGGGCATCGCCCTGGCCCACGTCACCGGGGAGATTGTCTGGATCGTCTACCCGCTGATCGTGCGGGCCATCGGGGTCATCTCCTCCATTCTGGGGACGTTCACCGTCCCCATCTGGGAGCGGTTCCCGCTGAAGTTCCTGCGCGCCCGGGATGCCGAGGAGGCGATGTTCCGCTCCTACGAGGTATCCAGCGTCAACACCGTCCTCTGGTCCTTCCTCTTCGCCTGGTGGTACGCCCACGACTGGCGGCTGGCCCTCCTGAACGCGGTCGGCGTCGGACTGGCAGTCAGTTTCAACCCCATCACCTCCTACTTCACCTCCGCCAAGCGCAAGCCGGTCCAGGAGATCGTGCAATCCACCCGCACCGGCTCCGCCACCACCGTCCTCTCCGGCCTCTCGGTGGGGATGGAGACCAGCGTCTGGAGCGTGCTGGTAATCTGCATCACGATGGGTATCTCCTACCTGATCGCCCGCCTCTTCCCGCCCGCCAACATCCAGGCCCTGGGCGAGCAGGGGGTGATCCTGTATATGCTCTACGGCGTGGCGATGGTCGGCATCGGGATGCTCTCCCACACCGGCAACAACGTGGCGATGGACTCCTACGGCCCCATCGCCGACAATGCCAACGGCATCGCCGAGATGGTGGGCGTGGACCCCAAAGCGATGCACATCATGGCCGAACTGGACGCGGTGGGGAACACGACAAAGGCCATCACCAAGCAGATTGCCATCGCGTCGGCGGTCATCGCGGCGACCAGTTTGTTCTTCTCCTTCGTCACCGACGTCTCGCTGGTGCAGGAGCGGCTGGGGGTGCCGGTTCAACAGTGGCTCCTTTCTACCGGCATCCGGGTCTCCCTGCTGGAGGGGGTCATCGGCTTCCTGATCGGCGGGGCGCTGCCGTTCTTCTTCTCCGCCTTCGCCCTGCGGGCGGTGAGCCGGGGCGCGTCGCTGGTGGTGGAGGAGGTACGGCGCCAGTTCCGCATCCCCGGCGTGATGGAGGGGAAGGTGAAGCCCGACTACGGGAAGGTCGTCGCCATCACCACCGCCGCCGCGCAGAAGGAACTGGTCAGCCTGGTCGTCCTCTCGGTGACCCTGCCGCTCCTGGTGGGGATACTCTTCCAGGTGGAGGCGCTGGGGGCGTTCCTGGCGGGGGTCATCCTCTCCGGGCAACTGCTGGCGGTCTTCATGGCCATCGCCGGAGGCGCGATGGACAACGCCAAGAAGCACATTGAGGACGGCCACCTGGGCGGGAAGGGCTCCGAGCCGCACAAGGCCAGCGTCGTCGGCGACACGGTGGGTGACCCGCTGAAGGACACGGCGGGCCCGGCCCTCAACCCGATGATCAAGGTGGTCAACCTGGTGAGTCTGCTGGCGGCGCCGCTGCTGGTGCAGTACCGGGACCACCCCATTCCGCTGGCGGTGACCGGGGTGATTCTGGTGGTCCTGCTGGTCTGGGCCATCGGGCAGAGCCGACGGAGCCTGGAGGTGCCCGGCAGTGCCCCGGTGGAGACGGCGGCTGCGACCCTTCCCGGCGGCAGCGACGGCGAATAACCGCGGCTCTTATCCCCTGCGGGGAGTGAAGGGAGGGGGTTTGCGGCGGCTTCAGGCCGCCGCAAAACCCCTTCTACTTTTTCCTGCGCGGCTTCCGACCGGCGGCCAGTCCCGCGATGCCCAGCCCTCCCAGCAACACCCCCGCCAGGAACACCGATACCGGCTCCGGCACCGTCGCGGAAGGCATGGATGCCGGGGTGGGAGTGGGAGGAGGGGGCGGGGAAACCGTCGCCGTCGGGGTCGGGGAAGGCGTGGGGGTGAACGTCGCCGCCGGGATGGGGGTGGGTGTCGGGGTGGGTGTGGCAGTGGGTGGGGGCGGCGGGGTCACGCCCGACGCGGTGGGAGACGGCGGCGCGCCGGCCCCGGCGCCGTTCTCCTCCACCAGCAGAAGCGGCATTCCCCCGATTCGGCATGGGTCATCGCCGCTACAGCCGGGGAGCGTGAGGAGATAATAGCCCCGGTCCGGGTGGACAATCCACGCCTCGCCCCGCGCGTTCACCAGCAGGGCGCGCGTCGTCTGGGCCGGCACCATCAGGGTCTGGGTGATGGAGGTACGGGCCCACGCGACCGCCGTCACCTGCGGCCCCCGGTCCACCACCACCACGCTGACATCGTCCCGCCGTTCCCACTGGGCGGAACGGAAGCCCCCCAGATAGGTCGCGGCCACCTGATAGGCCGCGAAGGCCGGACGAGGAGCGCCGTGCGGACCGATCAGGCCGTACGGTGCCTCCCCCACCCCATCCACCATCCGGTATACGGCCACCCGTTCGGCCCCGCCCGCAATCCCCAGCGTCAGTGCCTGAAGGAGAAAGGCCGCCTGCTCCTCCGGCGTCCCTTCCCCACCCTCCTCCGACACCGGACTGCCGGTTTCCACCCATATCTCCTTCTCCAGGCCGTACTCCGCCAGCAGGCGACGGTAGAAGACGGTGAGGTCGTAGAGACTCTCCGGCTGGTCGTAAACATCCAGTGTCAGGACGTCAAAGTAAAAGCCGTGAGCGCGGGCCTGGGGGTCGGTCAACAGCGCGTCTATCAGGCGGCGGACGAAGGGGGGATTGCCCTGGAGGACGTCGGGCCAGTGGGACACACCGCCCAGGTGGATGACCGCGCGGGAGTTCGCGTCACGGGCAACCTTCCATGTGACGCGCAGAAGTCCGGCGAAGTCCGCCGCCGACCCGGGCCAGTTCTCCGCCCGGTCCGGCCCCTCCCAGACCACCCAGTGGTCAATCCGACCGGCGTACCGCCGGGCGACGGCCCCCACGAAGACCGCCCAGAGATTTTCGGGGTCATCGGGGGCGGTCTCCAGGCCCCGGGGCAGACCGGTGGCGGGGTCGGCGGCCCAGGCGGGCACACCGCTCAGCACACCCACTACCTGACGGCCCAGGGCCAGTTCCAGCGCCAGTTGCTCATCGGAGAGGGGCGGGTTCCAGTCGGCAGGGCCGAAGGGCTGGATTTCGTCCCAGCGGAAGGGGACGGTCGTCCAGCCGGCCCCCAGGTCGGCGGCCGCCCAGGGGGCCTCATGGGCCGCGACGACGCCAAAGCGAGGGTCGGGCGCCAGTGCTTCCCCCCGCGCGGGCATCAGCAACCCGACCGCCAGAATCAGGCCGATGACCGGCAGGAGCAGGCGACGGGTGGCTACAGAAACCTTAAAATTGTTTCCAGGTACTGGACAATTTGCAAAAAGTGGTGTATAATGGTACATAGTGGAACGAAGTGGAACGATTTCCCCATTGAAGCCCACATTTTACGGCCCGTAGTGGAGGGAGGAGTAGAACAAATGTTCCTGGGCGAGTTTGTCCACACCATAGACGATAAAGGGCGGCTGGTCATCCCGGCGAAGTTCCGCACCGCGCTGGCCAGCGGGATGGTGGTTACGAAAGGGATGGACCGCTGCCTGGTCATCTACCCGCTGGACAGGTGGCGGGAGTATCGGGAGCGCATCTCCGCCCTCCCGACAACGGATCGGAGCGCCCGGGACCTGCGGCGGCTGGTGTTCGGGAGCGCTGCCGACATCACCCCCGATTCGCAGGGCCGCTTCATCATTCCCTCCGCGCTGCGGCAGTACGCCGGTCTGGACGGGCAGGTGGTCATCGTCGGCTGCGACACCTACGTGGAACTCTGGAACCCCGAAGAGTGGAACAAGGTCCAATCCGAGATCAGCGAAGGGGAGGGGAACGCCGAGCGATGGGCCGCGCTGGGCGTCTGACCCCTGCCCCGGAGGAGTCCGACTCTTCGGTCCACGTCCCCGTCCTTTTACAAACGGTCGTTTCCCTTTTACAGGTGCGTCCCGGCGGCGTCTACATTGACGGGACGGTGGGCGGAGGAGGGCACGCGGCGGCCATTCTTGCCGCTTCCGTCCCCGACGGTCGGCTGCTGGGCCTGGACCGGGACCCGGCGGCGCTGGACGTTGCCCGGGAACGGCTGGCGCCCTGGGGAGACCGCGCGGTCCTCCGCCGGGGCTCCTTCGCCGACCTGCTGCGCCTGGCCGAGGGTTTCATCCCCGCCGACGGTGTGCTGCTGGACCTGGGGCTTTCTTCCCTGCAGTTGGCCGACCCCGCCCGGGGGTTTTCGTTCTCCCAGGACGGCCCGCTGGATATGCGCTTTGACCCGTCGGAGGGGCCGACCGCTGCCGACCTGGTCAACACCCTTTCGGTCCGGGAACTGACAGACCTATTGTACCGATATGGCGAGGAAAAGCAAGCGCGGCGGATCGCGGAAGCCATCGTCGCCGCCCGCCCCATCCATCGGACCGCCGAACTGGCCTCGCTGATAGAGCAGACGGTCGGGCGACGGGAGCGGATTCACCCCGCCACGCGGACCTTCCAGGCGTTGCGCATCGCGGTCAACCGGGAACTGGAAGCGCTGGAGGTTGCCCTTCCCCAGGCGCTGGAACTGCTCCGGCCCGGCGGTCGGCTGGTGGTCATCAGTTTCCACTCCCTGGAAGACCGCATCGTCAAACAATTCCTGCATCGGGAAGCGCGGGACTGCATCTGTCCGCCGGAAATTCCGGTCTGCGTCTGCGGGCATCGGGCGCAGGTACGGGTGCTGACCCCCAAACCGGTCCGGCCCGATGCGGCAGAGGTTGCCGCCAACCCCCGGGCCCGTTCGGCCCGGCTGCGGGCGGCGGAGAAGATATGAGTCACTGCAGAGACGCCAGGGGCGCGAAAAAGCAGAAATCTCTGCGTTCTCCGCGCCTCTGCGGTGAAATACACTCTGGGCGATGACGAAGAAGCGGAACCCGGAAGAAGTGGAGTCGCCGGTGAAAGGCGAGATGCCGTCCCGGCCCCGGCCCTCGCGCCAGCGAAAAGGGGGCTGGGACTTCGGGTTCCGTAAGGGAGGGGACCTGAACTCCAAGGGGGCGCTGTTCCTGTTGGGCTTGCTGAGCATCAGTGGGTTACTGGCGTCACTCTATCTGGGTCTGGTCAGTTATACGACCATCCAGGCACGACACATTCAGGACCTTCGGGAAACCTTACTCCAGATTCAGGCCGACAACGCTTTTCTGGAACAGCAGATCGGGGAGAAGCAGAAAGGTCTATTCCAGCAGGCCATCCAGATGGGCTTCATCCCGGCCTCCCAGGTGGAAGTTGTGGGTCCCTGACCATGCCCGTCCATATCCGTCCCCGGCTGACGTTTCTGGTGCTTCTGCTGGTGCCCCTGGCCCTGCTCCTGGTCTGGCGCCTCACAGACGTCCAGGTCGTTCACGGCGCCACATATCGCCAGCAGGCGGTCCGGGAACGGATACGGAATCTGGCACTTCCCGAACCTCCCCGGGGTTCCATCTCCGACGCCAACGGTTTCCCCCTGGCCCTTAGCGAGCCCCACTACACCATCTGGGCCAGCCCGGCGTACATCACGAACGTCGGGGCAGTGGCGGAAATCCTCTCCCCGGTTCTCCAGGTTCCCGCCGAGACCCTCTCCGTAACGATGGCGGTTACATCCCAGGGCGTGATTCTGGCCCCCTTCGTCTCCCGGGAGCAGGGAGAAGAGGTCAAGAAGTTGAAACTGTCCGGAGTCTGGGCAAGATTGCACTGGCTGCGGCGGTACCCCCACGGGCCTCTGGCGGCACACCTGCTGGGCTTCACCGCCTACGGCGGGGAAGGATTCTACGGACTGGAGGGGTACTACGACCGCGTGCTCCGCCCCCAGACGGTGGAGGTGGTCACGGAGGCGGACCCATCCGGCACGCGGCCGATCCCCTACGCAGAAGGCCGGTTTCCCATCCCCCAGCGGGGCAACCACCTGGTGCTGACGGTGGACCTGGCCATGCAGATGGCCGCGGAGGAGGAACTGGCCCGGGGGCTGGAGGAGTTCGGCGCCGAAAGGGGGCTGGTCATCGTGATGGACCCTCGAACCGGGGCCATCCTGGCGCTGGCCGTCCAGCCGTCCTTTGATCCCAACGATTATCAGCGATACATGAACGAGGACCGGGAAGAGGTATTCCTGAACCCGGCCGTCAACACTCAGTACGAACCCGGCTCTATCCTGAAAATCATCACCCTGGCCGGCGCCCTGGATAGCGGCGCGGTCTCCCCTCAGTTTACGTACGTAGATACCGGGCGGATAGAGGTCGGGGGACAGGTCATCAGCAACTGGGACGGGAAGGCCTACGGGGAGCAGGACCTGGTCGGGTTGATGGGGCATTCGCTGAACGTGGGGGCGGCCACGCTGGCCGTGCAGATGGGCCCGGAGACGTTCTACCGCTACGTCCGGGCCTTCGGTTTCGGGCAACCCACCGGGGTGGACCTGCAGGGAGAGGTGGCCGGAACGGTGCATATGGTAGGGGACCTGGACTGGTACGATTCGTACCTGGGGACCAATGCCTACGGGCAGGCCATTGCGGTGACGCCGATGCAGATGGCGGCGGCGGTGGCGGCGGTCGCCAACGGAGGTCGCCTGGTGCGGCCCTACGTGGTCGCCCGGCAGATTCGGCCCGACGGGTCGGTGCAGGAATCCCGCCCGGTCGTCCGGGGGCAACCGATTTCCCCCGAGACGGCCCGGGCGGTCACGGAGATTCTGGCCCAGGCCACGGAGCGCCACATGCCTCAGGCGACCGTCCCCGGCTACCGCATCGCCGGGAAGACGGGGACGGCCCAGATTCCGGTCCCCGGTGGGTACGACCCGCGCGGGACCATCGCGTCGTTCGTGGGCTACGGGCCGGTGGAGGACCCGCACCTGCTGATCCTGGTGCGGCTGGACCGCCCCCGCTCCTCACCCTGGGCCTCCCAGACCGCCGCTCTTGTCTTCCAGCGGCTGGCGACCCGGCTGTTCCCGATGGCTGGAAACTGATGCTTCATCCCGCCGATCGCTGACGTTCAGTTGTGGCCTTGTAGTACAGGATTCATCCTGTCCTGATGCAGGATAAATCCCAATGCCACTAACATTTGGACGTGAGGCAGGCTTTTGAGCCTGCCGGCATCCTGGAAGGGCAGTAGCACAAAACACACCCTGTCATTGCGAGCCGCCGAAGGCGGCGAAGCAATCTCCCTGCGCCAAATAGGGGATTGCTTCGGGCGCTCCGCGCCCTCGCAATGACACGGAACATGGCCTATATCGCACTGCCCATAAGGGTTCGTTTTGCGGAACTGCGAAAAGTTAGTGCCATTGGGATAAATCCTGCGCTACAATCGGGGTAGTATAGGATTTATCCTGTCCTGATGCAGGATAAATCCTGCGCTACAATCGGGGTGGTTCACAGGTGCGCAGGTACAGAGAGGTTGAAGAGATGCTGTCGTTAGCGGATGTGGTGGAAGGATTGACGGGGGTGCGGCCGCCCGAACTGGAACAGCGGCCGACGGAGATGGTGGTGGATTCCCGCCTGGTCTCGCGGGACGGGGTCTTCGTCGCGCTGCGGGGGGAGCAGGCCGACGGGCACGACTACGTCGCCGACGCGCTGGCCCGGGGCGCCGCCATGGCGCTGGTCGCGCGGCCCCTGGAGGTCGCCGCGCCGGTGGCGGACCTGACCCTCTCGCCGCCCGCGCTCCCGGAGACGTGGACTCTGCCCGTCCTGCTGAAGGTCCCGGACCCGCTGGGCGCGCTCCAGAAACTGGCCGCCTTCTGGCGCCGTCGCCATTCCCCGCGCGTGGTCGGCGTTACCGGGAGCGTCGGCAAGACCACCACGAAGGAACTCATCGCCGACGTCCTCTCCCGCCGCTACCGCACCCTGAAGAGCGAGAAGTCCTACAATAACGAGATCGGCCTGCCGCTGACTCTGCTGCGGCTCACACCCGACACCGAGCGGGTCGTCCTGGAGATGGGGATGTACGATGTGGAGGAGATCGCCCACCTGGCCGAAATCGCGCTCCCGCACGTGGGCGTCGTCACCATCATCGGGCCGGTCCACCTGGAGCGGGCCAAAACGATGGAACGCATCATCCAGGCCAAGACGGAACTGGTCCAGGCCCTGCCCCCCGCGCCGGAAGGGGTAGCGGTCCTGAACTACGACGACCCCAACGTCCTGGGGATGCGCGCGGCCACGAAGGCGCGGGTCTTCACCTACGGCCTCTCCCCCGATGCCGACCTCTGGGCCGACCAGATAGAGGGGCTGGGGCTGGAGGGGGTCCGTTTCCGGCTCCACTACCGGGGAGAGACTCTGCACGTCCGTATCCCGCTCCTGGGGCGGCACTCGGTCCACACCGCGCTGCGGGCGGCGGCAGTGGGGCTGGTAGAGGGACTCACCTGGCAGGAAATTCTGGAGGGGATGTCGGCGCCGTCGTCGCAACTGCGGCTGGTGGCGGTGCCCGGCCCGCACGGCTCCACCATTCTGGACGACACCTACAATGCCAGCCCGCCTTCTATGCTGGCCGCCCTAAACCTGCTGGACGAACTGGAGGGCCGGAAAATCGCCGTTCTGGGGGACATGCTGGAACTGGGCGACTACGAGCAGGAAGGGCACGAGAAGGTGGGCCTGCGGGCAATGGAGGTGGTGGACATTCTGATCACCGTTGGGCCGCGCGGGCGCATCATCGGCGAGACGGCCCGTCGCTGGGGCATGCCCGCCGACCGGGTCCATATTCTGGAGGACAACCAGGCCGCCGTCCGATTGCTGGAAAGCATGCTACAACCCGGAGACGTGATCCTGATTAAGGGTTCCCGCGCGATGCGGATGGAGGAGATCGTCAACGCGTTGAGCCAGGAATAGCGGGGGAGCGGAGGAGCAGGGGGAGCGAGGAAAAACATGGACTTTGCGCTGATTCTCGCCAGTATTTCCTTTCTTCTGGCAGTCGGATGGGGGCCGTTGCTGATCCGGCTGTTGCGCCGCTACCAGATCGGCAAGCGCATCCGCATTGACGGCCCCAGCGGTCATCAGGTCAAACTGGGCACTCCCACGATGGGTGGGATGATGATCGCGGTGCCGGTGCTCCTGATCACGCTGGGGCTGAACATTTACAACCTGGCTCAGCGCAACCTGGTCGGGCGCTCCATTCTGGTGCCGCTGGGGGTGATGATCATTTACGCCATTATCGGCGCGGTGGACGACCTGGCGGGAGTGCGCGGGGTTCGCCAGGGTGAGGGGCTGACGGCCCGCCAGAAACTTCTCTGGGAGATCGGCCTGACGTTCGTCATTGCGCTGATTCTCCACTTTGGCCTGGGCCTGCGGAGCGTGGCCATACCGGGCATCCCCCAGAAGATAGACATCGGCCTCTTCTACATCCCGGTAGCGATGTTCATCATCATCGGCGCGTCCAACGCGGTCAATTTCACCGACGGGCTGGACGGACTGGCAGGGATTATCGCCGCCAGCGCGTTTGCGGCATACGGCATCATTGCCTACCTGCAGGGGCAGATTTACCTGGTCCGCTTCTGCTTCACGGTCGTCGGGGCCAGTTTCGCGTTCCTGTGGTACAATGCCCACCCGGCCCAGTTGTTTATGGGCGACACGGGGAGTCTGGCCCTCGGGGCCACGCTGGGCGTCGTCGCGCTGATGACCGGTCAGTGGCTGATCCTGCCGGTGGTGGCGCTGGTGCCGGTCGCGGAGGTCCTCTCGGTCATCATCCAGGTTTCGTACTTCAAATACACGAAACGGCGCTACGGGCAGGGGCGGCGGGTCTTCAAGATGGCTCCCCTGCACCACCACTTTGAACTCCTGGGCTGGTCGGAGACGCAGGTCGTCCAGCGGTTCTGGCTGATCGAACTGATGGCCGCAATGGCGGGTGTGGCACTGGCGCTGCTATAGTTGCCCGGGCTCGCCAGAGGCAGGTTATGATGATAGAGCCCTCAGGATTGAATAGCGGCAGCAATATCACTGGAGAAGGAGCCAGTATGAACGCCACAAACTCCGGTCTTCTCTGGTTTGACGACAACCCCTACCGGGGAATCGGCGAGAAAATTCAGCGGGCGGTGGCCCGCTACCAGCAGAAGTACGGCCAGCGGCCGAGGGTCTGCTTTGTGCACCCCACCCTGCTGGGTGGGAACGGCCGTGCCCGGCCCATGCAGGTCGGCGAGGTGGAGGTCCGCCCTTCCCGCGCCGTCCTTCCGGATCACATCTGGCTGGTCTGACCACCGCAGAATGACCCAATCTGCGTCTCATCCGCGTTCATCCGTACCTGATTCGCCCACCCGCGACCTGGCCGGGAAGCGGGCAGTGGTCCTGGGACTGGCCCGCCAGGGGGTGGCGATGGCCCGCTTCCTGGCCCGCGCCGGTGCCCGGGTCACCGTATCCGACTTAAAAACGAAAAGCGAACTGGCCGACCGCCTTGCCGAACTGGCCGACCTGCCCGTCCGCTACGCCCTGGGCGGCCACCCCATGTCGCTGCTGCGGGGGGCCGACCTGATCTGCGTCAGCGGAGGGGTGCCGCTGGACATCCCGCTGCTGGTGGAGGCGCGGCGGCGAGGCATCCCGCTGGTCAGCGACGCGCAGTTGTTCCTGGAGCGCTGCCCGGCGACGGCCATCGGCATCACCGGCTCCGCGGGCAAGACGACGACGACTGCTCTGGTCGGGGAGATGTGCCGGGCCGCTGGACGCCGAACCTGGGTCGGCGGCAACATCGGCAACCCGCTCCTGGATGACCTGGAGCGCATCGCGCCGGACGACCTGGTGGTGATGGAACTCTCCAGTTTCCAACTGGAACTGGTGACGGTCAGCCCGCCCATAGCCGCGGTGCTCAACATCACGCCCAACCACCTGGACCGGCACGGGACGATGGAGGCGTACATCGCGGCCAAACGGCGCATCGTCGCCTTCCAGAGGCCGGAGGACTGGACCGTCCTGGGGTTTGACGACGCCAACGCCCGCGCGCTGGCGCTGGCGACTCCGGCCCGCGTTCTCTTCTTCAGCCGGGGCGTTCAGGTGGACCAGGGGGCGTACAAGACCAACGGCCAATTGGCCCTGCGGCTGGGCGGCCGGGAGGAGGTCATCTGCGACCGGGCGGAGGTCCGTCTGCGGGGGGAGCACAACCTGCTGAACGTTCTGGCGGCCTGCGCGCTGGCGGGAGTGGTCGGCATACCGGTGGAGGCCATGCGGCAGGTGATTCGGACTTTCCCCGGCGTGGAGCACCGGCTGGAGTTCGTCCGGGAGTGGCGCGGGGTCCAGTGGTACGACGACTCTATCGCCACCGCGCCGGAGCGGGTGGTGGCGGCCCTGCGGTCGTTCACCGAGCCCATTGTCCTGCTGGCCGGGGGGCGGGATAAGAAGTTGCCCTGGGAGGAGTTTGCGCAGGAGGCCGTGCAGCGGGTCCGTTACCTCATCACCTTCGGCGAGGCCGGGGAGATGATTGCCGGGAAGGTGGAGGAGGCCGCACGGGCCGCTTCGGGGCAGCTGGAGAGAGTCCAGCGGGTACGGACGCTGGAGGAGGCAGTGGAAGCCGCCGCGCGGGCCGCCCGTCCAGGGGACGTGGTGCTCCTCTCCCCCGGCGGCACCAGTTTTGACGCCTTCCGGGACTTCGCCGAGCGCGGCGACCGGTTTAAGGAACTGGTACAGAAGTTGTAGAACGCGGGTTCACATTTCATCTGCGTCCGGGTCAATATGAGAGAATCCCGACCGCCCGATTATCTGCTGATCCTGACCACCGCGGCCCTGGTGATGCTGGGGCTGCTGATGGTCTACAGCACGACCTTTGACTGGGGCTACGGCGATTTCCAAAACCCCTTCTACTGGCTCCAGCGGCAGGTCCTGTGGGTGATACTGGGTGTGGCCGTGGCCGTGGTACTGGCCCGGACAGACTACACCCTCTGGCGAGACTGGGCAGTGCCGCTGCTGGGCGGGACTCTGCTACTGCTCCTGCTGGTGCTGGTGGCTGGTCGTCCGCAGTGGGGCGCCCAGCGCTCGTTACTGGGGAGGTCCGTCCAGCCGGGGGAACTGGCAAAGGTCACGACGGTGGTCTACGCGGCCGCGTGGGCCTCATCCAAAGGGGAGCGCATCCGGGACCTCTCCTACGGCCTGATTCCCTTCTCCGTCTGGATAGGGTTGGTGGCGGGACTGGTGGCCCTCCAGCCGGACCTGAGCGCGACGGCGGTGCTGGTCTTCGCCGGGTTTCTGGTCTTTTTCCTTTCCGGCGCCCATATCGGGCAGTTGTTCATCGCCGGGCTGATGGGCACGGCGGTCTTCTGGGGATTGATCACCGTGTACCCGCACGCCCACGAGCGGTTTGAGGCCTTCCTGGCGGGGCTGAAGGACCCGTCGCTCCTGCCGTACCACCCGCTGCAGGCGCTCTACGCGCTGGCCAGTGGCGGCCTCTTCGGTGTGGGGCTGGGGGAGGGACGGGTGAAGTTCTACCTGCCCGCGGCCCACACCGACGCCATTTTCGCCGTCATCGGGGAGGAACTGGGACTGTTTGGGTGTCTCCTGGTGGTCGGGCTGTTCGGGGTGCTGGCCTGGCGGGGCTTCCGCATCGCTCTGCGCGCAAAGGACAGTTTCGGCGGACTGCTGGCCGCAGGGCTGACAGGTCTTCTGGTCTTCCAGGCCGTGCTTAATATGGGCGTCATCGCTTCGCTGCTTCCGTTTACCGGGACCAACCTGCCGTTCATCGGCATGGGGGGCTCATCACTGGTGACCTCGCTGGCGGCGGTGGGGCTCCTGGAGAGCGTCGCGCGGGGGCGCCCACCCCGCCGCTGGAAGGGAGAGGAATTCCAGCCACAGAGGACACAGCGGGCGCAGAGTGGAAATGGAAATGAATTAAAAATCAAACATTCTCTGCGGTCTTCGCGTCCTCTGCGGTGAGAAAAAGGGAAAAACGGTGTATCTCTGGATCGCCGGAGGGGGAACGGGCGGGCACGTCTATCCGGGCCTGGCCGTCCTGGAGGCCTTGAGGGCCGAGGGGCCGGTGGACGTGCTCTACGTGGGCGGCCGCGGGAGCGTGGAGGAACGGCTGGTTGCCCGCACGGGGCTGCCCTTTGCTGGAATCCCGGCGGGGGGCCTGCACGGGCTGGCGCCCTGGCGGGCCGCGCGTAATCTGGTCAAACTGGCGCAGGGATTCTTTGCGGCGCTGCGGCTGGGCCGTCGGCGCCGCCCGGATGCGCTCTTCGTCACTGGCGGCTATGCCAGCGTGCCGGTGGCGCTGGCCGCCTGGGCCCTGCGGGTGCCCATCCTGCTGTATCTACCGGACATTGAGCCGGGGCTGGCGGTGCGGTTCATCGCCCGCCTGGCGACCCGTATCGGGGTCACCGTGGAGGACTCCCGGGCCTTCCTTCCGGCCCACAAGGTGGTGGTGACGGGCTATCCGGTCCGGCCTGAATTCGCCGGAATAGACCGGATGGCGGCACGAGCGGCACTGGGGTTGCCGGAGGGGGAACTGGTGCTCCTGGTGTTCGGGGGCAGCAAGGGCGCCCGGAGCATCAACCAGGCGGTGGTGGAGAACCTGGAGGAGTTGCTGGAGGTGGCGCACGTGGTCCACATCAGCGGGGAGCGGGACTGGTCCTGGGTGGTGGCGCGGGCCGATGCGCTTCCGGCGACCGCGCGGGGCCGCTACCACCCGTACCCATATCTGCACGGAGCGGCGATGGGGCAGGCGCTGGCGGCGGCGGACCTGGCCGTCTGCCGGGCCGGGGCGTCCACCCTGGGGGAGTTGCCGTACTTTGGGCTGCCCGCCGTCCTGGTCCCATATCCCTACGCCTGGCGCTACCAGAAAGTGAATGCCGACTGGCTGGCCTCGCGCGGCGCGGCAGTCGTCCTGGAGGACGCGCGTCTGGGGGAGGAACTGGTACCGACGGTACGGTCGCTGCTGGAGGACCCGGCGCGGCTGGCCGAAATGCGGGCGCAGGTGGGAGCGCTGGCCCGCCCCGACGCATCCCGGAAGTTGGCCCGGTTGCTGGCAGAGATCAGGGGAGTGCCATGATGCCACTGAATACGTTCTTCTGGCTGGTCGTCCTGATGTTCGGCTTCATCGGCGCGCTGCGGGGATGGGTGCGGGAGTTGCTGGTCACTCTGGCCATTATTTCCGCCTACTTCCTGCGCTGGCTGTTTATGTACATTGTTCCGTTCCTGAAGGACTACCTCTCAGCCCGCTCCCCTACGGAGCAGTTTTACATTTTCAGCGCCCTTTTTGTCATCATGGCTCTTTTCGGCTACGCCGGACCGGTCGTGTCGCCCTATCTGGCCGGCAAAGCCCGACGGGAGAAAATTCAGGACCTGATCCTGGGGTTCGTCATCGGAGCATTTAACGGTTATTTGCTGGCAGGGACCATCTGGGGATTTCTCCACGATGCGGGGTACGGAATCTGGGGAATTGCGGCACCGCCGGAGGGTTCTGCGGCAGCCCAACTGGTCACCCATTTCCTGCCCCGGACCTGGATGACCAATAACCTGATCCTGATCCTGACCGGGGTGACGCTGATCGTGGTGCTGGTGGTATTGCTGTGAATTCGTTTGCAGGTCGCCACGTCCACCTTATCGGCATCGGCGGAGCCGGGCTCTCCGCCATCGCCCGGGTGCTGATGGAGCGGGGGGCCGTCGTCTCCGGCTCCGACCTCGCCCTCTCTCCGGCGGCGGAAGCGCTGGCGCGGGACGGCGCGCGGGTCTACATGGGCCACCGGGCCGAACACATCGCTGGGGCCGATGTAGTGATTGTCTCGTCGGCGGTGCGGGAGGATAACCCCGAGGTCCGGGCGGCGCGGGCGGCGGGCATGCCGGTACTCCGCCGCGCGGGCGTCCTGGGGCAACTGATGGAAGGGTACATCGGCATCGCCGTCGCCGGGACGCACGGGAAGACGACCACGACGGCGATGGTCGCGACGATTCTCTGGGAGGCCGGACTGGACCCCACCTTCATCATCGGCGGGACGCTGGCCGGGCCGGGGATCAACGCCCGCGCAGGCGGCGGGCCGCACTTCGTGGTAGAGGCCGACGAGTACGACCGGACGTTTCTGGGGTTTTCACCACGGATTGCCGTCGTGACCAACGTGGAGCACGACCACCCGGATTGCTATCCAACCTTTGAGGACTTCCGGGCCGCCTTCGCGGAGTTTGTCGCCCGGATTCCGCCCGATGGCCTGCTGGTGGCCTGCTGGGACCACCCGGTGGCGCGGGAACTGGGCCGGGAACGGCAGGCCCGGGGAGGGCGGGTGGTCTTCTACGGCCGGGAAAAGGGCGCGGAGTGGACGGCCCGGCGGGTCCACGCCAACCCGTCCGGCGGGACGGACTTCTCCGCCGTCCGGTCTGGGCGGACGCTGGGGGAGGTACGGCTGCGGGTGCCGGGGGAGCACAACGTCCTGAACGCGCTGGCCGCGCTGGCGGTCGCCGACGAGGTGGGGGTGCCCTTTCCCACGGCCCGCGCGGCGCTGGGAGGATTCCGGGGCGTGGGACGCCGTTTTGAGATCAAGGGCGAGGCGGAGGGTGTCGTCGTTGTGGACGATTATGCCCATCATCCCACCGAAATTCGGGCGACGCTGGCGGCGGCGCGGGAGCGCTTCCCCGGCCGGAGAGTCTGGGCGGTCTGGCAGCCGCACACGTACAGCCGAACGAAGGTGCTTCTGGAGGACTTCGCCCAGGCCTTTGACGGAGCCGACCATGTGGTGGTTCTGCCCATTTACGCGGCGCGGGAATCCGACACGCTGGGCGTCAGCAGCGCCGACGTGGTGGCCCGGATGCGTCACCCTGACGCACGGCTGGTGGGGTCGCGGGAGGAGGCCGTGGCGCTCCTGGGCACGGAGGTCCGCCCCGGCGACGTGGTCCTGACCCTGGGCGCGGGCGATGGGGATAAGGTGGGGGAGTGGCTTCTGGAAGTGCTCCGGCGTGAAACGTGAAACGTGAAGCGTGAAACGTGAAACGTGAAACGTGGGGAGGTGGACGGATGTCAACCCAAAGTGAGCGGGCGTGGGGACGGCTGCAACGGGTGCGACGGCGACGGCGGAGGCGAAACGTCTCTGCCTGCGAGGTCCTGGCGGCCAAAATAGAACTGGTGCAGGCCCAGAAAAGGTCCCGCTCCGGGCGGTAGCAATCTTCTCTGTGCCCTTGCGGTGAGATATGAATTTCGCTTCCCTTCTGGAATGGGCCGCGGGACTGGGGGAGCGGGCGCGGCGGGATGAACCGCTGGCTCCTTACACCGCGATGCGCGTCGGCGGGCCCGCCGACCTGCTGGTCGTCTGCCGGACGACGGAGGAGGTAGTGGAGGCAGTGAGGCGGGCGCGCGCGGCAGGGGTCCCGTGGCGGGTTCTCGGCGGCGGCTGCAATGTCCTGGTCTCCGACGCAGGGGTACGGGGGCTGGTGGTCATCCACCGGGCCGACCGGACCCGTATAGAGGCCGACGGCGCGGTCTGGGCGGAGGCCGGGGCGCCGATGGCCGCGCTGGCCCGGGAGACGGCCGCCCGCGGCCTGGCCGGGCTGGAGTGGGCGGCAGGGCTTCCCGGCACCGTCGGTGGGGCGGTGGTGGGGAACGCCGGCGCCTTCGGGGGTGACATCGCGTCCGTTCTCCGCAGCGTCACCCTGCTGGAACTCAATGGGGAGGTGACCGAACGGCCCGCCGGGTGGATGGAGTTCTCCTACCGGGAGAGCCGGATCAAGCGGATGCCGCACCCGGAGCGGCCTGTCGTCCTGGCGGCGACATTCGCCCTGGCGCCCGGCGACCCGGCCGCGCTGGCGGCCCGGATAGACGAGATTCTGGCCTGGCGGCGGACCCGTCATCCCTCGGGAGCCACAATGGGGTCCACCTTCAAGAACCCGCCCGGAAACCACGCGGGGCGGCTGATAGAGGCGGCGGGCCTGAAGGGGTACCGCATCGGCAGGGCGATGGTCTCGGAACTGCACGCCAATTTTCTCATCAATACCGGCTCCGCCACTGCCGCCGACGTCCGGGCGCTCATCCGGCACATCCAGGCGGAGGTGGAGCGGCAGTTTGGGGTCCGGCTGGAGATGGAGGTGGAGTTCGTTGGGGAAATGGATGACGAAAAATGACCAATGACCAAATGACCAATGAAGAATGAATCATTCTTCGTGTCTTTGTGGTTACTAAAAGGAGGGCGGTGAGCAGGAAAATACGGGTAGGGATTCTGTTCGGAGGGCGGTCGGGTGAACACGAGATTAGCCTGATCTCGGCCCGTTCGGTGATGGGGGTGATGGACCGGGAAAAGTACGAGGTCATCCCCATCGGTATCACCCGCGATGGGCGCTGGCTGGGTTCCGGTGACCCGATGGCAGCACTGGTGCAGGGGGATGAGGGCCTCAGCGGCCCGGTCGCGCTGCTGGGCGACCCGGCGCATCGGGGCATCGTCTCCCTGAAAGAACTGGAGCCGCACCTGGCCCGCGCGCTCCTGGCTGAACTGGACGTGGTCTTCCCGGTCCTGCACGGGCCCTACGGGGAGGACGGGACGGTCCAGGGGCTCCTGGACCTGGCCGGCATCCCGTACGTGGGGGCTGGAGTGACCGCCTCGGCGCTGGGGATGGACAAGGTCATCTTCAAAGACGTTATGCGGGCCCATGGCCTGCCCGTCGTGAGGTACATCGTGGTCAAGCGGAAGGAGTGGGAGCGGGACCCGGAGGCGGTGCTGGACCGGGTGGAGGGCGAACTGGGGTATCCCGTCTTCACCAAACCGGCGAATCTGGGCTCCAGCGTCGGCGTGAACAAGTGCCGCAATCGGGAAGAACTGACGCGGGGGCTGGCTGATGCGGCCCGCTACGACCGAAAGTTGCTGGTGGAGGCCGCCGTCCCGCAGGCACGGGAGATTGAGGTGAGCGTCCTGGGGAACGACGACCCCATCGCGTCGGTGCCGGGGGAGATCATCCCCAGCCGGGAGTTCTACAGTTACGCCGCCAAGTATCTGGACGACGGGGAGCGGGCGTCCCGATTGCTCATTCCCGCCCCTCTGGACCCGGAAATGGCGGAGCGGGCGCGCGATCTGGCCATTCGGGCCTATCTGGCGGTGGACTGTGCCGGGATGGCGCGGGTGGATTTCCTGCTCTCCCGGGAGACGGGGGAACTCTACGTCAGCGAGTTGAACACCATTCCGGGCTTCACGGCGATCAGCATGTACCCGAAGTTGTGGGAGGCCAGCGGCATCCCGTACCCGGAGTTGATTGACCGGCTCATCCAGTTGGCGCTGGAGCGCCACGCCGACCGGGCACGATGCGCGGTGGTTTATCAGCCGGAGGAGTGTTGAAAACCACCAGGATGCGAAGGGTTGGGAAATAAAAAGAATTCCTCGTGTCCTGGTGTCTTCGCAGCGAATAGAAAAGATTGAGGAAAATCTTCGTGTCTTGGTGTCTTCGTGGTGAACAAAGGAGCAGGACATGCCTACAGCACGACGAGGCAGTAGACGGCGGCAGAGTTTCCGCCAGAGCGTCCCGCTGGTCATCGGCGGGCGGGTGCGGTCGGTCTCCCGGCCGGTATCCATCTCGTCCACGTCGGTCCTGGTTTTCTTCGGGGTCTTCCTGATCGGGGTGGTGCTGTGGTTTGCCCTCAGCCCGCGCTTCTACGTGACCGGAGCGACGGTGATCGGGGCGGGACAGATTCCGGCGGAGGCGATTTTTGCCGCCAGCGGCCTGTATCACCGCCACATTCTCTGGGCCGACGGGCGGGCGGCGGGGCGGCGGATTCTGGAGGCATTGCCGTCGGTGGAAAGCGCCCAGGTCCTCTGTCTCCTTCCCGCCCGCTGCTTCATTGCGGTCACCGTGCGGGAGCCGGTGGCCGCCTGGGAGCAGGACAGGACCTACTACTGGGTGGACATGGCGGGCGGCGCGTTCCCGGCCGCCGGGCCGCTGGAGGGGCGGTGGCGGGTCAGCGGGCCGCTCCCCACCGATGAGCGCGGGCTGGTGTCCCGGGAGGTCCTGGTCGGGCTGGAGGAACTGGAACGGTTGGGAATTCGCCCGGGCCCGATCCTCTACCGGGAGGGCCGCGGGCTGGTGCTGGAGGACCCTGCCGGGTGGCGGGTGGTCCTGGGCCAGGGGACGGGAATGGCCCGTCGGCTCCAGGTCTACCTGAAAATCCGTACCCATCTGGTGGAGAACGGCATCACTCCGAGATTCGTGGACGTCCGCTTCCCGGACGCGCCGTATTATTCGGTGACCAACGACTGGTAGGGGCGACCCTTGCGGTCGCCCTGGGAAAGGTGAGGTCCGGAGGGCCGCATGGAGCAGACGGTCGTCGGCATAGACGTGGGTTCCAGCAAAATCTGTACCCTGGTGGGGGAAATTCGGGAAGACGTCGGTCTGCGCATCATCGGCGTCGGCATCGTCCCCTCGCGCGGCCTGCGCAAAGGGGCCGTCGTCAACCTGACCGAGGCGACGGCCGCGATTACCGCATCGGTCCAGGAGGCGGAGCGGTCCTCCGGCTACCGGATTGAGCGGGCCTACGTCAGCCTCAGCGGCCCCCACATCGCGTCGCTCAACAGCCGCGGGGTGATCGCCGTCCCGCGCCGGGAGGAGGGAATCACGGTGGAGGACGTGGACCGGGCGCTGGACGCGGCGGGCGCCGTCGCCATCCCCTATAACCGGGAACTGCTCCACATCATCCCGCGCCACTACATTGTGGACGGGCAGGAAGGAGTGCGGGACCCGGTGGGGATGCACGGGTTCCGGCTGGAAGTGGAGGCGCATGTGATTACGGCGTCCTCTATGGCGATCCAGAACCTGTCCAAGTGTGTCGCCGCTGCCGGAGTGGAGGTGGACGAAATGGTCCTGGGGCCACTGGCGGCGGGAGATGCCGTTCTCACGGAGAACGAGCGGGAGGTCGGGGTGGTGCTGGTGGACATCGGCGGCGGCACCACCGACATCGCGATTTTCATTGACGGGACGGTCTGGCATACGGCGTCGCTGGGCATCGGCGGCGAGTACATCACCAACGACATCGCCATTGGCCTGCGGTTGCCCACCGAGGTCGCCGAGCAGGTAAAAGTCCGCTACGGCCATGCCCGGCCCGCGCAGGTGGGCCAGGATGAGCGGTTCCCGGCGGAACCGTTCGGCGAGAGCGGCCCGCAGATGCTCCCGCGCTGGAAGATGGCGGAGATTATTGAAGCCCGCGCGGCAGAGATTCTGGAAATGGTCCAGACCGACATCAAGCGCTCCGGCTACGACGGCCTGCTTCCGGCGGGTGTCGTCCTCTGTGGCGGGGTGGCCCAGTTGCCCGGCATGCCGGAACTGGCGCGGGAAGTGCTGGGGCTGCCGGTCCGGGTGGGCCGTCCCCAGGGGATGGTAGGACTGGTGGACCGGGTCAGCGGGCCGGCCTTCGCCGTCGCGGCCGGTCTGATGGGCTGGGGGATGACCGCCGACGTCCGCCGCCCGCTGCCCAGAGGCGGGCCGTCGCTGGGGAAACGGCTCCGGGAGTGGCTGCGCGCGTTACTACCGGGGTGAGGAGAATCACGCTTCACGCTTCACGCTTCACGCTTCACGTTTCACTTTTCACGTTTCACGCTTCACATCCTGCGTCCTGGAGGTCGCTCATGAAACCGTCTGAGAACTTCGCCCGAATCCGTGTGGTCGGGGTTGGCGGCGGCGGGAGCAACGCCGTCAACCGGATGATAGAGACGGGCATCGCCGGGGTGGACTTCATCGCCGTCAACACCGACGCCCAGGCGCTCATGCTCTCCAACGCGCCCACCCGCGTGCGCATCGGCGACAAACTGACGCGCGGGCTGGGCGTCGGCGGCAACCCGGAACTGGGCCGCAAGGCCGCCGAGGAGTCCATGGACGAACTCTATCAGGTCCTGGACGGCTCCGACATGGTCTTCATCACTGCCGGGATGGGCGGCGGGACGGGGACCGGAGCGTCGCCGGTCGTCGCCAGAATCGCCCGCGAGATGAACGCCCTGACCATCGGTATCGTCACCCGCCCGTTCTTCTTTGAAGGGAAGAAGCGGGCCGAACTGGCGGCGGCGGGCATTGAGGCCCTGAAGGAGCAGGTGGACACCCTCATCGTCATTCCCAATGACCGCCTGCTGGAGATTGTGGAGAAACGAGTCTCCCTGCAGGACGCCTTCCGCCTGGCCGATGATGTGCTCCGGCAGGGCATCCAGGCCATCTCCGAGGTCATCACCGTCCCGGGCCTCATCAACCTGGACTTCAACGACGTCCGGGCCGTGATGTCCGAGGGCGGCGCGGCGCTGATGGCGGTGGGCCAGGGCAGCGGCGAGAACCGGGCCCAGGAAGCGGCCCAGCAGGCCATTTCCAACCGTCTGCTGGACATCACCATAGACGGCGCCCAGCGCATCCTCTTCAACATCACCGGCGGCGCGGACCTCTCCCTGCACGAGGTCTACGAGGCGGCGACGCTCATCCGGGAGACGGCGCATCCCGATGTGGACCTGCGGTTCGGCGCGGTGATTGACGAGGAGATGGGCGACCAGGTGCGCATCACCCTCATCGCCACCGGCTTTGACGCCGGACAGCGCCCGCAGAAGGCGGCCCGGACCCCCGCCCGGGAGACTCTGGAGCGCCCGGTGCCCGTCTTTGATAAGGACGACCTGGAGATTCCCGCCTTCCTGCGCCGCCGGACCGGGTGATCGGTTTCGCAAAAAGACACAAAGGCACCGTATCTTCGTGTCCTGGCCAGAGGTATCAGGAGGTACCATGGCGGAGGGCGCTGGCCTGACCGCGCGCTCGTCCCTGAAAGAGGCCATTCCGGCCTTTCAGGAGTACATGCGCGCGCGGGATTTCAGCAACCATACCATTCGCTCCTTCACCTCGGACCTGCGCATCCTGGGCGAGTACATCGGCATGGAGACGGCGGTGGGCGACATCGGCACCCGTGACCTGAACCGATTCGTCCACTGGCTCACCGACGAGCGGGACGTCCCCTGTACGCCCAAGTCCCTCTCGCGGCGGATCACCACCCTCAAGGTTTTCTTCGGCTGGCTGGCGGAGACGGGCGTCCTGCCGGAGGACCCCGCTGCGCCGGTCATCCACCGGCCGGTGCTGACCGGGCCGCCCCGCGTGCTCACCGACGAGGAGGTCGCCCGCGTGCTGGAGGTGACGGAGGCCCTGCGCCACGCCGACCCCCCCGACGCCCGACCGCATCTCCTGGTCACCCTGCTCCTGCATACCGGCATCAAAAAGGGCGAATGCATGAACATCGCGCTGGACCACATAGACCTCTCCGACCCGGCGCGACCAACGTTGTGGGTGCGGTACGCCAGCCCGCGCCGGAAGCACAAGGAACGACGGCTCCCCCTGCCGTCCGACTGGCCCGCCGTTCTGGCCGAATACCGCGCCCAGTACGACCCCCAGGACCGATTGTTTCCCTGCACTGCACGTAACCTGGAGTACGTGCTGGACGACGTGGCCCAGCAGGCCGGGCTGACCGAAGGCCTCTCCTTTGAGACGTTGCGCTGGACGTGCGCGGTGCGCGATTACCGCGCGGGAATGACTTCGGAGCAGTTGCGGCAAAAACTGGGCCTCACCCGCATCTCCTGGCGGGAAGTGGAGCCGAAAATTGCCCGTCTGGCGGAGAAATGACCACAGAAGACGGACGATCAGCAATCAGCGATCAGCGATCAGCGATCAGCGACATGCGATCAGCGATTAACGATATACGCCCCCCCCACCCTGTTCTGATTGACGGTTCCCGGCTCATCGCCGAGGCCTGTGTCCGGGCCGGGGCCGACGCCTACGTCGGCTACCCGATCACCCCGGCCAGCCTCATCTTCTTCTACGCCAGCCGCCGCTTCCCCATCGCGCTGCCGGCTCCGGACGAAATCACCGCCCTGCAGTGGATGGCCGGCCTCTCCGCCGCCGGACACCTCCCGGTCTCCGCCACCTCCTTCCCGGGGTTCGCCCTGATGGTGGAGTCCGTCAACATGGCCTACATGATGGAACTCCCCATGCTGGTGATTCTGGTCCAGCGGCTGGGACCGGCCACCGGTACGGCCACCGCCGGTGCCCAGGGCGACCTCCTGCTTCTGAACGGCCTGGTCTCCGGCGGCTACCCGCTCCCCGTCCTCTGCATCGCCGACCTGGAGGACTGCTGGCTCCTTCCCCCCGTCGCGCTGCAGACGGCGGTGGACCTGCGCACGCCGGTGGTGCTCCTGACCTCCAAAGAGATGGTGATGACCCAGGAGAGTTTTGACCTGGCACACCTTCCGGAGATAGAACCGGTCCGCCGGACCTTCTACGAGGATTCCGGCCCATATTGCACCTACGACGCCGGTGACGGGCTGGTCCCGCCCTTCCTGCCGGTGGGCAATGGCCGGCACCAGATCCGGCTGAACGCCTCCACCCACGACCGTTGCGGCATCATCCAGCACACCAGCGACGAGGCCATGGCCAACACCCGCCGCCTGCAGGCCAAAGTGGAGGCCGGGACCCCCGTCCTGTACCAACTGGACGAGCAGGAGGGGGCGGAGACGCTGGTGGTCACGTACGACATCACCACGGGCGCGGCGCGCGAGGCGGTGATGATGCTTCGGGCGCAGGGTATCCCCGTCTCTCTGCTGGTCGCCCGGACGCTTCTGCCGCTACCCGCCGTCTACCTGGAAACGATAGACCGCTACCCGCGCGTGGTGGTGGCCGAGGAGAACCACCAGGGCCAACTGGCGCATCTGCTCTTCGGACGGCGCATCCCGCCCCATGTCCGGCTGGTCACCGCCATTGGGCGGATGATCCGACCCGACGAAATTGTCGGGGCGACCCTTGCGGTTGCCTCCTGACGGGGGTTCTATGAACGGCTTCCTGACCCAACCCGAACTTCCGTACTGCAAAGGTTGCGGGCACCACCTCATCGTCCGCAACACCGTGAAGGCACTGGAGGCGCTGGGCGCGGCCCCGCTGGACGTGGTCCTGGTGACCGACATCGGCTGTCACGGCATCGTGGACGGCAACTTCGCCACCCACACCGTCCACGGTCTCCATGGACGCTCCGTCGCGCTGGCGGCGGGCATCGCCATGGGCCTCCCGCCGCGGGAGGGGCCAGGCACGTCCCGCCCGTACGTCATCGTCTACATCGGCGACGGCGGCGCCACCATCGGCCTCCAGCACATCCTGGAGGCCGCACGGATGAACGTGGACCTGACTGTCGTCGTCCACAACAACATGCTCTATGGGATGACGGGCGGGCAACCCAGCGGCCTGACCCCCACCGGCTTCCGGACCGTCCTCACCCCCCAGGGGTATCCCCTCCCCCACCACGACCTGCCCCGCCTGGTGCTGGATGCCGGCGCGCCCTTCGCGGCCCGCGTGGTCGGCCTGGGCGACTTCTCCGACGTCCTCCGCCAGGCGCTGGAAGTGGAGGGCTTCGCACTGGTGGAGGTGCTGGAAATCTGCGTCAGTTACGGCGTGAAAATGAACCCCGACCTGCGGCTGAAGGAACTGGCCCAGCAGGCTGGATACGAGCCGGGTATCTGGACGGGCCGCTCCCGCCCGCCCTTCCGCCCGTCCCGCCGGGAGACCTCTTCCCTGCTGGATATGCCCGCCGTCTCCCGCCACTACACCTCCCCCCTGGAGGGGCGGACAACCCTCATTCTGGCGGGCTCGGCGGGCGAGGGCGTCCAGCAGGCGGCGGAACTGCTGGCACAGGCGGCGATGGCCGCGGGCCTCCACGCCACCAAAAAGGGCAGTTACCCGGTCACCGTGGGGGTGGGATTCTCCTCTGCGGAGGTCGTCCTTTCCCGCGCGCCGGTTCTCTACCACGGCGTCCCCCAGCCGGACGCGCTCATCGTCACCTCGGCAGACGGGCTGGCGAACCAGCGGGAGCGCATCCGCCGGATGACGGGCGGCGTCCTCTGGCTGGACGCATCGCTGCCGGTGCCGGAGACGGGAGCGGAGGTGCGGGTGGTGGATTTTCGGGGACGGGCGGGCGCGCGCAACGCGGCCCTCTATGCCCTACTGACCTTCCTGCGGGAGACCGGGGTCATCCCCGCCGACGCCTTTCTGGAAACGGTGCGGGAGAGCCCCATTGGCAAGCACGTGGACCTGAGCGGGTGGTAACGTGCCGGGCACTTGCCCGGCACGTTCATAAAACACGAGGGGGTTGGGGGGGGGGGGGGGGGGGGGTTGGGCGGGGGGGGGGGGGGGGGGGTGAGGC
>JBBIKR010000023.1:32054-36070 GCA_037445395.1 Thermoflexales bacterium
GTTCTCCGGCGCCGGCCAGTCCCCGGCCTTTTAAAAAAACCCGCGGGGGGTGGGGGGGGGGTTTTGCCCCCCGCCCCAACCCCCTCTTCACTTCTGACCGCCGCTGTCTCTCCCTTGACAGATTTCCCCATTCGTGGTATACTCCGCTAGGGAAAATGATTCCCAACAAAGAATTATTACCAGAAGAAAGACTAACCACCGTTATCCACCGACTCCGGGAACAGGGCCACCGGTTCACGCCCCAGCGGATGGCCATTGTGCAGGCGATTCTGGAGAGCCCGGACCATCCCTCGGCCGAGGAAATCTACCAGCAGGTCTCGGCGGTCTTCCCGATGCTCAGCCTGGCGACCGTCTACAAGACCCTGGAGGTTCTGAGAGACATCGGCGAGGTGATGGAATTCCCGGTGGAGGGCCGAACCCGCTACGACGGGAACCTCCGGCCTCACGTCCACCTCATCTGTGAGAGATGCCATTCGGTGACGGATTGGAGCGATGATGCGATCTCCATCCCCGAAGAGGCCATCGCCGCATCGGGATTTCGTCCCCGCTACTACCGCCTGGAAGTCCACGGTCTGTGCCCGCGCTGCGCGTCGGAAACGGATGCGCCGGTGCGCACAGACCGGGTTCCCTGAGCCAGTCCTCAGGGCGTAGCGTGTCCCTGGGCAGCGGGCTGGCAACCCGGTCAGACCACGCTGAAGCCCGGACCAGACCTGGTGGGCAAAGTGTGGACAGTCTGGAAACCCAAATAGCGCGCGACCGCCCCGACGGCACAGCCGCCGGGGCGGTACAAAATCCATCAGGAGGAGGCACCCATGCACAAAATGACCCAATCCAACCTGGAAGGCGCCTTTGCGGGTGAGAGCCAGGCGCACATGAAATACCTCATCTTCGCCGAGCGGGCGGAGCAGGAGAACTTCCCCAACGTCGCCCGCCTCTTCCGGGCCATCGCCTACGCCGAGCAGGTCCACGCCGCCAACCACTTCAAAGCCCTGGGCCATCTGGGGCAGACGGCGGATAACCTCCAGGCGGCCATCGGCGGCGAGACCTTTGAGGTGGAGGAGATGTACCCCGCCTACCGCGCTGTCGCCGAACTGCAGGAAGAGAAGTCCGCCGTCCGCACCACCACCTGGGCGCTGGAGGCGGAGAAGGTCCACGCCGGCATGTACGCGCAGGCCCGACAGGCCGTGCTGGCGGGCCAGGACGCCGCCGTGGGGGACATCTACATCTGCGAGGCCTGCGGCTGGACGGTGGAGGGGGAGGCTCCGGACCGCTGCCCCGTCTGCGGCGCCCCGCGGACGAAGTTCCGCAAGTTCTAACCCACCGTTTCCCCAAAACCCCTGCAGGATCAATCCGCAGGGGTTTTTTGTTTGCCATTACGCAGTATTGAGATATAATTAGAAAGGGACTGGTCAGGGGGCAGTCGTGGGGAGGATAAGTCACCCCCCGGAGAGAGGAAAAAGGCCCCGTCCCTCAACCACTCGGTACCGGGGCCCGCCCTGACTGCGTCCAGGATTTGGAGAGCAATGGTCAGAGAGAACCTGCAGAGGGGGATAACGGCCGCTAAGGGGGGCCGGAAGGGGGAGGCCCGTGCGGCTTTTCGGGCCGTGCTGGCAGAGGACCCGACCAATGAGACCGCCCTCCTCTGGCTGGCTTACCTGACCGATGACCCCCGCGCCGCTCTGGCCTACATTGCCCGGGCGCTGGAGGCCCGCCCCGATAGCCGGCGAGCCCGTGCGGCCCTGCACTGGGCCCGCCGACGCCTGGCAGGACAGGCCGCGCCCTCCCGTGTTGTCCCTTCTCCGTCCACCCGGCCCGCAGGCGGCACGTCCACCCCCCCGGCCGTCCGGGCCCGCCAGGGAACAACCCGCTGGTGGTTGCCCGTCCTCTGGCTACTCCTTATCCTGGGCCTGGGTGCGCTCTGGCTGGATGGGGCCCCCCAGTCCCTGATGGCCGTGTTCGCCCCTTCTCCCACGTACACCCCCACTCCCACGGCGACCCGGACTCCGACGCCCACTTCTACTCCGACCTTCACCTCAACACCCACCTCAACGCCGACCCCAACGCCGACACCGACGCCCACCCCAACTCCTACGCCGACACCCACCCCGACCCCGTCGCCAACGGCGACCCGTCGCCCGCCCACCGCGACCCCCGTCCCGCCGCCCGCGCCTGCAAACGAAGACCGCTGGATTGACGTGGACCTGACCCGGCAGGTGCTGACGGCGTACGAGGGAAACACCCCGGTGCGGGTGGTTGTGGTCTCCACCGGCCTGCCCCGAACGCCCACGCCGACCGGGCAGTTCCGCATCTGGGCCAAACTTCGCTACGATGACATGTATGGGCCGGGCTACTACCTCCCCGACGTCCCCTACGTGATGTACTTCTACGGCGGCTACGGCCTGCACGGCACCTACTGGCACAACAACTTCGGCCATCCGATGAGCCACGGCTGCATCAATCTGCCGACCACCGAGGCAGAGTGGCTGTTCAACTGGGCCGAAGTGGGGACACTCGTCAACATCCACTACTGATACCCGAAACGGGAAAAGGAGGGGGTTGGAGGAGGGGTGAGGTTTACTGCCAGAACTGGGGCAGATATTCCCGGTAAGTGGTCAGATAATCGTCCAGAATCTGCCGGGCCACCTCTATGTCGGTGACCACCGGGTCCAGGAGCAGGCACTGGAGCGCGGCCCGGCGGTCGCCGTTGACCGCCGCGTCCACGCACAACCGGGCCACCGTGATCTCCCGCCGGCACAACTCCGCGATGGGCTCCGGCAGCGCCCCCACGCAGACTCCCTGCACCCCGGCCCCGGTGACCACGCCGGGCACCTCCACAATCACACCCTCCGGCAGGTTGGAGATGGCGCCCCGATTGGGGACGTTGACCGCCAGGTGGTAATGTCGGCCCGCCCCCGCGATGTTCTCAATCATCTCCAGCGCCCCCTCGCTGTCAGTATCCAGGAGCGTATCCAGGCTCAGCCGACCGTCGCCCAGACGGGCCATCTCCTCCCGCCGCACCCATCGCACCTGCTCCCAGATGTCCCACTCATACAGGTCCAGTTGATACTTCTCCCACGGTCGGGTGACGGGGTCGCTGACCCAGGGGAGGTACTCGCAGAGATGCTCGTCCCCGGGAATGGGGAAAAGGCCGAAAATCTCGTACATCCGACGGGTCAACGGCTCAAAGGCGGGGTCCATCTGCGCCCAGCGGGTCGCAAAGAGGGGATACAGGTCTTCCCCTGTCCGCCGGTCGTACAGGCCCACCATCCAGGTGAAATGGTTCAGACCGGCAGCCCGGATGTCCAGCCGCTCCACCGCCTGCTGGATGACCGCCTCGTGGATCGGGATGTTGGTGATGGCAGCGCGGGTATCGGTGAACCCCTCGGGCACCGTGAATCCCAGGTCCTTCGCCAGCGCCAGCCCGACCATCGCGTAACCGACATAAATCTGATGGCAGAGGCCAACGACTTTGATGCGACTGTAGCGGGCGATGGCATCACAGATGCGGATCATCGGGTTGGTGTAGTTGATCAGCCAGGCGTCCGGACAGGCCCGCTCCATATCCCGCACAATCTCCATGATCGGGACGATGTTGCGGGCCGCGTGGGCGAACCCGCCCGGCCCGCCGTTTTCCGCATAGGGTTGTCGCACCCCGTACTTCAGCGGAATCTCGTAGTCCATTCGCCACAGCCGCTCGCGCGGCGGTACCTCAATGGAGAGGACGACGAACCCGGCCCCCTCCAGCGCCTCGGCGTGGTGCGTATGCGTGGTCACGGTCATCCGGGCATCCCACTCCCGGTTGAGCCGGTGGGCCAGACGGCCCACCAGCGCCAGCGCCTCCGGGTCCCGGTCCACCAGCGCCAGGTGGCTCTCCCGCAGGCGCGGGCTCCGCATCAGCGCGGCCAGGGTGTTCAATCCGAAACTGGCACTGCCGGCTCCGATGATGACGATTTTGGTTGGAAGCACGTCTTTCCTCCCGTGTTTTTAGGGAAGAGGGGTTTTCCGGCGGGCGGCTT
>JBBIKR010000023.1:36170-40933 GCA_037445395.1 Thermoflexales bacterium
GGCAAGCCCTCCCCCTACAATGGGCGTGGTTTGTAGGGGCGACCCTTGCGGTCGCCATGGCACGTTCGCGGATGGCTACGGCCGCGCCGCGCGCAGCACCACCGGCAAGTAGAGCCGACGCGCCGGTGCCAGCAGCATCAGGTCGTCCGGACGGTCCGGGTGCATCCGGTAGTTGCGGACCCGCAGGCGTGGGCCGTCGGTGTCCTCAGAGACCAGACCCGCCACCACCACGCGGTCCATCGGGGAGACATCCGACCAGGTGCCGTTGTAGCCGTCCAGGAACGCCCGCACCGGCCCGCTCCCGTCGTCCACCCAGATGGCGCTCCGGTCCGCCGAGACGGCCGTCACCGTCCCGGTGACCACCGCCAGCCAGCCCTCATAGGCCTCCAGCGTCGCGCTGACCGTCCGCAGGGGCAAAGGGATGCTGCCGGTCACCGCCAGCGCCGGACTGAGGACACAGGTCAGCGTCAGCACCTGCACCTGTTCGCTCTCAAAGAACTGGATTTCGGTATCGCCCTGGTAGACGTCTACCGTCCCCACCACCCGGACGCAGTCGCCCCGGACGGGCATCGCCCCCACCGCGCCCGACGCCGTCCCCGCCGGTGCGAAGACCGTTATCCCGCCCGTTTCGTCCTGGACGTACAGGACGTCAAAGAACTCCCCGTAGGAGGCAGTGACGAACCCCTCCACCCAGACCAGCCGGTGCAGGTTGACGGGGACATCGTCCCCCTCCGGGTCGGAGCGTGCCTCGGCAACGGTCTTCTTCCGCAACGGCTCGTCCAGGAGCCACATGACCACCTGCAGGTTGAAGATTTCGTTCTGTTTGCCGTCCCCGGCACCGTAGGCGAAGATATTGAAGGGGTCGTTGGCGTCCCCGTAAAAGAAGAGTCGTCCGGCCGGACCGGGGATGTCGTACCCGGCCGCGGCTGGGACCAACTCTGTCGCCCCGTAGATGTACGCGTCGCCCTCGTTGTCGGCGTCAGTGTTGCTGGTCCGGTTCGGGTAGCCGTAGGTGCCGCTCCCCTCATCCAGGTCGCCCACGACGAAGAGGTGACCGTTCCCCAGCAGGTCGTCCTCTGTCAGCGCCTGCCGGTTCCGGTCCACCAGCGAGCAGACCGACCAGGACTGAATCTGCAGGACGTTCACCCCGACGCCCGTGGTCGGGCTGACCGGGAAGACGTGCCACTGAATCCCCCACGGATAGCCGTTGTTGTCGTCGCCGTCCAGGACCTCGTCGTCGTTGAAGCGGATGGGGACGGTCACGCCCACGCGGGACTCTACGGCCGCTATCAGTCCGTTCATCCGGTCGGCGACGTCGTAGGCCCACCAGACCTTGCCCGTGTAGTCGGACATGCCGCCCAGCCAGAGGCTCCCCCCGCCGGCCACGAAGTCGGCGACTGCCTGGGTCTCGGTGTCGGTGAGCGGGTTGGGGCCGTAGGCGTTGAGGATGAGGAGTTTGACCACGTCGGTGTTCAGGTCCGAGGCGGTCAGTTCGTCCAGGTTGAAGAGGACGTTGTAACCGTGAGCGGTCAGGTCATCCACGAAGGCGCGGCTCCCGCGCGGGTCCACGCCGACGTTGTTGTGCCCGACGTCTATCAGGATGAGGGGGACCTTCTCATCGGTCACCGTCAGGGAAAGGCGACGGATGTTGTCATCGGGGTTGTCGGTTGCCGGGGCGCCGACCAGTTCGGCGGTGACGGTGACGGGGCCGACCGCGCCCGGTTGCCAGGAGACCTGGGCGTATCCATCGGCGCAGGGGCCGACGGTGCAGGCCGGAACGGTGACGGGAACCTGGCCGATGGGCACGCCGTCCACCGCAAAGGTCACGGTGACGGTACGGGTGGCCGTCCCCCGGTTGGTCACCCGCGCGGTCAGGAGGCTGGGGTTGTGGGTGGTGGGGATGGACGGCTGGACGGTCAGGTCCGTGAGGCGGACGTCCTCGTCCCCCATCGTCCAGACCGGCGAGGAGACGATGCGGTCGCCGTCGGCCTGGGTGGCTTTGACAAAGTAGTAATGGACGCCGGGGGAGATGTCCAGGGTGAAGGTCCAGGTATAGGCGGCGGTGCCGGGCCGGGTGGATGTCACCACCTGGCCCTGCGCGGTGACCAGTTCCACCAGGGCCGTCGGTTCGCCGTCGGGGTCGTCTCCCCAGACCTGGAAGAGCATCCGGCCGGTGTTGGGGACCTCCGCGCCCATCCAGTAGCCGTTGGCGCGGAAGAAGAGTTCGGCGTTGGCGTCCTCGGTGGCGAACGTCCGGCGGGCGCGCAGCGCATCCAGCAGGTTCCGTTTGGTGAGCGCGGGCATGACCACCCCGGTACGGTGGGAAACGATGCACCCCCAATCGGTGGCGTGATTGTCGGAGTTGCTGGTCGCGCCGACCTTCCAGCCGTAGTCCAGAGAGCGGACCCACTCGTCCCAGGAGAAGACGTAGGAGGCGGGGGTGTAGCCGTTGCCCACTTCCTCCAGTTCGGCCAGGTCCTCCACTTCGGGGTGGTAGGCCCAGTCGTTGAAGTTGATCCAGCCGGGATGGTTGAACTGCATCACCACGCCCGCCTCGTCCACCGCCTGGGTGCCGGTGATGGCGAGCCAGCGGTAGAAACCCTCCACGGTGACGCCCGCTTCCAGGTTGGGGGTGTAGTCGCAGTAGGTGCAACCTTCTATCTGGCTGCGGGTGGCGTGGCGGACGGTGTTGTAGACGTTGATGTGCCCCTCGGCGCCCTGGGTGTACTCAAAGCCGCGCAGGGCGACGAAGACGCCGTCCTGGGTGAAGGCATTGGCCTGGGCCAGCGTGTCGGCCCATTCGGCATCGTCTACGGCGTAGGAGTGGTCGGTGACAGCCAGGAAATCCAGGCCGCAGCGGATGGCCGAGGTGAAGGCGTCATACGGGGTGAGGGAGCCGTCGGAATAGGAGGTGTGGTTGTGCAGGTCGCCGTGGAAGGCGGACATCGGTGGCTCTATCTGGGTGGTGAAGGACCACGTCCGGTCCGCTTCGGCGACGGGGTTTCCGGCCCAGTCGGTCACGGAGGGCGCAATCGTGACGGTGTAGCGGGTGGTGGGGAGGAGCAGGCCGCGCGGGGTGAGGGTGACCCGTCGGCCTGCCGGGTCGTAGGCGACGCCCGCCCAGGGGACCGCCCCGTAGGGCCCGGTGAGGGTGAAGTTCGCCGCCGCGACGGTCTCCGGCTTCAGTTCCTCGCTGAAGGTGATAACGACGCGCGCATCCAGCGGGACGTCCGCCGCTTCCGGCGCCGGGATTCGTCCGACCACCGTCGGCGAGACGGTGTCCAGCGGGCCGGTGGTGAAGGTCCAGGTGTAGGGGACCAGGGGGTTGCCGACCCGGTCGCGGATGTCGGCGGTGAGGGTGGCGGTGTGGAGCGCGCCGGGCGCCAGCGGGGCGTCCGGGGTGAAGGTGGCCTGGCTGGTGGCGGGGTCGTAGGCGACGGTGCCCGCGACCGCTCCGGACGGGCCCCGGACCTGGAAGGATGCGGCAGAGACGGTGGTGGGGCTGACCGGCTCGCTGAAGGTTGCGGAGATGGGCCGGTGCGGGTTGACGTCGGTGGCCCCATTGGCCGGTTCGGTGACCGTGACGGTGGGCGGGGTGAGGTCCAGGGGCTGGATGTCGTCGGCAGAAGCCAGCCAGACCCGGTATTCGGACGCGTAGTAGGGCAACAGGATGCCCCGAACGTACTCGTATCGCTGGCCGACGCTCAGGCTGGGGCTATAGACGTCGTTGGAGAGCAGGGCGATGGCACCGGTCCCACCCGAAGCGTCCACGAAGATGGCGGAGTAACTGCCGACCGAGGTGATGGTGATGTTGCGGTACTCCACCATAGTGCCCTCGTAGGGCTCCGCGAGCGCCGGGTTGTTATAGGGCACCGCGGCGGCCGTGACGAGGGTGGGCGTGCAGACATCTGGCCCCGTCCCCATTTGCCGGACGCGAGTGGGGTAAGAGAACTCGGTCATCCCCTGGTACTCGGCGATGGCGCCGGTCACCTGGACCAGGGTACCCCGGGGAGGTTTGGTGCCGCCGGAGCCGACATAGACGTAGACGCCGTGCCAGGGGCCGGTGTCCTCGTTGATGACGTAGCCGCGCTTATAGACCGCGCAGACGGTCCCCGACGTGGTGACCACCTGCTCGGCAACGGGGGAAGGATAGGTGTTGTTACCACCGGGATTGTTGGTGTACTGAATCTGGTAGATGGTGTGGGTGTCGCCGGGGGCGGTCAGTATGTTCTCCCGGCCGATGGCCGCGAGGGCGAGAAGAGCCAGAAGGGCCAGGAGCAGGGCCAGGAGGGGCTCACCCCTCCCCCGACGGCGAAGGGCCCGTGCAGAAAGGACGGTTTGAAGGGTTGTTTCTCCGCGAGTGCTTCCGGGCATAGGATGCTCCTTGTCATCACCCCAACCCCGGCGGGCGCCGCCGACTGCCTGGCCGTAAACGGCCAGGCTCAGGGTGGGAGGGGCGCTGAAGCGCCCCTTCTCGGACGGAGTAGGGCGGGGGCGCCGCTTGTTTTATGAGCCGGACGGTTTACTGTCCGGCGAGAGGGCCACCAGCGCGAGCCAATACCCTGCGCTTCGGTTAGCGCCCATGCTTCTCACCCCTCCCCCGCCGCCTATCTTACAAGTGTAGTTTTTTCGGTAGCGAAGCGGTTAGGCTTGCCTCCAGCCCTCACCCCACCCCCTTGCCCCCTCCCCTCTCCCACCCGCCTTCGGCGGCGGGAGAGGGGAGGGGTAGAGAAACGGGGGTTTTGCGGCAGCGGCCTTCGGCC
>JBBIKR010000024.1:0-6282 GCA_037445395.1 Thermoflexales bacterium
AAGTTCTTCATCAGCCCGCTGACGGTGAAGACGTACAGCGGCGTGGCGTAGATCAGCACATCCGCCTGACGCAGGCGCGGCAACAGGGCCGCCATATCGTCCTTGTGGATGCAGACGCCGGGGGTCTTCGTCCAGCAGGTGAAGCAGCCCAGGCAGGGGCGGATGTCCAGGTCTTTCAGATAGATAGTCTCCGTTTCGGCCCCGGCGGTTCTGGCCCCTTCCAGGAAGGGCTGCAGGATACGGTCGGTGTTCCCGCGCGGGCCACGCGGACTGCCGTTGATGGCGAGAATCTTCATTGATCTCCTTTAATGTGGGCTTGTGAAAGGTTGCGGATCGCTTCTTCGGCCCATTCCAGTGCGGCGCGGGTCAGCCGTGTGCCGTAGTCCAGGGTCAGGGCCCAGAAGAAGACTTCCCGGGGAGAGTTGATCAACTCGGCGTAGTGGGCGGAGGCCTGAGGGATTTGGGCATAGGCCTGTAGCCGGGCGCGCAATCCCTCGGCGTACGCTTCCAGCAGCGCGATGGCCTCGTCGTTCTCCAGTTGTCCGGCGAAGAAGACCTTCACCAGAAGCGGGACGCGCGGGTCTTCCGGGGCGGAGGGTGTGCGCAGCCAGCGGCGCAGTTCCTCCCGCCCCGCGTCGGTGATGTGGTAGACCTTGCGGTTGGGACGGTCTTCCTGAGGGACTATCTCCGCCGTAACCCAGCCCCGCTCCGCCAGTTCCCGCAGGGTCCGGTAAATCTGGGCCTGGTCGGCGGGCCAGAAGTGCCGCACCGAGGCATCAAAGGCCTTCTTCAGGTCATAGCCGGTCATCGGGGCGTAGTTCAGGAAGCCCAGGATGGCGTGTTCCAGGGACATGACCTCTCCAGTATTATACTCGTCTTATATATGACTTGTCACACAATATACCACAGGGTGCGGTTTCTGTCAAGGGCAATTCCCCCGAGGGCTTGCGCAGTAATTCACTGGCAGGTGAAAGAGATCAAAAATTTGTGTGGAGCGGCGAAGCCGCCCCACACATTTGTACTGTATGGGGGCAGCACTCCTCGGAGGGGATTTGCTGTGCAAGCCCTCCCGGATAGGGGCCCGTCAGGAGGAAACCGGGGGAAGATGAGCGGAGTCGTTCAGCGCAACGAGGGAAACCTGCCCGTCTGCCACCAGGACTCGCGTGACGGTGCAGTGGCCCAGTTCATATCCCCACCACTGGCTCATCTGCTCCGGCAACAGGCAGGCCAGCATCGCCCGCAGGGTCCCGCCGTGGGCCACAATCAGGACGGTGCCCTGGGGGTGGCGGGAGAGAACGTCCTGGCAGGTCGCCGCCACGCGGCGGAAGAAACCGGACCGGCTCTCACCTCCGGGCCAGGTGAACTCCACATCCGTCCGGTCCCGCCAGCGCTCGTAGAGGTCGGGGTAGACGGTCTTCATCTCCTCCAGGGTCACCCCGTCCATATCGCCGAAATTGATCTCCCGCAGGCCGTCCAGCGGGATGGGGTCCAGCCCCAGCGCCTGCCCGATGACCTCCGCCGTCCGCCGGGCGCGGGGTAGGGGGCTGGTGTAGAGGGCGACGGGGTCGGTCACCTCGGCGGCCAGACGGCGGGCGACGGCCTCCGCCTGAGCCTCCCCCCGCTCGGTCAGCGGCGTGTCGTTCCAGCCCACCCAGCGCCGCTGGACGTTGGCGACGGTCTCCGCGTGACGGATGAGGATGAGTTGGAGCGCCATATCAACCCCGTCCTTGCGGATAGAATTCACACTCTTCCCGCAGGACGCAGCGCCCGCATTCGGGGTTGCGGGGATGGCAGACGTCCCGCCCCAGGGCGATCAGGTTGAGGTGAAGGGGATAATACAGTTCCGGGGGAATGAGTTCTTCCAGCAGGGTGTGGGCCTGCTCCCGGGTGGCCCGCGCAGGGATCAGCCCCAGCCGTCGGGATACCCGGTGGATGTGGGTGTCCACGGGGAACGCGGGGCGGCCAAAGGCGAAGAGGAGGACAATCGCCGCCGTCTTGGGGCCGACGCCGGGGACGGAGAGAAGCCAGGCCCTTGCCGCCTCCAGCGGCATATCGGCCAGAAAATCCAGGGAGAACTCCCCCCCTTCGGCCCAGATGCGCCGCAACGTCTCCTGGATGCGCGGGGCCTTGGTGGGCGCCAGTCCCGCCGGACGAATTGCCGCCACCAGGTCCTCCAGCGGGGCGTCCCGGACGGCCTCCCAGGTGGGGAACCGTTCCCGCAACTGCTCGTACGCCCGGTCCCGATTCCGGTCGTTGGTGTTCTGGGAGAGGATGGTGGAGACCAGGACCGCTATGGGGTCGCGCGGCGCCCATTGGGGCTCGCCGTATTCGGCAACCAGTCGCTGATGGATGCGAAGAATCCGGTCGGTCATAGTTGTACCTGGCGCGGGTGGACCCGGCAGTGCTCTGCCTCTACAATCGCGGCAATCTGGGCTACAGCGCGATCCAGTTCCCCCTCTCGGTTGACGACCACATAATCAAACTCCTGCATACATCTCATCTCCCACTCAATCTTCTCCACCCGCTCGGCCAGTTTTTCCGGCGTCTCCGTGCCCCGCCCCTTCAGTCGGCGCACCAGTTCGTCTTTTGACTCGGCGGTCAGAAAGATGAGGACCGCTTCGGGGGCCAGTCGGCGGATGGTGGCCGCTCCCTGCACGTCCACCCGCATGATGACGTCCTTGCCGGACGCGAAGGCATCCCGGACCTGCTGTTTGGGGACCCCCTTGTGCTCTCCGTAGACGACGGCGTGTTCCAGCAGTTCCCCCTCCCGTTCCAGCCGGAGGAATTCCTCGGTGGAGAGGAAGAAGTAATCCACCCCGTGGACCTCGCCGGGGCGCGGGGCCCGGTCGGTGGCGGTGACGACGAAGTGGAAAGGATACCCCAACTCCTTCATCCGCCGCAGGACGGAATCCTTCCCGACTCCGGCGGGTCCCGAGATGACGATCAGGAGCGGGTAGCGAGGGAGCGTCCAGGTCATCTTGCATTCCTCCTTGAGGAAGGTATAATTTGCTCTCGCAGAGACGAAGAGGTTACCCGGAGGGAACGGAAATGCCCGTTTACGAGTACCGATGCCACGACTGCCGTCGTCGCATCTCTATTTTCTGGCGGACGTTCTCCGAAGCCCAGAGTGGGACGCCGGTCTGTCCCCACTGTGGGAGCACAAACCTGACCCGCCTGATCTCCCGCGTGCGGGTCGTCCGCTCCGAGGAGAGCCGCCTGGAGTCGCTGGCCGATGATTCTTTTCTCTCCGACTTTGACGAAAAGGACCCCCGCTCGCTGGCGCGGATGATGCGCCGGATGGCCGACGAAGTGGGAGAAGACCTGGGGCCGGAGTTTGAGGAGGTCGTCGGACGGCTGGAGGCGGGGGAGAGTCCCGAAGAGATAGAGAAGAGCATGCCGGAACTGATGGGGGAGGAGGGCGGAGAAGGGGACATCGGCGAGGAACTATAGCGCCAGAGGGGTTTGCCCTCCTGTCCGGCGCGCCTGCAGGAGGGCGCGCAGGTCCGCCTGCACCGCTTCCACAGGGCGGGCGGCATCCACCACAATCCACCGCCGGGGCTCCCGGCTGGCCAGTTCCAGGTAGCCGGCCCGCACCCGGCGGTGAAAGTCCACCGCCTCCCGGTCCAGACGGTTCCATTCTCCGCCGCCCGTTCGGCGGCGGGCCAGCCCCTCTTCCGGCGAAATGTCCAGGCAGAAGGTCAGGTCGGGGGTCAGGCCGCCAGTTGCCAGGTAGAGGACCAGCCGGAGCGCCTCCAGGTCCAGGCCCCGCCCGTAGCCCTGGTAGGCCAGGGTACTATCGGCGTAGCGGTCGCAGAGGACGGTCTGTCCGGCGGCCAGCGCGGGCCGGACCACCTCCGCCACCAGTTGGGCCCGCGCGGCGCAATACAGGAAGACCTCCGTCCAGGGGGACATGCCGGTATGGGCCGGGTCGTGGAGGACGTCCCGAATCCGCTCGCCGATGGCCGTCCCCCCCGGCTCGCGGACCAGGACGACCGGATGGCCCTGCTCCTGAAGCCACCCGGCCAGCAGGCGGGCCTGGGTCGTCTTGCCGCTCCCGTCGGGTCCTTCCAGCGTGATGAACATCGCGCGATGCTCGTTTTGTTGTGGCGGCGAAGCCGCCACAACAAAAATGATTTCAACCTCCCTCTTATGCCCTCGTAATCCGCACCCGCCGGTTCGGCTCTTCCCCCACCGAGTAGGAGGAAAGGCCCGCTTCCCGGGCCATTTCGTGTTGCTGGCGGCGGACAAACGCGTTCTGGGGGGAGAGTTCCACCTCGTCGGCGTCCCCCTCCAGGATACGGCGGATAGCGTGGTCTGCCTCCCGCAGGGCGGGCGTCAGCGGGCCGGGCAGGTGGTTCTCCGCCGCGATGTCGCTCAGGCAGGCCTCCATCTGAGCGACGGTGTTGGCTCTCAGGACGTAGACGGGGATGCCCTTCCGTTCAGCGTCGGTGATCAGCCGGGGGCGCTTGCGGAAGAAGCCTTTGGTGGTCACGAACGCGTCTGCCTGCCCCAGTTCATCCACCACGTAGACGGGGACCTGCATGCGGCGGGCGGCCCGCTCCAGCCGGTTGCGGGCAATGCCGTAGGGGAAGATGCGCACCGGCTCCTGGATTTTTGGCCCCAGCGGTGCCGGAGGGGAGGGCGGGGCGGCGGTGGGGGATGGACGTGCGCGGCCGCTCTCCCGCTCCTCCAGCGACGGTGGCTTGGCCTTCTCCACCCGAATCTCTCCGGAAGCGTCCCGGTAGCGGAGTTCTGCCTGCAGGGGACGGCCCCGGAGCAGCGCGTCCACCGATTCAGCCACGCTGTGGTGGATGAGCAACCGCTGGCGGTCCTGGATTTCAATAAGGACGTCAAACGTCGGCGGCGCGCGGCGCTCCAGAATGGTCTTCTGCGTGCCCCGCCGCCGCGCCTCCTCGTCCGAAAGGGTCACACTCTCAATCCCTCCGACCAGGTCGGAGAGAGTAGGGTTCAGCAGGAGGTTATCCAGGGTGTTGCCGTGGGCGGTGGCAATGAGTTGGACACCTCGCTCGGCGATGGTCCGCGCCGCCAGAGCCTCCAGTTCCCTCCCGATTTCATCTATGATGATGACCTCGGGGTTGTGGTTTTCCACCGCCTCAATCATCACCTCGTGCTGGAGGGAGGGCATCTCCACCTGCATCCGGCGTGCGCGTCCGACGGCAGGGTGGGGGATGTCGCCGTCGCCGCCGATTTCGTTGGACGTGTCCACGATGATGACCCGCTTCGTCTCTGCCAGGACCCGGGCGGCCTCCCGCAGCATCGTCGTCTTGCCCACACCGGGCCGGCCCAGGAGGAGGATGCTCTTGCCGCTCTCAATGATGTCCTGGATGATGGCGATGGTGCCGTAGACGGCCCGGCCGACCCGGCAGGTCAGCCCGACGATGTCTCCCTTGCGGTTGCGGATGGCGGCGATGCGGTGGAGAGTGCGGGCGATACCGGCGCGGTTATCGGCGTCAAACTCGCCCACCCGTTCCACCACATGCTGGATGTCCTCCCGGGTGACCTCCCGCTCGCTCAGCACCACCTCGCCGTCGGTATAGCGAGCAGTGGGCACCCGCCCCAGGTCCAGAATCACCTCCAGCAACTCGTCCCGCCGGCCAATCCGCTGGACACTCTCCCGCAGGTCTTCCGGCAGGACGTTCAGTAACGCGTCCAGATCATCGGTGATGTGATTGTAGTACCCTTTCTCCACAGTGCTCAGTTCTCTTGTCCCTCAGATTCGGCGGGCGGGAGCAACGGGCCAGGGGGTACCCGTTCCCCGCGCCCGGTAACCAGGCCGATACCGAACCGGCGTGCGGCCGCATCGCAGCCTGCGTCCACCCGGAGTCCGTAGATATACACCAGGTAGGGACCGGGGACACCGTGTTGCGCCAGTCGGCGACGGAAGCCTTCGGAGCGCATCCGGTTGGCCCAATCCTCTATCTCCCGTCGGCTCAACCGGGTTTTGGCTTCCACCACTGCCCACAGGACCTGACCATCTCGGGCCGCCGGTATCGCCACATCTATTTCACCGTCCATCCGGACCTGTCGGGGTTCTTCCAGAATCTGATAGCCCTGTTGCTCCAGACGGACGGAGACCCAATCTTCGGCTTCTTCTTCCACAGTGGCCCCGATGGTTCGCTGCAGATTGTTGACCACTTCGGCGAGATGGTCCACCTTTTGGGCCAGCACATCCACTCGCTCGTCCGTCCGCCGTTGGGCTTCGGCCAGGGCTTTGACGGATTCGTCGGTGCGCCGTTGGGCTTCGGCCAGTTCCTGAACGGC
>JBBIKR010000024.1:6382-16353 GCA_037445395.1 Thermoflexales bacterium
GCTTCCAGCCGGTCCAGCCGCTCTTCGCTGCGCCGTTGGGCTTCAGCCAGTTCCTGAACGGCGGCTTCCAGCCGGTCCAGCCGCTCTTCGCTGCGCCGATGTGATTCCGCTAAGGCTTCTATATGGTCACTCAGGCGCCGGAACAGTTCGGGCAGTTCCAGCAGGTCGTCAATCTGCAGCGCGCGCCGAAAGAGTACCCGCCATTCCGGGTTCTCCTCTATCAGCCGGATCAGCAATGGGATGTCCAGAGTATCCGTTTGCATCTTTATTCTACCAGTTTCAGGAAGTACCTGTGGAATCGGTCATCCCGGGTCAATTCCGGATGAAAGGCGGTCGCCAGCAGGTTGCCCTGCTGCACGGCCACTGCCGTCCCGTCTTCCAGCGCGGCCAGGACCTCCACACCTGATCCCACTTGCTCAATGACCGGAGCGCGAATGAAGACGGCGTGGAAGGGCGGGTCTCCCAGGACGGGAATCGCCAGGTCGGCCTCAAAACTGTCCACCTGGCGGCCAAAGGCATTGCGCCGGACGGTGATGTCCATCAAGCCCAGGATGGGCTGGCCGGGCACCCCGTCCACAACTTCTTTCGCCAGCAGAATCATCCCGGCGCAGGTACCCCAGATGGGCCGCCCGGAGCGGGCGAACGCCCGCAGCGGCTCCAGCAGGCCCCACTTCTGGGCCAGGAGGCCCATGGTGGTGGATTCCCCGCCGGGGATGATCAGCCCATTCAGCCCCTCCAGATGCTCCGGAAGCCGCACTTCTACCGGCTGGACGCCGATGCGGGCCAGCATCTGGGCATGTTCAATGAAAGCACCCTGAAGCGCCAGAATACCAACCCCGATTTTCTTCCTGCCTGTCATCCCGATTACCACCCTCGCACGGCCAGCCGCTCTTCCGCCGGAATGAGGCTGATGTTGATGCCGACCATCGGCTCCCCCAGGCCCCGGCTGATCTCGGCCAGAATCTTCGGGTCGTTGTAGTAGGTGACGGCCTGGACGATGGCCCGCGCCCGTTTGACCGGGTCGCCGCTCTTGAAGATGCCGCTACCCACGAAGACGCCGTCCATCCCCAGTTGCATCATCAGCGCCGCGTCGGCGGGAGTGGCGATGCCACCGGCGGCGAAGTTGACCACCGGCAGCCGTCCCAGACGGGCTGTCTCCACGACCAGTTCGTAGGGCGCCCCGATCTCTTTGGCGTAGGCCATCATCTCCTCTTCTGCCATCGTGGTCAGGCGACGGATTTCCCCCAGGACGGCGCGGGCATGTCGGACCGCCTCCACCACGTTGCCGGTGCCGGCCTCCCCTTTGGTGCGGATCATCGCCGCTCCCTCGCCGATGCGTCGGAGCGCCTCCCCCAGATTGCGCGCCCCGCAAACGAAGGGGACCTTGAACTTGCGCTTGTCAATGTGGTGCTCCTCATCGGCGGGGGTCAGTACCTCGCTCTCGTCAATGAAATCCACTCCCAGCGCCTCCAGAATCTGCGCTTCCACGAAGTGACCGATGCGGCATTTGGCCATTACCGGGATGGAGACGGCTTCCATAATCTCCAGTATTTTTTCCGGGTCGGCCATACGGGCCACACCGCCCTGGGCGCGAATGTCCGCCGGGACCCGCTCCAGGGCCATCACCGCGCAGGCGCCCGCCTCTTCGGCAATCCGGGCCTGCTCGGCGTTGGTCACGTCCATAATGACCCCGCCCTTTAGCATCTGTGCCAGACCGCGCTTGACTGTGTCCGTTCCAATTTCCCGTTCCATTTTTCAACCTCCTGAATCCAGCGAATGGCTGGGGATTTCTGATTGAGCAATAACATTCTACCGCTATTTGGTCAAATCGTCAATGGACTTTTTAACAGTTTGGGGCTTGTGCAACAACCTCCCTGCGGGGAGCGCCGCACCCATAAGTGGGGAGATATGGGGTTTTGCAGGCGGACATAGCCCGCCCGCAAAACCCCCATACTCCCCTCTTGCCCACAGGCGAATTGCTCCGCAAGCCCGCCGGGTGTACCTTTCTTGACAAATTTCCTGTCTGTGGTATGATTCAACCAACAATTGAATAGCCCCGGCGGCACTCTTATCCAGAGAGGTGGAGGGACCGGCCCTGTGAAGCCTCGGCAACCAGGGTGGAGACTGACCGGCCTGTAACGGGCGGTGTCATGGCCACCCCAGGTGCCAATTCCGGCAGAACGGGATCGTTCTGGAAGATAAGAGGCGGCGCGCCTGTCGTGCCCCTTCTGTCTTTCCAGAGGGGGCTTTTTTCTTCCCCTTATCCCCCCAGGCCCGACCCCAGAGTGCACCGACCGGGAGACCCCTACAGGAGAGAAGAACATGTCCAAGCGAAATATCGTTGTGACGGAGGCCAGCGGACAGTACATTGAAGACCTCCCGGTGGAGATCGTGGAGCGCAAAGGTATCGGCCATCCCGATAGCCTGTGTGACGGAATCGCAGAGCGGATTTCCGTGGAATACTGCCGCTGGTGCCTGGAGAACCTGGGGACCCTACTGCATCACAACTTTGACAAGGTGCAGTTGGTGGCCGGGGAGGTGGAGGTCGGCTTCGGCGGCGGCCATATGATCCGCCCCATCCGCATCCAGATTGCCGGTCGCGGCACCCCGACATACCGGGGCCGGAAAATCCCCCTGGATACCATCGCCATCCAGGCGGCCCGCCAGCATATCCGGGAGACCATGCGCTACCTGGACCCCGACCGGCATATGGTCATAGATTCTTTCGTGGGGCGGGGGGCCGAGGAACTGGTCCACGTGGTGGAAGAGGTGACGGCTAACGATACCAGTTTCGGCGTCAGCCACTGGCCCCGCTCCGGGCTGGAACGGGCAGTCTACGAGACCTCGCGGTACATTAACTACCAGTTGATTGATCAGTTCCCCATCGGCGAGGATGTGAAGGTGATGGGAGCGCGGCGGGGAGATGAGATGGTGCTGACGGTGGCCCTCCCCTTCATCGCTGCCCACATCGGGGATGTGGCCGAATACCTGGAACTGAAACACGCGGCCCAGGAAGCCATCCAGTCCTTTGCCAGCCAACTGGACACCCGAAAAGTGGTGGTGGCAGTGAACACCGCCGACGACGCAGATGCCGGAGCCGTCTATCTGACCCTCACCGGTACCTCTGCCGAGATGGGCGACGACGGCGCTGTGGGACGGGGGAACCGGGTGAACGGTCTGATCACCCCCTTCCGGGCCGCCAGTCTGGAGGCAGCCTGCGGAAAGAACCCGATTTCCCATGTCGGCAAGGTCTACAACGTGCTGGCCATGCTGGTGGCAAGGGACATCGTGGAGCGAGTGCCGACGGTGCGCGAGGCTACCGTCTACATCCTCTCCCAAATCGGGAAGCCCCTGGACCAGCCCCTGATTGCGACGGCGCAGGTGCGCCCCGTCTCCGGTGGCCTCACACCCAGCATCCAGGCCGATGTGGAGGCCATTCTGGATGAGCACCTGAGCCAGGTCCATCAGGTCCGGGACCGGATTATCCGCCGCGAGTTTTCGCTCTTTTGATCAGCGGGCTTCCTCACCCCTCCCCCAGCGGCTTCGCCGCCGCCCCCCTCCCCTCTCCCGAACGAAGTTCGGGAGAGGGGAGGGGGCAGGGGGTGGGGTGAGGAAAGAGGGGGTAGCGGCGAAGGGCCACGCCGAGCCCTCGGCCCCGAGGGCCTCGGCCCGAGGAGGCTTTCGCCCGAGGCGCCGCTGGGGGTGGGGTGAGGCTGAACAGTGCAGGCGGGCCTGGGAGGATGAGCCGGAATCTGGCGCAGTGTCTGGCGGATGTGGATGCGGTGCGGCTGGAAGTGATGGCCCGCCGCTGGGGGCTGGAGGACCTGCCCGGCCGCCGGGCGGAAGCGGTCGCCGCGCTGGAGGCCCGGATGCGGGACCGGGAGCAGGCGGAGGGGGTGTGGGCATCCCTCTCGCCCGACGAGCGGGCCGCGCTGGAGTTTCTCCACTCCGTCGGCGGGGCGTTGGCATGGCCCACGTTTATCCGCCGCTGGGGGCCGGTGCGGGACATGGGCCCGGGCCGCCTCCGGCAGGAGCGGCCCTGGGAGTCTCCGGCATCCGTGGCGGAATCTCTCTGGTACCGGGGGCTGGTCTTCCGCGTCGTCGTGGAAGGCCCCAACGGCCTTCGCGAAGTGGCCCTGGTCCCCGATGAACTGCGGGCCCTTCTGCCGCTTTCGCCCGTCCCCCTCTTCCGTCTGGAGCCGACGGCCTCGCCGCCCTCTCCCGTTCACCCCACCGATGCGCTTCTGGACGATCTCTGTACCCTCCTGGCTTACTTCCAGGTCCGCCCGGTCCGCCCCACGGCAGGTGGGAAGTGGCCGTCCTCCGCCGAAACGGACCTGAGGCGCTACCTGCGCGACCCCGACCGGGAGCGCTGGGCATTTCTCAGTCATCTGGTCCGGCGGTTGGGCTGGCTGCGGACGGACCGCGCCGGGCACCTCCGTCCGGCCCCGGAGCCGGTCACCGACTGGTTGCGGGCCTCTCCGGCGCATCAGCGGCTGGCACTGGCCCGGGCCTGGCAGGAAGACCCGACCTGGGACGACCTCCGGCATGTCCCCACCCTGTGCCCTGAGGAGACGGGCTCCTGGCAGAATGACCCTCTCCTGGCCCGGGAGGCCGTCCTCCGATACCTGGCCGTCTGCGCTCCTGGGGAGTGGTACCGTCTTGCGGACTTTGTCGCCGCCGTCAAAGAGGCCGATCCGGACTTCCAGCGGCCCGACGGCAACTACGACACCTGGTACATCCGGGACGCGGTCACCGGGGAGTATCTGCGGGGGTTTGAGAACTGGGACCGGGTGGAAGGGGCGCTGATTCGCTACATCATCACGGGGCCGCTGGCCTGGCTGGGGATGGTGACAACGGATGGGGATGAAACCTGCTTCTCGCTCACGCCCACCGGCGCGGCCTTTCTGGGACGGGCGGAACCGCCTACGGAGCCACTTCCGCCGCCGATGGTCATCCGGCCCGACTTTGTCCTGGAGGTCCCGGCGGGGCGGCGGTACGAGCGCTTCCAGGTGAGCCGCGTGGCCGACTGGCTCCACATCGGCGACCCCTGTCTTTACCGACTGACGCCGGCCTCGCTGGAGCGGGCCCGCCAGCAGCGCATCTCACCGGAGCGGATAGTGGCCTTTCTGGAAGAGGCGACCGGAGGGCCGGTGCCCCTCGTGCTGCGTCGGGCGCTGGAGCGCTGGGCCCAGCGGGGGCCGGAAGCCCGGCTGGAGTCCGTCGTTCTCCTGCGGGTGCAGGATGAGGCACTGCTGCGGGAACTGGCGGCCGCGCCCGCCACCCGTCGCTACATCCGGGAAATCGTCGCCCCGACCGTTGCGCTGATCTCCCCGGATGATGCGGAGAGACTGGCGCAGGCGCTGGTGGAGCGGGGCATCCTGCCGGATTTCAGCCCTCTCCCTGGGGCCAATCGGCGGGGAGAGGGTTGAGGCCTATCGTCCCCTCAACTGCCGTTCCACCTCCGCCAGCCGCGCGTCCACTTTCTCCACCAGTCCTTCAATCCCCAGGGCCCCCAGGTCTATCCGCACTGGCACCTGCAGGTTCACCGCCAGCGATGTTTCCAGGTCCACCGTCTTGCTGATGGGAATCACCACCTCCACGTGGATCGGCACGTCGGCCTGAATGGGTACGCTGATCCGCCGTTCCCCCAGAACCGGGATGTTCAGGGGCACTTCCACGTCCGTGGAGATGGGCAGGACGGTGTGGATGGGAACGGCGAATTCTTCCCGGATGGGAATCTGAGCGCTGATGGGGAAGGTTTCCTGAATGTGGATCGGGACTTCCACCGTCTGTCCGGGGAGGGAGGCGAGGGCAGCGCGGGTCTGAGTGACGGCTTCCAGCATGCCTCGCTGCAGCAGGGTGGCCCGGTAGTAGGCGATGCCGCCGATGGCCAGGGCGGCCAGCGATATGAGCAGGCTGAGGATCACCAGCAGCGGGCCGACAACGCGTCTCATAGAATTCCTCCTGTCGTCTGTGGTCCGTCGTCCGTGGTCATCATCAGGGGAATCTGGACCCCCCGGGGGCCGGTGGCCGGGTCCAGTCCCAGCATCACCGCGAAGGTGCGGCGGTCCACCCCCTCGGCGATGAGACGGCGCAGGTGGCGGAATTTGACGAACTGCCAGCCGGCCCCCCAGACGGCGCGGGCCAGGCGCGGGTCCCGCCGGAGTTTTTCCGCCAGCAGTTCCGCCCGACCGCCGGGGAGGACCCAGCAGGGGCGCCCGCCGCGCGGGATGGGCAATCTGACGATGTCCCCCAGCGCGGCGGTGGAGGAGATACGGAAGAGGTAGACGTCCCGTCCCCGCTCCCGCCAGCGCAGGTCCCAGCCATGCCCCCGGGCTGGGCGATAGTGCAACCGCCGCCCCAGTTCCTCCAGGTCCCGCCGCAGCGCATCCAGTTCCTCCGCCCGTCGGATGGGGTCGTCCTCCTCCCGCAGGCGCCAGACCCCCCCGTCCTCTACGCCATACGAGCGCATGCAGAGGAGGACCAGCGACGGGTCCGGAGTGAGGGGCCCGTCCAGAGCACGGTACACGGCCAGGAGGAGGTCCCGGGTCGTCCACGGGGACCCCTCTGCCAGCAGAGAGCGGACGGTTTCCTCCACCCGGTCCGCCAGCGGAGGGTCCAGGCGGCTGGCATCCAGGTCGGGGGACCAGAAGAGGTCCGCTTCCAGGGCTTCCAGTTCCAGACGTTCCCACCCCTGCCGTACGGCCTGGGTCACTTCCCCGAAGGGGCCGTTCCACCGGCGCCGGGCCATGTCGGTATGGACGGCGGCGGTCAGGAGGAAACGGGGCGTCGGTTCGGCGCGTGCGCTCAGGGTTTCCCGGACCGTCCCGGCGATGGCATCGGGGGCAACCGCAAGGGTTGCCCCTACATAGTTGGTGTGGTCCGGACGGTCGTTCCGGCGGGTCCACCGCCAGACCAGGCGGCATCCGACCTCCGGGCTGGCCCCCCAGCCGACCAGGTCGTATCCGGCGGCGGAGGCGGCCTGGCAGGCCGAGGCGACCAGATTCTCATCCGGTTCGGCGAAGAGGATGACGAGATGGCCGTCGGGGGCCAGCAACGGGCCGACGGCGGAGAGGGCCGTCTGGAAGGCTTCCTGATGCCGGTCCCATTCCAGGCGGCGGCGGCCCAGGAGGGGGCGCATGGCCTGGGAAGTGGGGGATTCCCAGAGCCAGCCGGCCCAGAGCGCGCAGAGGGCCCAGAAAACCCCGTCCGGCCGGGGCGGGTCGGCCAGGATGAGGGAGACGGTGCCCGGCGCCAGGTGGCGGGCCACCTCCCGGGCGGGGAGCGGGAGCAAAGTGTAGGCCGGGGTGGGGTCTGCCAGGAGGTCCCTCAGGCCGGGCGCCCGTCGGACCGGCTCCGGGGCCCATCCCGCCGCCCGCGCCACGGCCTCCTCCAGCAGATACCAGACGTTTCGCTCCAGGAAGCGGGCGGGCGGACGGAGGAGGCGCGGGCGGGGTCGCTCCTCCCCGTGGGGGTCCAGACTGCTGGCCCGGTCCATCGTCTCCAGAAGCGCCCCCTGCAGCGCCGCGCGCGCCGGTCGTTCCAGTTCCAGCCCTTCCAGCCGGACCAGGATGTCCACCAGGGCGGAGAGGTTGCGGGGGGTGTAGAGGTCCACCAGTTCCCCCGCGCGGGTGCGGTGGGGGCTCTGGGGGGGCGCGACCCGGTCCAGGGCGAAGTAGTAGGCAAAACCCCGTCGGTCCAGACGGCGGGCAGCGATGATGTCCGCCTCGTCGGTCGGGCCTTCCTGGGTACGGCCGCAGCGGGGGCATCGGACGGCTTTGGCGTAGGGATAGCGGGCTTCCCGGTCCCAGGCGAACCACTCTGCCGTCCCTTCCCCGCCGCAGGCCGGGCAGCGGCTGCTGTAGAGGGAGAGGATGTGGCGATGGAGGGGGATGGAGCGGCGGGTGGGGGTCTCCTTGGGCGCGTCGGCCAGGCGGGTGAAGGCGGCCCCCAGGTTCGCCGGGGCGCCCTCCAGCCCCAACCCGGCAATCAGCAGGCCGATGGGATTGGCGTTGGCGCCGATAGCCCGGCAGCCAGCCCGAACCGCTTCTCTCAGGAAAGTCGGCCCCTGACAGAAGAGGTCCAGCACCAGCGCACCGGGTGCCGCCAACTGTCGGATATAACCGTCGGCGGCACCGACGGGGGCAGTGGGGCAGTAGCGGGCCAGCGGTCCCGGCGCCACCTCGGGATGGCCGGGGACGAACCAGGTGATCTCTCCCATTCTTTGCTCCCGGGCGCGATGGCCGCGATGGACCAGCCTGGATGGATACGGGAGTGCCAGACGCCATTAGTATACCACTGGTCCCCCCAGCGCTCAAGCCTTGACGAAAGATATGAAATGGGTTAGAATATTAGTTGTGGCCAGGCGGGCTTGCCCGCCTTTTTCATTGCGGACTCGTACCTCACCCCTCCCCCCAATCCCTTCCTTCTCTCCGTTTCGGGGCGAAGGGGGAAAGGGGTGAGGGAGTCAAAATGAGTCTACCACACACAATATCATTGGGATTGGGAGGCAGGATGGTACAACTGGAACTGAGCGCTCAGGCGCGCACGCTGGTCGGTAAACAGGTGCGCCGTTTGCGGAGAGAAGGGTGGGTGCCGGCCGTTCTCTACGGTCCGGACGGGAAGAGTTGGCCGCTGCAAATTCCGGCGGCGGAAGCGGAAGCGGTCATCGGTCATGCCGGCACCAGCCACCTGATTACTCTTTCTATTAGCGGCGAATCGCCTGCTCTTCAGGTGCTGGTGCGAGGGTTACAGCGGGACCCGATTCGCCGGTCTCTGCTCCATGTGGACTTCTACCGGGTGGAAATGGATAAGCCGATTACGATGGAAATCCCCATCGTTCTGATCGGCTCCTCCCCGGTTGTGGAGCGCCGGGAAGGAATCCTGCTCCAGGGGAAGCAGACGCTGGAGATTGAATGTCTCCCTCGCGACCTGATAGAGGCGGTGGAGGTGGACCTGAGCAACCTGACCGAGTTGGACCAGCAGATTACCGTAGGGGACCTGGTGCTTCCGCCCACCATTCGGGTTCTGGATGACCCGGATGAGATGGTGGTGCGGGTCACACCACTGGAGGTCGCCGAAGAGGTGGAAGAAGAGGCCCCCGCTCCGTCGGAGGCAGAACCGGAACTGGTCCGTCGCCGGAAGGTGGTGGAAGAAGAGGAAAAAGAGGAATAGGAGTAGTGGAATTCCGCGCGTTCCTGAAGGTCCTCTGGCGGCGCTGGTGGCTGGTAGCGGCCCCGGTGCTGGTAGTGCTGGCCCACCTGGCCGTCACTTACCGGCCCCCGCCGACGTCCTACCAGGTGGTGATGCGCTTCGCCGCCGGGACCGTTCCCGCCGGGCTGAGTGTGGACTACGACCGGTACTACTCCTGGCTGACGTCGGAGTACGTCGCCAACGGGCTGGCGGACATCGCCCGCACCCGGGCCTTTGCCGAAGCCGTCGCCGCGCGGCTGGCGAAGGACGGCCTCTCCACCGACCCCGCGGCCATCCAGGGTGCCATCGTCACCGACAACGCGCAGTCCATCGCCGTCGTCTATCTGACCTGGCCCGACCCGGCGCAGGCGGCGGCGGTGGCGCGGGCGGTGGCGGCAGAACTGACGGAGAACGGCGCGGCCTACTTCCCGCAAATCCCCTGGCCCGATGAGGCGGGACCGGCGGCCCGACTGCTGGATGAACCCGTGCCGGTGCCGCTCCCCCCGTCCCTGCGGGCGCAACTGCTGGGGCCGGCGGTCCGGCTGGCGCTGGCGCTGGGAGCGGGCATCGGGCTGGCGCTCCTGTGGCACTACCTGGACCCGACCGTCCGGGAGGAGGCGGAACTGGAGACGTTGGGGCTGCGGGTGCTGGCCTGTATCCCCCGCCCTCGGGGAATTCACCGGAGAGACGCGGAGAGCACGAAGGTTTGATCCACGAAGGGCACGAAGGGCACGAAGGGCACGAAGGTTTATGATAAATCTTCCTTCGTGTCCTTC
>JBBIKR010000024.1:16453-22656 GCA_037445395.1 Thermoflexales bacterium
CACGAAGGGCACGAAGGGCACGAAGGTTTATGATAAATCTTCCTTCGTGTCCTTCGTGGTTTTAATATCTTCCACCAGCGGCGCGCGGGCGAGCGCCGAAAGGTCCGGCGCACCGACGGCGAACATCGCCACGCGCAGTTGAGTGATGAGGACGGCGGCCGTTTCGGCGGCCGCCTTGGCCGATTCGGCAGCCGCCACCAGAAACGGGCGGGCAATGCCGCAGACGCTGGCCCCCAGAGCAATCGCTTTGGCGACCTGGATACCGTCCCGAATGCCGCCGCTGGCGATGATGGGGAGGTGGGGGACGGCCCGCCGGACCTCCCGCACGGCCTCGGCCGTCGGGATGCCCCAATCCCGAAACGCGGCGGCGACGGCCCGCTGATGGCCGTCTTGGGCCCGGTACATCTCCACCTGGCTCCATGAAGTGCCGCCAGCCCCGGCCACGTCCAGCGCCGCCACGCCTGCATCGGCCAGACGGCGGGCCACATCAGCGGAGAGCCCCCATCCCACCTCCTTGACAATGACAGGCACCTCCAGTGCCCGGCAGACGACCTCTATCCTGCGCAGAAGGCCGGAGAAATCTGTCTGTCCCTCCGGCTGAAGCGCTTCCTGAAGGGGGTTCAGGTGGAGGACCAGGCCGTCGGCCTCCACCATCTCCACCGCCCGGCGGCAGTGGTCAACGGTGTAGCCGTAGTTCAACTGCACCGCTCCCAGGTTGGCCAGGAGCAGGATGTCCGGGGCCACGTCCCGAACCCGGTACGTCTCCGCCAGCGCCGGGTCCTCCAGAGCGGCCCGCAGGGAGCCCAACCCCATCCCGATTCCGGCCTCCTGGGCCGCACGGGCCAGCCGTCGGTTGATCTCCCGTCCCTGGGGCGTCCCGCCGGTCATGGAGGAAATCAGCAGGGGGGCCTGCAACCGTTTGCCCAGAAAAACAATCGCCGTGTCCACCGCCGCCAGCGAGATTTCGGGCAGGGCGCAGTGGACGAACCGGTAGCGCTCAAATCCGGCCGTTAACGTCTCAAACGAGACGTCCTCTTCCAGGCTGATCCGAAGGTGGTCTGCCTTCCGTCGGGGGTGATCCTCTCGCAACGGTTCAACTCCTGGGGTGTTGTATGTAATAGCATCATACCAGCAGGAGAGGGGTTTGTCAACCGGTTGACAAATCCGCCGCCTGCACTACAATATCCACCATCCACCCAAAGGAGGTACCCATGAACGTCTACGAGCGCGTCGTGAAAATCATTGTGGACCTGCTGGGCGTGGAACCGGAAAAGGTGACGATGGACGCCCGCTTCCGCGAGGACCTGGGGGCCGACTCTCTGGACCTGGTGGAACTGGTGATGGCCTTTGAGGAGGAGTTCGGGGGGACCATCTCCGACGAGGAGGCCCAGCAGATCAAGACCGTGGGTGACGCCGTCCGCTACATTGAAACCCGCATGCTGGCGTGACGGCGGCGAATCCGCCGAACTCCCAACTTTGTTGTGCCACGATCCGGCGGCCCTCCCGCGCGCGGGTAGGGTTTTTGCCGCCGATACCTCTCATCCACGAAGCACGAAGGTTATGAAAGTGGTACATCCCTTTCTTCGTGTTCTTCGTGTCCTTTGTGGTTTTGATTGTATGCGAAAGCACCTCCCGATTGGCATTGCCCTGCTTCTGGGTCTGATGGCCGCTCTGGCGACGGTGACCGCCGTTGCCGCGCGGCCCTCCCCCCAACTGACCATCACGGGCGTGGAGCCCCGGACGTTGCTCAGCACGACCGGGGGAACGCTGAGCATCTACGGCACCGGCTTCACCACCGCGACGGTGGCCCGGCTGGTGGGGTACGGCCTGCTGGATACGACCTTCGTCAACGAGAACGCCCTGCGGGCCGTGGTGCCGCCGGGGGTTCCGGCGGGCGTCTACGCGCTGGAGGTCAGCGAGCCGGGCTTCTCGGCGACGCTCCCCTCCGCGCTCACCATCGTCGCCCCCACCGCTGCCCCCACCCCCACGCCCATCCCCGCGCCGCCGCCCACTCCTGTCCCCGGTCGCCCCATCCTGACCATCCGCAACTTCTCTGTCCAGCCCGCGCGGGTGTTCGCCGGAACCGAGTTCGTTGTGACGGTGGAAATCTACAACAACGGCAGTCGCGGGGCCGAGAACACCCTGGTCACTTTCCCCGGCGGGACGTTCGTGCCGGTGGGCCAGGCGGGGCACCTGGTCGGCTTGATGCACATCAACGCCACCGTGGTGGTCACCCAGACCATGCGGGCACCGGCCAACCTGGCCTCCGGCACCTACAACCTCCAGGTCAACCTCAGCGCCAACGACTTTGAGGGGAATCACTACGAGTACCCGCAGACGGTTGCCGTGGAGGTCGTGGGCGGCGGGGCCGGACGGCCCCAACTGGTGGTGGAGTCGGCCTGGACGGAGCCGCCGGTTCTGGGGCCGGGGGACCGGTTCACCCTGACCCTGCAGGTGGCGAACCGGGGCGAGCGGACAGCGACCCGCGTGGTCGTGGGGCCGGCGTCCGCCGAGATGGTCGTGCCCGCGGAGGGGAGCAATCTGGCGGCAGTGGACCGGGTCGCGCCGGGCCGCACCGTGACCGTGACCCTGCCGCTGGTGCTGGGGACGGTCAAGCAGGGCGGACGCGTCGGGCTGGAACTGGCCCTCTCCTACGGCGACACCAGCGGCGGCACGTACAGCGACCGCCAGAGCGTGGGGCTGGAGGTGAGCAGTTCCCTGGCCGACCGGCCCCAACTCCTGGTTGCGGCCGTCCACACCGACCCGCCCGTCGTGGCCCCCGGCGACTTCTTCACCCTGACGCTGGACGTGCAGAACGTCGGCGGCGGCGATGCCTACCGCCTCCTCCTGACGCTGGGCGGGGAGGGCGGCAAGGAACTGGGGCCCTTCGTCCCGCGGGAGACCGGCAACGTCCTTTTCGTCCCCCGGGTTCCCGCCGGGGAGACGGTCCAGGTGACGGTGCCCCTGGTGGTGGACGGTTCGGCGGACGCCAAAGCGTACGGCGTCCCGGCGCTCCTCTCTTATGAGGACGCGCGCGGCACCGCCCGGAGCGACGTCCAGCGCATCAGTCTGGTCGTCCAGCGCCGCCCGATCTTCCGGATTGACTTCTACCGCCCAGTGGAGGGGGCTACGGTCGGGATGCCGTTCCCGCTGCCGGTGGAGGTTATCAACCTGGGGAAGGCGACGGTCAACGTCACCATTATGGAGGTGACCGGGGAGGGGCTGGAGATTCAGAACGGCTCCCTCTACGTGGGTCCGCTGGACGGGGGGACTTCGGCCTCACTGGAAGCGACGGCGGTCGCCCAGCGGGCGGGGACGATGGAGGTGGTGGTCAACGTCCACTATCTGGACGACTTCAACCGCCCGCAGACGGTCAGCCAGACGCTGACGGTGGAGGTGGCGGGGCCGCCGGAGCCCGTGCCGCAGGAGTCGGCCCCGCCTTCCGAAGGGGGCGGTTTCTGGGAGAAAATTCTGCGCTTTCTGCGCGGGTTGGTGGGGCTGGGGAGTTAGCCGGTAGCGCCGACGGAAGGGCCATCCCTCGCTTCGCTCGGGACAGGCTGCCGAGCCCTCGGCCCGAGGGGGCTTTCGACCGAGGCGTCGTAGGGCAACTGCTTGCAGTTGCCCTACGGTCTCATGGGGCAGAGACGCGGATAGAAACCGGGGCGCTCCGGAGGGGGCGCCCATTTTCGTCCCGCCCCACGGCCAGAAAGGTGTGCTCGCCCTCTTCCAGCGTCCAGAGGACCTCGTAGGGTGGGGCGGTGAAGGTTGCCAGCGGCCGGTCGTCCACGTACAGGGTCACCTCTGTCACCCGGACGCCGTCCGATGGGCGAGCGGCGACGCGGATGGCCTGGTAGGTCCCCGGCACGACCGGGGAGAGGCGGTAAATCGTGCCGTTATCGGGGTGGGTGATGACCAGAGGCGGGCCTGGGGGTTCCCCGGAGGTGGAGGACGCGGTGGAGCGGAGTAGCGCCGCCGGGGGAAGGGGCCACCCGTTGGCCCGCGCCCACTCCCAGACCTCCGCCGGGGGGACGATGAATACCCGCTCCTCCACCCGCTCCGGCGGTGTGTCGGGCCCCGCCGGGAGGCCTGTGGCGCGGTCTATCCGGAAGCGCTGATACCAGTTGTCGGGTTCTGTCGGGGCGGTGCCGGCGAGGAAAATTTCTTCGCGCGTGCGCGGGCAGAGGTCCGTCGGCAGAAGCCCCGAGGGGACGCAGACCCGCACCCGCTCCAGCCCCGGCGGTTCTGTGAAGGGGATGACGGGCTGACCCCGCAGCGCCCGTTCCATAAAGTCGTGCCAGATGGGGCCTGCCCCCTCCACCCCGGAGACGTCCCGCATCGGCCGCCCGTCGGCGTTCCCCACCCAGACCCCGGTCACCAACTGTGGCACGTACCCCACGGTCCAGTTGTCCCGCCAGTCCGATGAGGTGCCGGTCTTGGCCGCCGCCGGGCGGGAGAGGCTGAGGACGCTGCCGGTGCCGAAGGCCGGCGCGCGGGCCCGCTCGTCGGAGAGAATGTCGGTGATGAGGTAGGCGACGCGGGGGTCCAGCACCTGCGGGCCGGGGGCCGGCTGGGCCTGGTAGCGCAGATGCCCGTGGGCATCCCGTACCTCCAGCACGCCGAAGGGCTCCACCCGCCGCCCGCCGTTGGCGAAGGCCGCGTAGGCGGCGGTCAGTTCCAGCAGGCGCACCTCGCCGCCCCCCAGCGTCAGCGCCAGCCCGAACCGCTCCCCCGTCCCGAAGGAGGTCATCCCCAGGTCGCTGGCCAGCGCCACCAACCGGTCCACCCCCACCATCTGGAGCACCCGGACGGCAGGGACGTTGAGGGACTGGGCCAGCGCTTCCCGTGCGGAGACCGGCCCGTGGAACCGGTGGTCGTAGTTCACGGGCACGTAGGGAAGCCCCTCGCGGGTGGGGAAGGCGGTGCGGATGTCCATGATGGCGGAGGCAGGGGTCAGCAGGGGCAGGGATTGCCCCTGGCCGTCGGCGCCGGGGGTGAAGGCGGCGGCGTAGGTGAGGGGTTTGATGGCGGAGCCGGGCTGTCGGAGGGCCAGCGCCGCGTTCACCGCGCCGTCTATGGCCGGGTTGAAGTAGTCGGGACTGCCGACCATTGTCAGAATCGCGCCCGTCTGCGGGTCCAGCGCCACCAGCGCGGCGTTGTTCACCTCCCGCAGGCCGCTCTCCTCGCTGGCCTGGGCCAGGCGCGCCAGGTGCCGCCGGACGACCTCCTCGGCGGTATGCTGGAGGTCCAGGTCCAGCGTGGCGGTGACGACCAGCCCCTCAGTGTAGAGGGCCTCCGCGCCGAAGCGTTGCTCCAGCCATCCCCAGACGTACATCACAAAGTGCGGCGCCTGGATGGGGAAGGGGGTCGCGGCGAAGTGCAGCCGCTCCTGCGCCGCCAGTTCTGCCTGCTCGGGGGTGATGTATCCCTGCTCCACCATGAGCCCCAGGACCACCCGCTGTCGCTTTCGGGCCCGTTCGGGGTCGGTCAGCGGGTCATAGAGGGCAGGGGACTGGGGGAGGCCGGCCAGGAGCGCGCACTCGGCCAGGCTCAGTTCCCGGACGCCCTTGCCGAAGTAGGTGCGCGCGGCGGCCTCTATCCCGTAGGCCAGATTGCCGTAGTAGACCTCGTTCAGGTAAAGGGCCAGGACTTCATCTTTGGTGAAGGTTCGGGCGATGCGCCAGGCCAGGATGGACTCCCGGAGTTTGCGCAGGAGGGTGCGCTGGCTCCGCTCCTGGGGGGAGAGGAGGAGGTTGCGGGCCACCTGCTGGGTGATGGTGGAGCCGCCCGCCAGCACCTCGCCGCCCCGGAGGTTGATCCAGATCGCGCGCAGGATGCCCCGGACGTCCACCCCCGGGTTGGTGTAGAAATCGGCGTCCTCGGTGGCGATGGTGGCCTGGCGGCAGTAGAGGGGAATCTCCTCCAGCGGGACCGTGACGTGGCGACCGGCGTGGGGGTCGGCGATTTCATAGAGCAGACGGCCGTTTCGGTCCAGGATGCGGGAGGAGATGCCCGTCTGGTGCTTGTAGAGGGTATCGGGGGAGGGGAGGTCGGCCAGGAGCAGATGGGCGCCCGCACCTCCGGCTGCCGTCAGCAGAGCCAGAGTCAGAATCAGGAATTTCCACAGTCGGCGCATCAGCCTGAGGGAGAAGGGGTTTTGCGGCCGGGCGGGCCACCCCCCCCCCCCACACCCAACAACCACCGGA
>JBBIKR010000024.1:22666-39012 GCA_037445395.1 Thermoflexales bacterium
GCGGCGGGCGGCGAAGCCGCCCGCCGCAAAACCCATCACTCCAGGAAAATCGTCTCCGTCGTGTCGTCGTAGGCGATGACTTCGGCGTACCGGCCCCAGTTGACGATGGTCTCCAGTTGCTGCTCGGCCTCTTCGGGCGGAAACTCCAGTTCCAGCGCCCGCAGGACGATGTCCCACTTCAACCGGCGGTTTTCGGCGACACTCAGCAGGGAGAAAAGCCAGCGGAACATCGGCAATCGCCGGATGCGGGTGGCGAAAATCTCCTTGCGGGCCAGGATACTGGCCTCCGCGAAGGTCTCCCCCAGGGGGGTCAGGACGATGTCGCCCCTGCCGATGGTGGCGAAACCCAGCAACTCTGCCACCTCCGTCAACTGCAGCAGGTGGTCGGAGTCCACGTGCAATTCCTCCGCCAGGCGGTACAGGTCGTGCCGATGGTCGGGCATCTCGGAGACATGTTCCAGAAGGCCGGCCAGGTCGTTGATGGTGATGGGGAGCAGGGCCCGGATGCGCCCGGGTTCGCCCGGTGCCACGCCCAACTCCACGTGCTCCGGTTGGGTCTGCCCGGCCAGCAGGCCGTAGACCTCGTCCACCCGCTCCAGGAACTCCGGCGACCGCCGCTGCCGGGGGTGGGGCAGGTCCACCGTCATCTCCGCCACCACCCGCCCCGGGTCCTTCTCCATCACCACAATCCGGTCGGCCATGAAGACCGCTTCCTCAATATTATGGGTCACCATCAGGATGGCGCGGGTGGGGATTTTCCCCTCCGTCCAGAGTTCCAGCAGTTCGCCCCGCAGCGCCTCGGCGCTCAGCACGTCCAGCGCGGAGAACGGCTCATCCAGGCACAGAAGTTCCGGCTCCACGGCCATCGCGCGGGCGAAGCCCACCTTCTGGCGCATCCCGCCGGAGAGTTCGCGCGGATAGGCAATCTCAAACCCGTCCAGACCGACCCGGTCCAGCAGGTCCATCGCGCGGGCGGCGCGCAATTTCGGGGGGACACCCCGCGCCTTCAAGGCCACTTCCACGTTCTCTATCACGGTGAGCCAGGGGAAGAGCGCGAACGTCTGGAAGACGATGGTGGCATGGGGGTTGACGCCCTGGAGCGGCTGGCCGCGGTAGAGGACGACCCCCTCCGTCGGCCGTTGCAGGCCGGTGATGATGCGCAGCAGCGTGCTCTTCCCACAGCCCGACGGCCCCAGCAGGCAGAGAAACTCCCCCTCTTTGACTGCCAGATTCACGTCCTGCAGGGCGACGAACTGGCGGGAGCCGCTGCGGTAAATTTGCTGGACGTGGCGAACTTCCAGCAGGTAGCCATTGGTGGACATAGTCTCACTCCATCCGGTATCGTTCTTCGGCCAGGCGGTAGAGCCGGCGCCAGAGGGTGCGGTTGATGAGGACGACGGCCAGGACCATGGTCAGCGTGGCCGCCAGCAGGAGGGGGTAGTCGCCCGTGCCGGTGGCGCGGGCGATGAGCGCGCCGATGCCGACGGTGCGCAGGGTCTGCCCGCCAAACTCCACGTGCTCGGCGACGATGCTGGCGTTCCACGCCCCGCCGCTGGCGGTGATGGCCCCGGTGATGATGTAGGGGAACAGGCCGGGCAGGATGAGCGTCCGCCAGCGCTCCCACCGGCTCAGCCCGATGAGGGCGGAGGTGTACTTCAGGTCCTGCGGGATGGCGGACGCGCCCGCGATGACGTTGAAGAGCAGGTACCACTGGGTGCCCATGAGCATCAGCACGACCGCGGCGATGTTCAGCCCGCCCGGCAGGCCGATGATGAGGAGCAGGAAGACCGGGAAGAGCGCCGTCGCCGGGACGGAGGCCACCACCTGGACGATGGGCTGCAGGTAGGTCGCCGCGCGGGGGTTGGTGCCGATGGCCACGCCCACAGGAATGGTCCACGCCAGCGCGATGATCAGGGAAGCGGAGACCCGCAGAAGGGTCGCCAGAACGCCCAGGCCGATCTCTCCCCACTGGCTTCCGGGGACCGTCACCAGCATCAGGGCGGCGCGGAAACCGCCGTAGGCCAGTCCCAGCCCGAAAAGCAGGGCCAGCAGGTAGAGAAGCCAGGGCCGGCCCCGCCGTTTGGCCTCCGGGCCTGGGGCTCCGGCGCGGCGGGTGAACCAGGCGTCCAGCCGCTCGCTCAGCGGCCGCCAGACCCCCTGCGAGAGGTGTTCCAGAACGTGCGCGCTCCGCAGGAGGTCGTAGAACCAGGAGGTGGGCGGGTTTTCCCCCTCCACCGTCTCCAGTTTGAAGCGGTCGGCCCAGGCCAGCAGGGGCCGCCAGACCAGTTGGTCCAGCGCGACGATGACCAGCACCAGCGCGCCGACCCCCCAGAGGATGGCGCGGGTGTCGCCCTGATTGGCGGCTTCCTGCAGGTAGGCCCCCAGGCCGGGAAGGCGGAAGTCCCGCTGTCCCACGGTGAAAATCTCCGCGGCCATCAGGAAGAACCAGCCCCCGGCCCAACTCATCATGCTGTTCCAGAGAAGACTGATGGCCGCAAAGGGGAGTTCCAGTACCTTGAAGCGAAGCCAGCCGTTAAAGCGGAAGATGGCGCTGGCCTCCTGCAGTTCCTGCGGGATGGTGGTCAGGGACTGGTACCAGGCGAAGGTCATATTCCAGGCCTGGCTGGTGAAGATGAGGACGATGGAGGCCAGTTCGGCCGCGGTTCGTTCCGGCAGGACGGCGCTCAGGCTCAGAAGGACCACCGGCAGGAAGGAGAGGATGGGCACGCTCTGGAGGACATCCAGCAAGGGCATCAGAACCTGCTCGGCGCGGCGGTTGTAGGCCGCCAGGCGGCCATAGACCAGGGTGAAGGTCAGGGAGAGGAGGTACGCGGCGGCCATGCGGCCGACCGAGCGGAGCGCGTAGTAGGGCAGCGCGCCGGGGGCAAGGGAGATGGTGGGCCCTTCCACCGTCTCCGGGGCGCGCAGGGCCAGCCGCACCCCCGCGTAGATCAGGACGGCGATGCCGATCAGGACCACGACGTCGCCCATAGAGAAGCCACGTCCGAAGGGCTGTTCGGTCCGGAAAATCAGCCTCCGCCGGGAGACGACCTTCTCTTCCGGTCGGGGCCTCTCTGGGCTTACGAAGGAATCTCTCAGCGCCAAACTCTCCCTCCGTGTTCTCGCGTCATTGCTCAATCCCCGCCCGCGCGGGCACGCCAGCCTGGTAGTAATGCTTGACCTCCCGCATCTCCGTCACCAGGTCGGCCCGGTCTATCAGTTCCTGCGGCGCGCGGCGGCCCGTCAGCACGATTTCCACCCCCGCGGGGCGCTGGTCCAGGAAGGCCAGCACTTCCTTCACAGTGAGCAGGCCGAACCAGATGGCGACGTTCACTTCATCCAGCACCACGATGTCGTACCGGCCGGAGAGCATAGCCTCCCGGGCCCGTTCCAGCCCCTGGCGGGCTCGGGCGACCTGTTCGGGGGGAACCTGGTCGCGCCGGACCCAGCAGTTGGGGTCACCGTACTGCTCAATGGTGATGAGGGGATGGCCCCGCAGGGCCTCCAGTTCGCCGTACGGCTGGCCCTTCAGAAACTGGCCGATGTAGGTGCGCATGCCGTGGCCGGCGGCCCGCAGGGCCAGCCCCAGGGCCGCCGTCGTCTTTCCCTTACCGTCGCCGGTGTAGACCTGGATGTATCCTTTTTCCATATGCCACCCCCAGGAGGGGGATTTTGCGGCGGGCGGCGGAGCCGCCCGCCGCAATCCCTTTCGTTACGGGTGTGTCCCGAAGTTGAAGGAGAACTCACTGCGGGGTTTTTCGCCCGACGCTGTTGCACCTTTACAAATGATTCCGGCAATTGTCCTGGCGCTTCTCTGCCCCTCCCCCCTGCCCCCTCCCCGTTGCCGCTGGCGCGGCACGGAGAGGGGGGAGGCAAGAAGGGGTTTGGGGCGGCGGCTTCGCCGCCGCCCCAAACCCTTTCGCTTTTCACTTTTCACGTCTCACTCATACCTCAGCGCCGCAATCGGATTCAGCGACGCGGCACGGGTCGCCGGATAGACACCAGATAGAATGCCCACGCCGGTGGCAAACAGGACGGCGAAGATGGGCAACCAGAACGGCATGTGGACGAAAGAGAGCGCTGTTTCGGAAACGGTGCCGCTCTGGGCCGCCTGGGCCATCAGATACGTGCGGGCGACGATGTTGATGATGCCGCTCAGGAGAACACCCAGCAGTACCCCGCCCACTCCGCCCAGCAGGCCGATGCTTCCCGATTCGGCCAGAAAAACGGACATCACATCCCGATTCGTCGCGCCGACGGCCTTCATCAGGCCGATTTCCTTCGTGCGCTCGTAGATGGACATCAGCATGGTGTTGGCGATGCCGAAGGCGGCCACCAGCAGGGCGATGGCCCCAATGCCCCCCAGAATCCCCTGGACGACCAGGAAGAACGAATTGATTTGCTGGAGAACGGTGTGGGCGGAGTACGCGTAGAAGCCCTTCCGCAGAATTTCCCGCTCCACCGCGGCCACCTGGTCGGGCCGGGCGACCTTGACCAGCACCTGGTTGTAGCCATCACGGGCCGGGTTGACCCGGCGGCCCGCGTACCATCCGTTCAGTTCCAGCACTTCCTGCAGGCTCATGAAGACGGTGTAGTCATCGGCGCCGCCCGTTTTTTCCAGAACGCCCGCGACCCGCAGGCGCACCGTCCGTTCCACCTGCTGCCCGTCCTCCGTGAAGCGGGTGAGCACCAGTTGGAGCGTCTGCCCCAGCAGGTCGGGGGGCTGGGAAACCCTGCGGCCCTGGGGGTCAAAGAAACTCTCCGCCACCCGTGCCCCTATGATGACCTGCCCACTCCCCAGCCGGGCCGCGCCACCGGCTACAGGGAAATCCAGGCGGTCTATCTGGTTCGGCTCAATTCCCAGAATCTGGGAGCCTCCGGTCAGCCGCCCGTATCGCAGCATCGCCGGGGCACTCAACGGCTCCCTGGGGGTGACGGCGGCCACGCCGGGGAGTTTGCGGAATTCCGCCAGCGCGCGGTCATCCAGCACCCCTTCCCGCCCGGTGGTGGGGGCGCCGAAGGCGGCCAGCGCGCGCATCGGATAGACGTTGATGTCGGTCAGGGAGCCGATGGAGGAGAGGTCGCGGAGGGCACTTTGCTGAAGGCCGGCGGCCAGGGAGATGAGCACCACCACCGCCGCCGTGCCGATGACGACGCCGATGGCGGTCATCGCCACGCGGCCCTTCATCCGGCCCAGGTTGCTCACCATCAGCCGCAACAGGTCCCGAGCACTCATCCTGCGCTTTCCCCCAACCGGGTGGGCTCCGTGGATACGTCCCGGTCAGGGGCAATTGTACATCAACCCGGGGTTTCTGCAAGGAGGAGTCGCTCCAATAACTGCGCCAACCGGAGGGGCGGCCCGGCTGTGGACGACAATCGCCCCAAGAGCCTCCCGGGCACCCAGTTGCGGTTGAACCACGGCCAGCCAGGCCAGGCGCGGGGCGTAAAGACGGGCCAGCGCCGTCCAGAGGTAGAGGGGGAGTTTCCCGCTGAGGATGAGCCCCTCCGCAGGCGGGGCCGGAACCGTCGTCCCCTCCAGTTCCGTAATGTCCAGGTACGACTCATGAAGGAAGAATTCCATCCGGGCCACGGATTGCCCTTCTTCCCCCTCCACCCGCACCACAAGTGATCCGGAGCCATCAAGGGACTGCTGCAGAGGGCCGGACGAAGGGGGCCCCACGCGGAGGACGGGCGGCGCCGTCCATCCCAGCCGGGCGTCAAAGAGGTAGAAGGGGGCGGGGAGCGCGTGGACGGCGACGGCCGCGTAGAGCCAGTTCGGCCCCCGGCCGTAGAGGGCCAGCGTCTCCCCCGCCGGGAGATAGTCCAGGACCCACCCCAGGTCCTCCGGAAGCCAGCGGTTGGGGTCGCGGCCCCGCTGCCGGGCCAGCCGCTCCAGGTCCACCACCAGTTCGGCCGGCGCGGTCTCCATGTGGCGGCGGTAGAGGTCCGGCGCGAAGGGACGGAAGAGAGCCTCCAGCCGCTCCACCAGCGCGTCAAAGGCCGGGCCCCGGGCCACGCTCCCCCGCTCCAGCCCTGCCAGAACTCCCCGCACCACCGGCTCCACCGCATCCAGGCGGTTCTCCCCCCGCAGGTCGGAGCGGAGGTCGGCCAGGAGGACCAGGCCGTGGGCGGCGAAGCGGTCCGCCCATTCCCGCCGGGCCTCGTCGGATGGGGTGAGCAGAATCCCGTGAGTGCACTCGTCCAGGATGGACTCCTGCTCCCGCGTCGGGAGGCCTCCCATATCCACGATGAGGGGGAGATGACGGCGGGCAATGTCCTGCCGCAGGAGGCCCAGCCAGCGGTCGCTCACGGCTCCCTTGACCCGCAGGTGACGGACCAGGTCCTGCTCCCCCTCGTGGAACCAGTCCCCCTCGCCATCGGGCGGGTAGGCCCGCAGGAGGTAATGGGGGACGCTCCGGGCGCGCAGGGCTCGGGTCAGGCTGTAAGCCAGGACCGATTTGCCGCTGTGGGGCGGCCCTCCAATGGCAACGGCGGGAAGAGGGTTATACCACTCCATTTGCGTCCACTCCGTTCTGGCCTATAATTATCGCCGTATGCGGACGGTCGCCTCTTCGCCAGTTGGGAAGATTGCACTGGTGACGATGGGCGGACAGGCTCAGGTCGTCACTTTTGCTGTGGATGGGTTGCTGGCGATGGGCGAACCGCTTTCCGGAGTACTGGTCCTCCATCTTTCCCCGGAAGACCCCCGGGTGCGCCGGGCGCTGGCCCAGTTGAGCGCCGAATTTGCGGGCGGGCAGTACCGGGGCCGTCCCCTGGAGTTCCGCCGCATCCCCCTGCAAGTGATGGGACGGCCGCTGACGGCGATTACCGATGGTGCGGAAGCGGAGGCGGTCTGGACGCTGGCGCGCGACCTGCTGGCGGAGTTGAAGGAAGAAGGCAGGGCGCTGCACCTCTGCATTGCGGGCGGCCCCCGCCTGCTGGCGCTGACGCTGACCACGGCGGCGATGCTCCACTGCGACCATCAGGACCGCCTCTGGCATCTCTACACGCCCCCGGAGTTTCTGGAACAGGCGCGCGAGGGGGCCATCCTCCATGCCCCACCGGAGGCCGGAGTCCGCCTGATCCCCGTCCCTCTGGTCCCCTGGGGGGTCTATTTCCCGGCCCTGCGGGCACTGGCCCGCCCCCCTGCCGCCGCGCCGTCTCTCCGCCCCGAGGATGCCGTCTGCTGTGCCGCCGTCTGGGAGCGGCTGACGGAGCGGCAGCGGGAGGTGCTGCAGGTGCTGGTCTCCGCTCCATCCCTCCAGGACGCCGCCGAGCAATTGGGCATGACGCTGAAGACGCTGGATAGCCATAAGGGTCAGATTCTGGCCGAGTGCCGGGTCGCCTGGGGCCTGCCGGAGGGCACCCGTCTCACATACCATTTCCTGCGGGAAAAGTTCGGCCCATGGTTGGTGGTGAGCCGGTAATCGTCGGTGATCTGTAACTGCCCATCTTCCCAGGAAAACCCCAGGCAGTGGGGGTCATTGCGAGCCGCTGAAAGCGGCGAAGCAATCTCCTGAGTATTTGGGAGATTGCTTCGGCGGCTGACGCCGCCTCGCAATGACAACGGGCAGGCAGTTACAGTGGTCTGTTGCCTGTCGTCCGTCGTCCAGTATACACCGATTTGCTCATTCCGGCATCCGAGAAAACTCTGAGCGAAATCAGAGATTTCCCTGTTGACCCGTAACCCCGAATGGGTAACATGGAGGTGATATGCTGACCAGTCTGGTCCTGATGCTTCAGGCGGAGGAGGCGGCGGTCCTCCCGCCGCACCTGGGCCGGGCGAGCCACGCGGTTTTCCTGCGGGGGGTGGCCGAGCGGGACCCCGTCCTGGCCGAACGGTTGCATGCGCCGGACGAACGTCGCCCCTTTACCTGTTCCTCACTGGTGGGGGTGCGCCTGGAGCGGGTGGATGGGGAGATGGGGGCCGTCGTCGCGCCGGGCCGTCCCCTCTTCCTGCGCTACACGGGGCTGACGGCGGAGGTCTCGGAGCATCTGGCCCGCTGGGCCGAGGCGCCGCCTCCGGTGGTGGAGATAGAAGGGGCCCGGCTGACCGTCCAGGGGGCGACGCTGGACCCGTCCGTCCATCCCTGGGCGGGCCAGACGACGTATCCGGCGTTGCTGAGGAAAACCCTGCCGACGGGGGAGTCGTTGCCCCGTTACCTGGAACTGGAGTTTCTCTCCCCCACCGCCTTTCACTCCGGCGGGCGGAACGTGCCCCTGCCCCTGCCGGACCTGGTCTACGGGAGCCTGGTGGAGAAGTGGAACGACTTCTCGCCGGTGACGGTCTCAGCGGAGGTGCGGCGGTTCGCCCAGGAGTGCGTGGCCATCAGCCGGTACGACCTCTCCACCCGCGCGGTGCCGGGGAAGGGCGACGGGATGCAGATCGGTTTTGTGGGCCGCTGCCGCTATACCGTCCTCCGGTCCGACCCGTACTGGGTGGGGGTCCTGCAGGCATTGACGGACTACGCGTTCTACGCCGGAGTGGGGTATCAGACGACGACGGGGATGGGGCAGGCGAGAAGAAGAATGACCAATGAGGGAATGACAAATGACAGAATGACAGACGTATCCGTGTGAATCTGTTTGCGACCTGAAGACCCGGAGGCCGTTATGGAAGAAAAAGATATGATCTACCGAATCGCCCTGGCAGGTCTGCTGCACGACATCGGGAAGTTTGCCCAGCGGGCCGATGCCCCCCTGCGGGAAATCGCCGACGCCCAGGCTCGCCGGGACGTCAAATACATCCACGCCCTGGCCGGATACTCCTTCGTCCAGGATTTCGCGGGCGCGTTGCCCGCCGAAGTCCGACAGGCGCTGGGCGGCGTTGCCTACCACCACGCCCCGCACAGCGACGTTGACGAACTCATCCGCCTGGCCGACGGCCTCTCCGCCGGAGAGCGGGAAGAACTGGACGGGGAAAGGGATGACCGGAAGATCCCGTACCTGCGTTCTATCTTCGGCCGACTGGCCGGGCAGGACATCCCCGGCTACCTGCCCCTGGAGCCCCTTCAGTTCCAGCGCTCCGTCCTTTTCCCACAGCCGCGAGAGGTCAAGGAGTGGAGGGCGGAATATCGCAACGAATACTACCGATTGTGGGAGAAATTTGGAGAAGCCTGCCGCCCCCTGAAGGAGATTTCGGATCCGGCGCTCTTCCTGGAATTCCTCCTCCAGCGGATGCTGGAATTCACCTGGTGCATCCCGTCGGCGTACTCCAACGCCGTCCCCGACATCAGCCTCTATGACCACAGCCGGATGACGGCCGCTCTGGCCGCCTGCCTGGCCGCAGACAACCGCAGTGGAGAATGGTGCCGAACAGCCGGGGATGAAGACGAAGTGGCCGTCCTGGTCATCGGAGATATGGCGGGGGTTCAGAACTTCATCTACAGCCTGGCCTCCGAAGGGGCCGCTCGCACCCTGCGTGGCCGGTCCTTCTACGTACAACTCCTGACCGAGGTGGTGGCTGACTTCATCCTGCGTCAGTTGGGGCTCCCGCCCACCAACCTGATTTATGCCGGTGGAGGGAACTTCTACCTCCTGGCAGGCGTCAGCCAGCAGGAGCGCCTGAAGGAAATCAGCCGGGAGGTAACCCGGCGGCTGATCGTTGCCCACAGAGGGGCTGTGCACCTCACCCTGGCCTGGGCTCCCCTGAAGAAAGCGGATTTTGACCGCACCCGCTTCCCCGAAGCCTGGCGGCGGTTGCACGAGGAGTTCCTCCTGCCTGCCAAACACCGTCCCCTGGCCGTCCTCCCGGAGGAGGAACTCTTCGCCATTGTCGGCGCTCCCGCCGGAGTGGGCGGGGACCGGGACCAGAGTTGTAGTATCTGCGGGGCCGAACGGCGGGAGGGCGAACGGTTCCAGAAAGAGGAGTCCGGCGCCGAGCAACTGCGCAAGTGCGAACTGTGCTACAGTTTTGAGGAACTGGGACGAGCCCTGACCCGCGCCACCCATTTCCTCTGGCTTCAGGCTCCCATCCCCTCCCGCTCCGAAATCCCCACTGTGCGCACCTGGCAGACGGGCCTGGAGATGTTCGGGGTACGGGTGGCCCTGATAGACGTCCGTCGGCCGCTGGAAGGCCCCAACGCCCTGCCGCGCCTGGACGGGGTGACCCTGGCCCGGGTCAGTTCATTCCCGGTGCAGAAACCGGTAGACGAATCGCCCCTCCTCTCTGCGCTGAACCGAATCCCCGTGGTGCGAACCATACGCCCCCTGGCCCAACTGGTGCCGCTGGATAAAGAGGGGCGACCGCTGACGTTTGACCAGTTAGCCGGGCAAAGCCAGGGCATCCGGCGCTGGGGCGTACTGCGGATGGACGTGGACAACCTGGGGCAACTCTTTCAGCAGGACCTGACCCTCTCCCGACTGGCGACGCTCTCCCTGAGCCTGCGCCTCTTCTTTGAAGGCTGGCTCCCCTACCTGGAGGGCGAGACCGACGACCTGCGTCCCAAGTTGTACCTGCAGTACGCGGGAGGTGATGACCTCTTTGTTGTGGGCTCCTGGGACGCCCTGCCGCGGTTCGCCGAATGGGTCCGGAAGTCCTTCGCCGGGTACGTTGCCGGGAACCCAAAGGTCACCATTTCCGGCGGCATCAGCCTGGCGACGGCCCGGTATCCCCTCTACCAGGCCGCCCGGGAGGCAGAGGATGCCCAGAAAGCGGCCAAGAACCTGTCCGACAAAAACGCCATCGCTTTCCTGGGTCAGGCCGTGCCCTGGGACCAGTTCGCCGAGGCCCGACAGCGCGCCGACGAACTGGCCGGGTGGTGCGAGAAGCGGGGCGCGCCCCGGGCCCTGCTTCAAACCCTCCTGGAAATAGCCGCCGAATACGAGCGCACCCGAAGACCCAGCCGGTTTGGCCGAAACCAAATCCATTTCGGCCGCTGGATGTGGATGTCCTTCTACCAGTTAACCCGGGCGGCGGCCCAGGTCAAAGACCGGGATGTCAAAGAGGGAATCATTGCCCTGCGCGACCATCTGCTGACCTCTCCCACCCTGATCCAGACCATCGGCCTGGCCGCCCGATGGGCTGAACTGATGACGCGCAAAGAGAACCGGGACCAGGCCTGAGGGAGCGGGTTTTGCGGCGGTCGCCCCCGGCCGCCGCGACCCCGGCATTCCTTTGCAAGACATCCCGTATATCCGTCTATTGAGGAGGTTAGAATGTCCAGAGAGAGCTCATCCCAGCAACAGCAACCTGTCCCCATCCCGGACCGGGCCGTCATTGAGCGCATCATCGTCCAGGGCGACCCGGAGACGCTGGTGGTGTGGGCCGAAAAAATCGGGCAGGCCATCGCCAAACAGGTGACCACCAGCCAGATTCGCAACGTCTTTGGCACCGCGCGCCAGATCCAACTGCGCTGGCCCAATGACCCCGATGGCGCCTACCGGGACGCCGTCCTCCTGCGCCCCAAACTCAGTTACTTTGCCAAACGGGAAGGACGGGGAATGGAAGACCTGCGTCGGGTCCTTGTCCCTGCCCTGGAAGTCATGGGCCAGGCCCAGAAACCGGGGGAGCGAGAAGTGTGCTTCAACCGGTTCATGGACTTCTTTGAGGCCATCGTGGCCTACCACAAAGCCTACGGCGGAAAAGAAGGAGGTACATCATGACCGACGTGACCCTGATCGGGCGAATTCTCATCACCGGGAAGATTCGGGCCGTGACGGGCCTGCACATCGGCGGCTCGCCCGGCGCCCTGGCCATCGGCAACGTGGATATGCCGGTGATCCGCGACCCGGTCACCGGCCGCCCGTACATCCCCGGCTCCTCCCTCAAGGGCAAGATGCGCTCCCTCTCCGAGAAGGTGACCGGCGCCCCCCAGAACCGCTCCATCGGCACAGATGTACGCATCCATGTGGCGGAGAACCGGGAACAGTACGACCGCTACTGGGTCAACCCCCTCTTCGGCGTTCCCGGCGAGGTCAAATTTGACGTCCCGGCGCCCACCCGGCTGATCGTGCGGGACGTGCCTCTGGACGAAAAGAGCGCCGAAAAACTCCTGGCCGCCCGCACCGACATGCCCTACACCGAGGTCAAATGGGAGGCCGCCATTGACCGGGTGACCAGTGCGGCCACTCCCCGCCAGTTGGAGCGCGTTCCCGCCGATACCGTCTTCGCACCGATGGAACTGGTCTTCAACCTCTACCTGCCCGACGACGTGGCCCTCCTTGAGCACCTGCTCACCGCCATGCAACTGGTGGAGGACGACTACCTGGGCGGGCAGGGCAGTCGGGGGTCGGGCAAGGTCCGCTTTGAGGAACTGGTGCTGACCGGCAAACGGGGCGATGCCTACGACATCGTGGGTCCGATGGGGGTGTATGAGACTATGGAAAAACTCCTGCAGAACAAAGACCAGATTCTGCAATGGATCCGGCAGTCCTTCGCCCTCTGAAAGGAGGCCGCCGATGATGGCCGTTGACCTGTATCCGCGCGGCTCGTTCCACGTGGGGGAACTGGGCGTGGGCCGGGAGGAGACGTTGCCCTACGTCCCCAGCGACACCCTCTACGCGGCCCTCGTCTATGCCTGGACGGTCGCAGGGGAGCCCGGCCCCTTCGTCCCCCCACCTCTGCGGATCACCTCGGCCTTCCCGCGCGTGGGGAGCCTCCGCCTCTACCCGCGCCCCCTGGTGCGCCTCCACGTCGGGCAGGAACAGCGGAGGGAATTGGGCAAGAAACTCGCCAGGTTCTCCTGGTGCTCGGAGCGAATCTTTGCCCAACTCCTCCAGGGGGCCGACATGACACCGCTGGCCCGCCGGGAGAATTTCATTGATGACATCTGGTTTCACCCGGACGACCTGGCCCAACTTCCCCCTCCTCCCCAAAGACCGGGAGGCCAGCCCGGGGAGTGGGTCCACTTCTGGACCATCCAGCCGCCCACGCCGCATGTGACCATTGACCGGATCACCAACGCGCCCAACCTCTTCCACAGCGGGCGGCTCACCTTCGGGCCGGGATGCGGCCTGTGGTTCGGGGTGGAGTTCACCGCGCCCGATTTCCAGGCCCGCCTGGAGCGTGCGCTGAATTACCTGGCCGACGCCGGATTGGGAGGCCTCCGCTCCACCGGACACGGCGCCTTCTCCTTCACCCTCCAGGAGGCCGCGATCCCGGCCCCGCCGAACCCCTCGGGCTACGCGGTGACCCTCTCCCGCTACCTCCCGGCCGGTCCGGCGGAGGTGGCCACGGCCCTGCAGTCCGACGGAACGGCCTACAAACTGGTCTGGATCGGCGGCTGGTGCCAGGACGACACCGGCCACGCCTGGCGTCGCAGACAGGTGCGCATGGTGAGCGAAGGGAGCATCCTGCGCTGGGACGGACGCCCTCTGGGATCCGTCGCCGACCTCCGGCCCGAGGGCGTGGGAACTTTCGGCGACCGGCCCGTCCTGCGGTACGGCCTGGCGTTCCCGGTGCCGGTCTCTCAGGAGGCGTTGCGATGATCTACCGGCTGACCATCTCCCTGATCTCGCCCGTCCACATTGGAACCGGCAGGGTCCTCCTGCGCGATTACGACTTCAAGACCGTCGGTTCCAGGACATGGGTGCTGAATCAAGACGCCATTCTGGCCGATGCCTACGACCGCGCCAGCGCGCAGGCCGACTGGAATCGCCTGGCGCTCCCCCCGGGGCAACTGGTCCGGGATGCGGAACTCCGCGAGGGCTCCCCCTTCGTCCGTTACGCCTTAGAAAGCGCCACCACGGTGGACCAGGTGCGGGAGCAGATCAAGAACGTCTACGACCAGTGCTACCTGCCGGGCTCCTCCCTGAAGGGCGCCCTGCGCACCGCTCTGATGAGCCACGCCCTTCGCTCCAACTACTGGAAGCCCGACCTGAGTGCTCTGGGCGACCGGCGGGAATGGGCGGGCCAGCCGTGGGAACGGGCCGTTTTCGGCCCCAGTCCCAACCAGGACCTCATGCGAGCGCTGATGGTTGCCGACAGCGAGCCTCTCCCCGTCTCTCCGTCGCCGCTGATGCTCCTCAACGCCCAGGTCTTCACCGCCGACGGCCGGCCCGGCTCCCCCATCGTGGTGGAGGCCCTCAGGCCGGATACCGTCTTCCATACCACCCTGCGCGTGGATGACTATCTCTTCTCCCCGGCCGCGCGCGCCCTGGGCTTCGCCGACCGGCGCCAGTGGCTGACCGACCTGGCCCGCATCGCCCATCAGATCAGCCAGGCCCGGATCGCGCAGGAGCAGGAATGGTATCGGGGCCACCCCGCCTTCCAGACCGTCCTCTCCTTTTACAACCAACTGGCCCGGGCCCGCCTGGGGGAGCGCGCTTTCATCCTTCAGATCGGCTGGGGCGCCGGATGGACGGCGAAAAGCGTCGGCCTCTGGCTACCCAAAGCGGCCCAGGATGACCTCCGCCGCCGCTACAAACTGGGACGGCCTCCCCGGGCCGGCCGGGACTGGCAACCCAACCTGGCGCGCCCCTTCCCCCGCAGCCGCCGCCTGCGGGCCCGCCGTTCCCAGAACCAGGTCCTCCCCGACTGGCCGCTGGGCTGGGTGTTGGTGGAAATGGAGGAGGCTGAATGAAAACCGTTCCGGCTTTCGTTCACCGTCCGGCCGGACCGTTCCCCAAATCCCGCCGCGTCGTTGTCCAGATTCAGCGCGCCCCCGACGGCCGCCTTCTGGAACGCCCCGTCGCCCCGCTGGGGTGGGTGTGGGTGGAGTGGGAGGAGGCGCCATGAAAGCCATTTCCTTCCTGGGACCGACCAACTACGAAACCGTCACCTACATCTACCAGGGCCGGGAGTGCACTACGAACCTCTTCCCGGAGGCGCTGTTTTACTTTTTCCCCGACCTCCGGCAGTTGTACGTCTTCGCCACGCCCACCGTGCAGTCCCACTCCAACCTCCAGCAACTGAAGGAGCGGGTCTCGCCTAACCGTCTGACCGTCGTCCCCATCCCGGAGGGGCGTTCGGAGACGGAACTCTGGGACATCTTCTCCGCCCTCACCGAGACCGTGGCGGAAGAGGAGGAGGTGGTCTTTGACATCACTCACTCCTTCCGCTCCATCCCGTTCCTGACCTTCCTGGCCGCGGCGTACCTGCGGGCGGCCCGCCGCGCCCGCATCCGGGCCGTCGTCTACGGCGCCTATGAGGCCCGGCCCAAAGACGACCCCGGCCCCCGGCCCGTCTTTGACCTCACCCCCTTCGTCTCCCTGCTGGACTGGCTGGCGGCCACCAACCAGTTCATCCACACCGGGGACGCCCAGTACCTGGCCCGCCTCCTGCACCGGGAAGGAGAGGCCCGACCGTCCGGCGCCCTCAAACACGCCGGAGAGGCCCTGGAGTCCTTCTCCCTGGCCGTTATGCTCTGCCGTCCGCTGGAAGTGATGAAGGATGCAGGCCGGATGGAGAATCAGTTGAAAAAAGCCGCCAGCGACATGGCCCAGTGGGCCCGTCCTTTCACGGTCATGGCCGACCGCATCCAGGCGGAGTACGGAAAATACAGCCTGCCGGACCCCACCGGGGAGGTCGTCGCCAGCCTGAAGCACCAGTTCGCCCTCATCCGCTGGTACGCCGACCACGGCCAGATCATCCAGGCCGTCACCCTGGCCCGGGAGTGGGTGGTGACCGCCGTCGGCCGGCGGTTGCAGGAACGTTTCGTGCTGAAGACGGAGGACCGGGAGCAAATAGAGCGGGGGCTCTCCGGCCTCTGCCGGGTCGCCCAGGGCCGGTCCTTCCCCGACGACCTGAACGAAGTGGGCCGGACGCTCCAGGGCTGGCCCGAGGCTCAGAACCTTGCGGACCTGTGGAACCGGCTCACCGCCGTCCGCAACGACCTGGACCATGCCGGGATGAACCCGAGCCCGATGAGTGCCGCCACATTGCGCCGTAAGACCCGGGAAGAGATTCTCCCCGCACTGGAGGCCCTGGCCCGGCATTGGGGACTGATGGAGGAGCAATCGTGATCGTCCTCAACTTCTCCCACCCCCTGACCCCGGAGCAGGTCCGGCAACTGGAAGCGCTGACGGGCCGGACCGTGGAGCGAGTGGTGGAAATTCCCACCCAACTGGACACGGAGGCGCCGTTCGGCCCCCAGATTGTGGAACTGGTGGAGCGGGCCGGCCTGGGACCGGCGGAGTGGCAGACCCTCCCTCTGCTGGTCGTCCCGCCCGCCCTGAATTTTGCCGCCGTCCTGCTGATCGCCGAACTCCACGGCCGCATGGGATACTTCCCCCCGTGCGTCCGTTTGAAACCCGTCCCCGGGGTCCCGCCCCGCTACGAGGTGGCTGAAATCCTGGACCTCCAGGGCCAGCGGGAGGCGGCCAGAGAGCGCAGGAGGGGGTAGAAGAGCCGGAAGCAGGAAGCAAGAAGCAGGAAGCAAGAAGCAAGAAGCAGAAATCAGGGAACC
>JBBIKR010000024.1:39112-40883 GCA_037445395.1 Thermoflexales bacterium
GAAGCAGGAAGCAAGAAGCAGGAAGCAAGAAGCAAGAAGCAGAAATCAGGGAACCTCTTGCCTCTTGCATCCTGCATCCTTCCCCCTGCCGCACCTTAACAACCGAAAACCGGAGGCGCTATGCCACCGCTGTACGTCCATACCCAGGGAGCCCGGCTCTGTTACCGGGACCGCCGTCTGGTCGTGGAGAAAGAAGACCAGACCCTGACCGCCGTCCCGGCGGCCCACGTCTCCGAGGTCGTCCTTCTGGGGAACGTCTCCCTCACCCCGCCGGCCCTCACCTACCTGCTGGGGGCCGGGATAGACGTCGTCTTTCTGACCCTGGAGGGACGGTACAAGGGGCGGCTGGTGGGGCCGGAGCGGGGAAACGGCCTCCTCCGTCTCCGCCAGTACGCCCGGGTCAGCGACGCCGACGGGGCCCTGAACGTGGCCCGGGCGATCGTGGGGGCCAAACTCCACAATATGCGCACCCTTCTGCGCCGCTACGCTCGCCGCACCGACGCCCCGGAGCAGGAAGCGGCCCTCTCCGCCGCCGCCGACCGCCTGACCGACCTGATCGCTCAGGTGGAGCGGACCCGCACCCTCAATGCTCTCAACGGCGTGGAGGGGCGAGGGACGGCCGTCTACTTCTCCGTCTTCCGCCACCTGATCACCGTCCCCGGCTGGCGCTTTGAGAAACGGGCCCGACGCCCCCCGCCCGACCCCGTCAACGCCCTGCTCAGTTTGGGCTACACCCTGCTGACCCACCAGATGGAATCGGCGGTGTGGACGGTGGGGCTGGACCCGTACCTGGGGTTCCTGCACCAGGAGGCGTACAACCGCCCCAGTCTGGCGCTGGACCTGATAGAGCCGTTCCGGCCGGTCCTGGTGGATAGTTTGGTCCTCCGTTGCCTGAACAACCGGATTCTCCTGCCGGAGCACTTCGTGGAGGACCCGGAGGGGCCGTATCCGGTACGGCTGGAGGAGGAGGGGCGGGCCCGCTTCATCCGGGAGTGGGAGGGGCGGCTGAACCTGGAGTTGACCCACCCGACGATGGGGGAGCGGATGACCTACCGGCGGGCCCTGGAGGTGGAGGCCCGGCAACTGGCCCACGCCCTCCTCGGCGGCGAACCGTTCCGCCCGTTCCAGGTCCGGTGAGGTGAGGATGACCGGAGAGAAGAAGCGGATGGAGGAGCGGCGCCGGTACGTGGTGGCCTACGACATTCCCGACGACCGGCGGCGCAATCGGGTGGCCCGTTTCCTCAACGGGTACGGGGAACGGGTCCAGTACAGCGTCTGGGAGTGCATGCTGACGGCGTCCCAGGCGGAGAAGATGTGGACGGGGCTGGCCCGGCTGATCCGGAAGGAGGAGGACCGGCTGCGGATGTACCGGCTCTGTCCGGTCTGCGCCGGGGAGGTGCGGACGCTGGGGCAGGCCCCGCCGCCGGTGGAGGTGCCGGAGGTCTACATCGCGTAGCCCGGCCGGGCCGGGTTTCTCCCGTCCGGTGGGGGGCGGGCCTCGTTGCGAACACCCCCCTTCCGGCGGGCCCAATTTTGGGGCCTCCGGAGGGGGGTGTTCGCAGAAAACCGGAAAGTGGAACATTTTCCCCATGCAGGGGTTGACAAAATCGGCAATTGAGTGTATAATATGAGCGCAAAAGTGGATGAATGGGGTTTAGAGGGGGCGAGATTCCCGCAGAGTTTTGGAGGTCTGAAAGCCTCCAATGCCCGACAGGGCATTATTGATTTTCGTATTGCCATAGGAACGACTTCATGGTATGATATGCGGTAT
>JBBIKR010000025.1:0-21202 GCA_037445395.1 Thermoflexales bacterium
CAATTATGCCGGGGCGCTGGCAGTGATGGAATACCTGATTGGGCTGGGTCACCGTCGGATTGGCTTTATCGGAGGTCGTCCCGAGTTAAAGAGCGCTGTCCAGCGCCTGCAGGGATACCAGGATGGCCTGCAAAAGGCGGGTATCCCGCTGGACCCGGAATTGATCCAGGGCGGAGACTTCACCAAAGAGGCGGGCTTCATCGGTGCCCAGAGGCTACTCCGCTTGCCCAATCCTCCCACTGCCATTTTTGCGGCGAACGACCAGACGGCCATCGGCGTGATCCAGGCGGCCCGTCAGATGGGGCTGGAAGTGCCCAGGGACCTCTCCGTTGTCGGTTTTGACAACATCCCCGAGGCCGCTTATTTCAGTCCGGCGCTGACCACGGTGGATCAATCCATTGACAAAATGGGGTACATGGCAACCCAAATCCTTGTCGGCCTGATCCGGGGTGAATCCCCGAACGGCCTGCTCTGCGAGATTCCCACTCAACTCATCATCCGAGACTCCTGCCGGGCTCTTCCGTAAACGCTCTCCGGATCAGGGCGAAGGCTGAAAACGGACACCCAGGCCCTAAAGTCTCTTCGGAAGACAGAAGGGCTTCCTTTTAAAGGGATTCGGTATCGTTTCCGGTAACGTTACTGCTCTGACAATACGGTGCCGTTCCACCCCATCTCAAGAAAGGAGGTGATGAAGGGAGCGTCCAATTCGGAAAAAGCAAAAAGTGCAGGTCTTCGTCCGTGCACCCGGAGAGTGAAGACCTGCACCCCAGCATGTGGGGAACCGAATCCCCACATAGTGTCATAGTATACCAGATTGTCCTCTCAAAGCAAGTGAAGGAGGGAAGAAACCATGCGTAGCAAGTCCATTCTCCTCATCACAAGCCTGCTGGCAGCCATGAGCCTTCTGGTTGCCTGCGGGCCCACGCCCACGATGACCCCTGTAGAGGTCACGCGCATCGTTCAGGGAACCCCCATTGTTGTGACCGCCACGCCGGTCCCTGTCACAAAGGAGAAGGCCCCGGACGTCCTGGGCATCCTGCCCCGCAGTGAGACGCTGATTGCGGCCCAACTGACCGGGCGGGTTGGGAGCCCGGACGACTTCAACGAGTGGGTGGGCTGGAAGTGGCGGGACCGGGGGATGCAGCAGTTGATGAACGAGCCGCTGTGGTCCGTTGACTTCGCCACCGGCAAGATCATCAACGGTCTGGCCGACGGTGACCCGGTCTACAACGAGGACTTCACCCAGGTGACCATCCCCCTCCGCAAGGGGGTCACGTGGAGCGACGGCGAGCCGTTCACGGCCGCGGACGTGGTCTTCACGGTGGAGACGCTCATGAAGTACGAAGGCTTCAACGCCCACTCGTTCTTTGTGCAGAACGTGGAGAGCGTCTCGGCCCCCGATGACTACACGGTCGTGTTCAAACTGAAGGAGCCCAACTCCCGTTTCCACACCACCTTCCTGGACCGCTGGGGCAGCACCTGGATCATGCCCAAGCATATCTTTGAGAAGGTGGACGACCCGGTGAAGTTCCAGTTCAACCCGCCGGTGGGAACCGGGCCCTACAAACTGCACAGTTACGACCCGGCGGGCTACTGGACGGTCTGGGAGAGGCGGGAGGACTGGGATAAGAGCCCGACGGGCATCCTCTTTGGCGAACCGAAGCCCAAGTACATCGTCTTCCAGGCCTTCGCCAACGAGGGTGCCAAGATTCTGGCCCAGTTGACGCACCAGCTGGATGCCGTGGACCTCTCGGCGGAGGGCCTCAAGGCGGCTCTGGCCCAGGGCAAGACGAACCGCGCCTACCAGCCGACCTTCCCCTGGGTCGTGAACAATGACCCCTGCATCACGGGCCTCACCTTCAACACGGCCAAAGCCCCGTACGACAACCCCGAGGTGCGCTGGGCACTGCTCCTGGCCATTGACATCGTGGAGTACGAGGCCCAGGCCGTGGACGGTACGGCGACGATGAGCCCGGTCCACGTCCCCTCCCTCGGCCCCTACCCCGATTACTACATCAAGCCGATGCAGGACTGGCTGAAGGAGTTCACGCTGGACCTGGGCAACGGCGAGACCTTCAAGCCGTACGACCCCGAGGCCCCTGCCCGCCTGGCGGAGTACGCGAAGTCGCGGGGTTACGTCGTCCCCGATGACCCGGCGTTCATCGCCCAGGCCTTCGGGTTCGGCTGGTACAAGTACGCTCCCGAAGTCGCCGAGAAACTGCTCATCAAGAACGGCTTCTCCCGGGATGCGGACGGCAAGTGGCGGCTGCCGGACGGCACGCCCTGGCGGATTGAGGTCATCAGCCGCTCCGACATGTCCCACCTGGAGTACAAGAACGCGGCGGCGGCCGTCCAGCAGTGGAAGAAGTTCGGCATTGACGCCGTGCATGTCCCCTCGGACAACGTCTCGTCGCTGACCCAGTACGGCGAGTACGACGTCTCGGGCAACTGGCCGGCGTTTGAGCCGTGGGGTGCCGGCGCGGACCTCTACCGGGTGCTGGACGTCTTCAACTCGGCCTACGTCAAGCCGGTCGGCGAACTGACCCAGGGCCACACTTCCCGCTGGTCCTCTCCGGAGATGGATGACGTGCTCAAGCGCCTGCGGGAGACCGACCCCACCGATACGGAAAAGGTCGTCGCCGTCGGCACCGAGGGGTTGAAGATCCTGGTCCAGAACATGCCGGGCATCCCGACCTTCGGCTACATCGGCTTCGTCTCCTGGGATGAGTACTACTGGACCAACTGGCCGGGAGCGGAGAACCCCTACACCCAGCCCTACACCCACTGGGGCCCCTTCAAGTACATGACCCCGTTCCTGCAGCCGACGGGGAATTAATCCCCGGTTCTGGCCGAAGTCCCTTGGGCGGGCATCCTGGCCCGCCCAAGGGCACCTTCAGGACAGAGTACGCAGAGGAGAGGAATGGCTTTCATCAGACGGTATTTGATTCCCCGGTTGATTCAGTACGTGCTGGTGATTTTCCTCGGGGTCACTGCGGTGTTTCTCATCCCTCGCCTGACCCCCACTGACCCGGTTGCTCAGACGATTGCCCAGATCCGGTCGCAGGGCGCCTATCTGGACCCCGCGACGGTGGACCAGTTAATCCAGGACCTGACGGAGTTATATGGGCTGGAGGGCTCTACATTTGACCAGTATATCTCGCTGTGGAAACGGCTGTTCCGTGGGGACTTCGGGGTTTCCTTTTTCCAGTTCCCGACGCCGGTCAGTGTGCTGGTCGGGAGGGCACTGCCGTGGACGGTGGGCCTGTTGCTGACGACCACCCTGATCAGTTGGGTGGGAGGCAACATCGTCGGTGGACTGGCCGGCTATTTCTCCCGAAAACGCTGGGCACAGACCCTGGAAGTCGTTGCGATGGTTATTCGGCCATTGCCATATTACATTTTTTCTTTTACCCTGCTCCTTCTGTTGAGTTATGTGATTCGCCTGTTCCCCATCGGTGGCGGGGCAGAGATTGGGAGAAGGCCCGAGTTTACCTGGCCGTATATCAAGAGTGTGCTCCGGCACGCCTTCCTGCCAGCGCTCTCCCTGACCATCCTCGGCGGAACCCTGTGGTTCCAGACGATGAAACTGATGGTGCAGAACGTCAACGCCGAAAGTTTCGTCCAGTATGCCAAACTGGGCGGCGTCAAAGAAAGCATCATCGTCTCCAAGTATGTGATCCGGAACGCCATGCTCCCGCAGATTACGGCGCTGGGGCTGGCGCTCGGGCAAATTTTCAGCGGTGCTCTCATCACGGAAATCGTCTTCTCCTATCCGGGTCTGGGCACCCTGCTGTATAATGCTGTCATTACCGGGGACTATAACCTGATTATGGGAATCACAATTCTCTCCATCGTCGCCATCACCACAGCCATTCTGGCCCTTGACCTGCTGTATCCCCTCTTTGACCCCCGGGTGAGATACCGCTAAGGAGCACAGATGCCGTGAAAGTACTCAGGGACCTCTTCAAGGACTACCGGTTTGTGCTGAGTTTCTGCGTTCTCTGCCTGCTCCTTTTCCTGGCGCTCCTCACCGTTTTCTCGCCTTATGATCCCACCTTATGGGGGGTTGTCCCCAGAGATTTGAAGCCGTCCTGGAAGTATCTGCTGGGGACCAGTTCCAAAGGGCAGGACATATTCTGGCAGGCCACCTTCGCGGTGCGTAACTCGCTCATCATCTCGGTCATCGCGGGGGTGGTCTCCCGGGTGATCGCGGTCATCGTGGGAATGGTCGCGGGCTACAGAGGAGGGCTTACCGACCGAATCCTGATGTTTTTGAGCGACAGTTTCTTGGTGATCCCCCTCTTTTTGATCATCGTGATGCTGGCGATGCTGGTCCGGCAGATGATGAATCTCGTGACGCTGGGATTTCTGCTGGCCATCTTCGGGTGGGCCTGGGATGCCCGCCTGATCCGTTCCCAAATCCTGAGCCTGCGCGAGCGGGAGTTCACCCAGACGGCGGTCCTCTCCGGAACGGGCACTCTGCGCCTGGTCTTGAAAGAGTATATGCCTTTCGCGACCCCCCTGGTGTTCTCCACCCTGATCAACAACATGTCCTGGGCCATCGGGATGGAGATAACCCTTGCCATCCTCGGCCTGGTGAACATGGACATCCCGACGCTGGGGACAATGCTCCAATGGGCGATCAGTTATCAGGCCATGTTTCTGGGGTACTGGTGGTGGCTTCTGACGCCGGTCGTCCTGGCCATCTTGCTCTTCGTGGCCCTGTACTGGCTATCGGTGAGTGTCAGCGAGTATCTGGACCCCAGGACGCGGCTCCAGCGGGTCGGCGCACAGTGAGGAAGCGATGAACGGCACGATTCTCCGCGCGGAGCAACTTCAGGCTTTCTACGTGCTGGACATATTCGGCACCCGCAGGGTGGTCAAAGCCGTTGACGGGGTGAACCTGGAGATTCGGGAAAACGAGGTGTATGGCATCGCGGGCGAAAGCGGGTGCGGAAAGTCCACGCTGTTGAAGGCGCTCTACGGCGCGATGGACCCGCCGCTGCGTCTGATGGGAGGCAAAGTTTATTACCGGGTAGAGGGAAAGGATGTAGATATTTTCTCCCTCCGTCCGGATGATGTAAAGAAACTGCGGTGGGAATACATCTCCTACGTTCCCCAGGGCTCTATGAGCGTGCTGAACCCGGTGATCAAGGTCAAGGAGACCTACCGGGATTTCCTGGAGAGCCACGTGGGGGGCAAAACGCGGGGTGAAATCTTTGAAATTGCAAAGGGGCACATCGCCGCGCTGGGTCTTCCCCCGACGGTTCTGGAAGCATATCCCCACCAGTTATCCGGCGGGATGCGGCAGCGCGTGACCATTGCCCTGGCTGCGCTCCTGAAACCCCGCATCATGATCGCCGACGAACCCACCACCGCGCTGGATGTCGTGGTTCAGCGGGGAGTGATCCAGCTCCTGAAGAGCATCCAGGAGAATCTGGGCAATACAATTATTCTGGTGACCCACGATATGGGTGTCCAGGCGAACGTTGCCGACCGGGTCGGCATTATGTATGCCGGGAAGATTGTAGAGGAAGCCAGCGTGGAAGAAATCTTCGGAAACCCGCTCCACCCGTACACCCGATACCTGATTAACTCTTTGCCGCGGTTCGGGGATAAAGGAACGCGGGAAAGCGTACCGGGAAGCCCCCCTTCGCTGATTGACCCTCCAGGTGGTTGTTCCTTTCACCCCAGATGCCCCTATACCCTCCCGATTTGCAGGGAGCAGATGCCGGGCTTCTTTGAGCCGGTTGCTCATCACAAGGTTGCCTGTTGGCTGATGGGAGAAAGGTAAGGATGGAAAAACTCCTGGAAGTGGAAAATCTGACCAAGGTCTTTACCTTAGGAAGTCTGCTCTCCCGAATCCGGATTCGGGCGGTGGATGATGTCTCCTTCCATATCCGCCCGGCGGAAATTTTCACGCTGGCGGGCGAGAGCGGATGCGGAAAGACCACCATCGCCAGAATCATTCTGGGCTTTGAGGAGCCGACCTCTGGAGCGGTTATCTACGGCGGCAAGAGGGGCGCGAAAAACGAGAAGGTCTGGTTTACGGAGGGTGTACAGGCAATTTTTCAGGACCCCTTTGGGACGTTCAACCCGTTGAGGACGGTGGAGCGGTATTTCTTTGAGACGATCCAGAATTATCGGCTGGCGCGCACAAGGGAAGAGGCGGTCCGACGGATAGATGAAAAGTTGCGGGCGGTGGGTCTTTCTTATGAGGAATTCTCCGGCAAGTACCCCAGCGAATTCTCGGGCGGACAATTGCAGCGGATTTCCATCGCCCGGGCTCTGCTGACAGACCCGAAACTCCTGGTCGCGGACGAACCGGTATCTATGGTGGATGCCTCTCTGAGAATGTCGGTGGTGAACCTCTTCAAAAAACTCAGGGAAGAGATGGGCGTGAGCGTGCTGTACATCACGCACGACCTGGCAACGGCTTACTACGTGGGTGACCGGATTGCGATTATGTTCCGGGGAAACATTGTAGAGATGGGCCCTGTGGAGAAGGTGCTGATAGAACCCCTCCACCCGTACACCCGGTTGTTGCGCGAGTCCATTCCCGAAGCCGACCCCAGCAAACGATGGGACAGACGGATTGCGCTGACCGAAACGGAATATCAGGAATATCTGCGGACAGGCTGTAAATTTGCCGGGAGATGCCCGGAGGTGATGGAAGTCTGTAAGAACAGGGTGCCCGGCTATGTAGAGGTGGACGGCGTACAGGTCCGATGCCACAAGTACACTCCACTCTAACGGGAGGTCTATATCGTGCCCCAAGAACTGTCGTCCCTGGAAGAACGGGTGGATGAACTCATCTCCCGGATGACCCTGGAAGAAAAAGTCTCCCAGATGATTTTTGATGCCGCTGCCATAGAGCGGCTGGGGATTCCCCGCTATAACTGGTGGAACGAATGCCTCCACGGGGTGGCCCGGGCAGGTCTGGCGACCGTCTTCCCCCAGTCTATTGGCCTGGCGGCTACCTGGGACCCGGACCTGCTCCTGCGGGTCGCGACGGCCATCTCCGACGAGGCGCGGGCCAAACATCACCAGGCAGTCCGGCAGGGAATCCGGGACATCTATACGGGTCTGACTTTCTGGTCTCCCACCATCAACATCTTCCGCGATCCCCGCTGGGGTCGGGGTCAGGAAACGTATGGGGAAGACCCTTACCTGACCGCCCGAATGGGAGTGGCCTTTGTGAAGGGACTTCAGGGGGACGACCCGCGCTATCTCAAACTGGTCGCCACCCCTAAACATTTCGCCGTCCACAGTGGCCCGGAGCCCAAACGGCACCAGTTTGACGCCCGCGTGGGCGAGCGAGACCTGAGGGAGACCTACCTGTTTGCCTTTGAGGCATGTGTCAAGGAAGCGAAGGCCGGCTCGGTGATGGGGGCCTACAACCGCGTGAACGGCGAGCCATGTTGTGCCAGCCCGACGCTTCTGGAACGGATTCTCCGCCAGGAATGGGGTTTTGACGGGTACGTGGTATCCGACTGCGGGGCCATCCACGACATCTATGCCCAGCACCAGGTGGTGGCGACGCCGGAGGAGGCCGCGGCCCTGGCGGTGAAGGCCGGATGTGACCTGGAGTGCGGGGGTATCTACTACGCCCTTCTGGATGCGGTGAAGAAAGGGCTGATCTCCGAAGAATCTATTGACCAGGCACTCCGACGGCTGTTCACAGCCCGTTTCCGATTGGGAATGTTTGATCCCCCTGATCAGGTTCCCTATACCCGTATCCCCTACGAGGTCGTCTCTTCTCCCCAACACCGCGAACTGGCACTTCAGGCAGCGCGGGAGTCCATCGTCCTGCTCAGGAACGAGGGAAATCTTCTACCCTTGCCCAGGGACATCGGGGCCATTGCCGTCATTGGCCCCAATGCCGATGACCTGCGGGTGTTGCTGGGGAATTATAACGGCACGCCGGCGAAGGCCGTGACACCGCTGGAGGGCATCCGGCGGAAGGTTGCCCCCACAACCCGACTGTACTACGCCCCGGGGTGCGAGATCGTGGACGGCATCGCTCCTATGGAGGTCATCCCCTCCAACTGTCTGTATCCGGCCGAGGGAAACACACAGGAAAGAGGTCTGACGGCAGAGTACTACAACAATGCGGATTTCTCAGGGGAGCCCGTGTTGCGTCGGGTGGACCGCCAGGTGGATTTCATCTGGGCGGGCACAACCCCGCTGACCGGACGGTGGGGAGACCAGTTCTCGGTGCGGTGGACAGGGTATCTGGTCCCGCCCGTGAGTGGAACCTACAGAATCGGGGTTAACGGTTTCAGCGCGTACCGGCTGTATCTGGATGGTCAGCGGATTTCGTCCTATAAGGGAATTCATCTTCCTATTCTGGATACCAGGGAAGTTGACCTGGAGGCGGGGCGGTTCTACTCACTCTGTTTGGAGTACGTCAGCGAAGGGCTGGACCCGCAGGTCCAACTGCTCTGGTCGCCACCGGGTGTGGACTACACCGCCCGGGCGCTGGAGATCGCTCAGAAGGCGGATGTGATCATCGCCGTGATGGGGCTTTCCCCCGCGCTGGAGGGAGAAGAGATGCCGGTGGATGTGGATGGCTTCGTCGGCGGCGACCGGACGGATATCGGCCTGCCGAGGCCGCAGGAAAAACTGCTCCGGCAACTCCATGCGCTGGGGAAGCCGGTGGTACTGGTGTTGCTGAGCGGGAGCGCGCTGGCGGTGAACTGGGCGGCCGAACACATTCCTGCCATCCTGGAGGCCTGGTATCCCGGGGAGATGGGCGGCGAGGCTATTGCCGATGTCCTGTTTGGCGATTACAACCCCGGTGGGCGGTTACCCGTTACCTTCTACCGCTCAGTGGAGGACCTGCCGTCCTTTGAGGATTATCGGATGGAAGGCCGGACCTACCGGTACTTTAAAGGCGAGCCCCTGTTCCCCTTCGGGTATGGTCTGAGTTACACCACGTTCGCACTGGAGAATCTGCATATTGCCCCGGAGCGGGTAGCGGTGGGCGGCGAGGTCACCGTCAGCGTGGACGTGGTGAACACGGGCCCCCGAGCCGGCGACGAGGTGGTGCAATTATATGTGCACCATCGGGATGTGCCTGGCCCGCGCCCCATCAAAGAATTGAAGGGATTCCAGCGAGTGCGCCTTCAGCCGGGAGAGCGAAAGACGGTTGTCTTCACCCTGCACACCCATCAACTGGGCCTGCACGATGATTCGGGGCGCTATATGGTCTGGCCGGGTACCGCGGACGTTATGGTCGGTCATTCCTCTCGCGACCTCCCGCTGGTCGGCACGGTTGAGATTGTGGGAGAGCCCACAGACGTCGCCCGTACCAAAGTCTTTTTCAGTCGGGTGCAGGTCTTCGGATAAGGATGACGGTTGCCGCGACGGATTCCGGCAACCTTCCGCTTTCTGCTTCACGGGGCGAAAGGGCAATGACGGCCCCTCTCTTCCCCGACGGTAAACTGGTGAAAGAATAATCAGGGGTTTCGGGCGGGGCGGCAAAGCCGCCCCGCCCGAAATCCCCTCACCCCATCCCCCATCCCCTCATCTGTCTCTGTTCAGGGTTGAGGCGCAGTCGCGGTGCGGAAATACCGCTCCAGGAAGAAGTCATAGAAGGCCGCCGGTGAGGCAACCGCCGCCGGCCGCTCCGCATCGCAGAGCAGAAACGGCCACTCCTGCCCGCCCCCCAGACCGCCGTGAGTGGCGACCTGCTCCTCAAAGGTCACCACCCGTCCATCCGGGAGAAGCCCGCCCATCAGAATCAGGTCCCCCGCGTGCGGACTGGTCGCCAGACGATAAACCTCCCGGGCGACCCGGTCCCGGTCGCCGTACGGCGAGAGCGGGTCGGGTGGGGTCACTTCCACCCGCCCCTCACCGATCACGGCCCGACCGCCCTCCCGTCCCAGCACCACCACCTGCCCTCCGGCCCGCCCCACAATCCAGCCGATCAGGTCCATCTCCATCAGCCGGTCCAGGAGATGCGGGTACAGCAGGGCCACTTCTATCAGGTCCATCGGCCGGGAGACGACGTTGAAGTAGATGTGGGCCAGCGGCCCCGAAACCCGGACGACGACGTCCTCCCGGCGCTCCAGGTCATACTCTTCCGCCTCCCGGTCGGGCGGGATGCGGCGGCCCAGGGAACGGCGCAGGGCCCGCACCACCCGGCCGACGGCGGGTGGCAGCCGTTCCTCTATGCCCTCCATCTCCCCCATCAGGTAGCGGGCCTTCGCCTCCGCGTATCCCGGCCGGCTGAAGACCTCGTCCAGCGAGACGTCCCCCAACTGGGCGGCCACGAACTCCCCCAGCGTCTGCCCGACCCGCCAGGCGAAGGGAACGGAAGGGGCGTTGCCGTGGTCCGAGAGGACGAAGAGGTCGTAGCGGCGGCCCGGCGAGCGGACCGCGCGAGCAACCCGCCGACGGGCGCGGTCAATCTGCCGGATGCGCCGGTCTGTATCCCGCAGGATTCCGAAGGCGGCGGGGTCATCCGGACCGAACCAGTGGGCGACCTCGTCGTAGGCATTGTAGTTGGCGTAAATGGACGGGACGCCCCGGTAAATATCCAGGATGACGCCGAAGGTCTGGACTTCGGTGAAGAGAGCGTTGACGGCCGCGGCCAGAAGGGGAGAGAGAAAACCCGAGGAACGGGCCGGACGACGGCGGAGGGTTGCTTCCAGCCGCCAGATGAGCGTCCGCAGGTAGCCGGTGACCGTCAACCAGAGGACGCGCAGGACCCGCAGCGGGCTGAGCAGGAAGATGAGCAGGAGTCCGATGCCGCGCACCGATTCCAGGAAGAGGCGGGGATGAATGGAAGAGAGGGTGAAGAGGGCCAGGTCGGCATCCCCGTCAAACATATTCACGTAACTGGAGCCTCCCACCAGAATGCCGACCCGTCCGGCCTTCAGCCGTTCCTGGAGGGCCTGGACCTGGGCGGGCCGCTTGGCGACGAAGGCCACCCGTTCCCGTTTGTCGTACCAGCGGAAGCCGGGGATGTCCTCCCGGTTGCCGAAGAGGATGGCCGCCTGGACGGCGGGAGTGGTACTGGGCAGTCCGCAGTACCAGGGGGCGAGGTACCAGCCCTCCTCCCGAACCAGCCGCCGGAGGTACGGGAGATAACCCCGGTCCATGGCCTCCAGCAGGTGGTCGTGGGAGAGGCCGTCTATCTGGATGACAATGAACCCCCGTCGGCCGTCCGGCGAGACCTCCGGCCGCCCGATCTGGCGGGCCAGCGCCTCGTACTTCCGGCGACGGGGGCCTTCGGTGAGCCGGTCCAGCGCGCGGAGCAGAAATCCCATGACCGAGTCATCAAACCACGAAGGGCACGAGTAACCACCTACCTTCACAGGAGGCCCCCCTGCAGTGGGTGTCATTGCGAGCCGCCTGCCGCGCCTCGCTCGTGGCAGGCTCCGGCGGCGAAGCAATCTTCAGAGTGTCAGGGGGGATTGCTTCGGCAGCTGACGCCGCCTCGCAATGACAGCGGGTAGGTAGTTACGGACACGAAAGGTTGCGTCTTTCGCGCCTTTCGCGTCTTTCGCGCCCCTATACCCGCTCCAGTGCCAGCGCGAGCGCGCCCAGCAGGACCACGTCGTCCCCCAGGGCCGCCGGGACAACAGGGGTATTCTCCCAGTAGACGCGCTGGGACCGTTCCTTCATGGTCTGTCGGATGGGGTCAAAGAGGAGGTCCCCCGCATTGGCCACCGACCCGCCGATGATGAAGAGGGCAGGGTTGAAGAGGTACATCAAACTGACCAGCGCCAGGCCGATGTAGGTGCCCGCACGGGCGAAGATGCGGCGGGAGAGGTCGTCTCCCCGCGCCGCCGCTTCGGCGACGTCCCTGGCGGTGACCGCTTCCGGACTGCTCACCATGCCGGTCAGCAGGGAGGATGCCCCCCGTTCCAGTGCGGCCCGGGCCTCGCGGGCGATGGCGGTGCCGGAGGCCACGGCCTCCAGGCACCCGTACCCTCCGCAGCCGCAGAGGGGGCCATTCGGCTCCACCACCATGTGGCCGACCTCGCCGCCCAGGCCCTGCCCTCCCTCATAGAGGCGACCATCAATGATAATTCCGCCGCCGATGCCGGTGCTGATCGTCAGATAAATCAGGTCCTGTACCCCCTGCCCGGCGCCGAAGCGGAACTCGCCCAGAGCGGCCAGATTGGCATCGTTGGCGACGAAGGTAGGGACGCCGAAGGCCTCCGCCATCAGGTCCCGCAGAGGGACGTCTTTCCAGCCCGGTATGTTAGGGGTAAAACGGACAACGCCGCGATGGGCGTCTACCGGGCCCGGGGCGGAGAGGGCCAGGGCGGTCACCGGCCCCTCCTTCGGCCAGACCATCCGGATGGCCTGCCGGATGCGGTCCAGGACGACCTCCGGGCCCTGGGCGGCCAGCGTGGGAATGGCCACCCGCTCCTCCATCTGGCCCTCGGGAGTGTAGCGGGCGGCACGAATCTGGGTCCCTCCCAGGTCCACCACCAGGATGTACATGTTACCGCTCCTCGCGGGTGTACGGCTGCATCAGCGCCGCCGGAGCCCCCAACCGCTTGCGCATCGCCTCTCCGGCGCTGAGCATCAGGACCAGGATGGTGAGGATGAAGGGGAGCATGTTCAGGAGCGGCGGGGAGATGCCCAGCGCCTGGAGCCGGTACTGGAGCACCCGCACGCTGCCGAAGAGGTAGGCTCCCAAAAGCCCCCGCACCGGGTCCCACATGGCGAAGATGGTCAGGGCGATGACGATCCAGCCAATGCCCGCCGTCATCCCCTCAATCCAGGCGGGAGCGTAGACGATGGAGAGGTAGGCCCCGCCGATCCCCGCCATCAGTCCACCGAAAAAGACGGCCAGGTAGCGGACCTGGAAGACGTTGACCCCCATCGCGTCGGCCGTGGCGGGGCTTTCGCCCACCGACCGCAGGTTGATCCCCCAGCGGGTCCGGTAGAAGAGGAACCAGAGAACGGGTACCATCAACAGACCGATGTAGACCAGCAGGTCGTGCTGAAAGAGCAACGGTCCCAGCACCGGCAGGTCGCTCAGGCCGGGGATGGGGACGGGCTTCAGTTGCACGCGGGGCGGCACGCCGATGAACTGCTTGCCCAACATCCCGCTGATGCCCTGCCCCAGCATGGTCAGCGCCAGGCCGGAGACGACCTGGTTGACCCGCAGGGTGATGCTGGCGAAGGCGTGGATGAGGGCGAACAGTCCACCCACCAGCGCGGCGGCGGCAATCGCCAGAAAAGCGTTCCCTGTGGCCTGGGCGACGCCGAAGGCCGTCACCGCGCCCATAATCATCATGCCCTCCACACCCAGGTTGACCACGCCGGACCGCTCCGCCGTCACTTCTCCCAGGGTGCCGTACACCAACGGGGTACCGGCAGGGATGGCCGCCTGGAGCACAGAGAAGATGTAGGCCCAGATGCTCATGCGACTTCCTCCCGCTCGGACCGGGCCAGAGGTACGACGGCCCGCCCCGGAAATTCCAGCCGCACCCGATAGCGGGTGAACAGGTCACCGCCCAGCACAAAGAGAAGGATCATCCCGTTAAAGAGGTAGACGGTGGCGGAGGGAAGCCCCATCGCCAACTGGATGGCGTCCCCGCCCACCAGCAACCCGCCGATGAGCAGCGAGGTCAGAATAACCCCCAGCGGGTTCAACCGGGCCAGCCAGGCGACGATGATGGCGGTGAAGCCGTAGCCGGGGGAGATGCCCTGGGGATAGCGGAGCCGGTAGTGGATGCCCGCCACCTCCCCGACCCCGGCCATCCCGGCCAGGGCGCCGCTGAGCGCCATCACCAGCATCGCTGTCTGCAGATAGTTCATCCCGGCGTAGCGGGCCGCCTCCGGGTTCTCCCCCGTCACCCGAATCTCAAATCCCCAGCGGGTCCGCCGCACCAGGATGTAGGCCAGCACCGCCGCCAGCAGGGCCAGGATGAGGGTAGGGTAGTGGATGCGGGTAATCCCGATGCGGGGGATTTGCGCCGCCAGGGGGAACTTGTCGGTATACGGGAAACCCCACTCGCCCGGCCCCTTCCAGGGCCCGTAGACCAGGTAGTTGACCAGTTCGCTGGCGATGTAGACGGTCATCAGGCTGGTGAGCACCTCGTCTATCCGCAGGCGGGCCTTGAGGACGGCGGGGATCAGCGCCCAGAGGGCGCCGCCCAGGGCCCCCGCCACGAACATCGTCGGGAGCCGGAGCCCGTCCGGGATGCCGGGGACGAAGAGGGCGACCCCGGTGGCGCAGATGGCGCCGATCAGCAATTGCCCCTCGGCGCCGATGTTGTAGACGCGGGCGCGGAAGGCCACCGCCAGCCCCACCCCTGCCAGCATCAGCGGGATGGCCTTGGTGACCGTCTCCGAGAGGCCATATGCACTGCCGAAGGCGCCGGTGAAGATGCGCCCGTAGGCGACCAGCGGGTTAACGCCCAGCAGTCCAAAGATGACGGCGATGACCAGCAGGGCTGCCACCACCGACAGAATGGGCGTTGCCACGCTCAGCCAGCGCGGCGTATCCAGACGTTTTTCCAGACGAATGCGGGGCAGAGAATTCATTCTCTCCTCCGAAAGACCGGTGTTGGGGCAACCCTTGCAGTTGCCCTTCTGGGGCAGGCGCAGGGCCCACCCCTACGAAGCGCGATGGACACCTGCCATCATCATACCGACCGTCTCCAGGTCTGCCTGCTCGGCGGGCAGGATGCCCATCATCTCCCCGTTGTACATCACCGCGATGCGGTCGCTCAGTTGCAGAATCTCCTCCAGGTCCTCCGAGACCAGCAGGACGGCGGTGCCTTCCTCCCGCTGGCCCAGTAGGACCTGGCGGATGTACTCCGTCGCGCCGACGTCCAGCCCGCTGGTGGGGTGGGCGGCGATGAGCAGGCTCGGCTTGCTGGACGTCTCCCGGGCCAGGATGGCCCGCTGAATGTTGCCGCCGGAGAGCAATTTGAGGGGCGTCTCCCGGCTGGGGGTCGCCACCGCGTACCGCTCAATCAGGGAGTCGGCGTGCGAAGCAATCGCCTGAGAATCCAGGAAGATGCCCCGGCAGACGGGGGCCTGGTCGTAGGTCTTCAGGATGAGGTTTTCGGCCACGCTGAGGTTGGGGACGGTGCCCACCAGCCGCTCGCCGGGCACGTAGCAGACGCCGCGCTGGACCAGGACGCGGGGGGATCGGTTGGTGACGTCCTCGCCGTTGAGGAGCACCCGGCCTTTCTCCACGGGCCGCAGGCCCGCCAGCGCCTCCACCAGTTCCCGCTGGCCGTTTCCCGCCACCCCCGCGACCCCCAGAATCTCCCCCGCCGCGATGGAGAAGGAGACCCCCCGCACGGCGGGCAGTCCCCGGTCGTTCCGGACGTGCAGGTCCTGCACCTCCAGCACCGTCGGGCCGACGGCGACCGGGCGCTTTTCCAGCCGGAAGAGGACGTCCCGCCCCACCATCAGGCGCGCCAGTTCCCGCTTGTCGGTACGGGCGCTCTCCAGCGTGGCGATGACCTTCCCCTGCCGGAGCACCGTCACCCGGTCGCTGACGGCGAACACCTCATCCAGTTTGTGGGTGATGAAGATGACAGTGTGCCCCTCGTCGGCCATCCGCCGGACGGTGGTCATCAATTCCTCTATCTCGCGGGGGGTGAGCATGGAGGTGGGCTCGTCCAGGATGAGGATGTCGGCCCCCCGGTAGAGGGCTTTGATGATTTCCACCCGTTGCTGTTCCCCGGCGGAGAGTTGCCAGATGCGGGCGTCGGGGTCCACGTGCAGGCCGTACCGGCGGGCGAACTCCTGCAGCCGCTCCCGGGCGGCCCGTTCCGGGAAGAAGAAACGGCCCGGCAGTCCCAGCACCACGTTCTCCGCCACCGTATGGGACGGGACCAGCCGGAACTGCTGGTGGACCATCCCGATGCCCAGGCGGATGGCGTCCCGGGGAGAGCGGATGTGGACGCGCTGGCCTTTGACGTAGATTTCCCCTTCGTCGGGATAGTAGATACCGTAGAGGATGTTCATCAGGGTGGTCTTGCCGGCACCGTTCTCGCCCAGCAGGGCGTGGATTTCCCCGGCGCGCACCGTCAGGTTCACGTGGTCGTTGGCCAGGACGCCGGGGAAACGCTTGACAATGCCGCGCATTTCCACCGCCGGAACCGATGCTTCGGGCATAAAACCTCCTCAAGAGCAGGGGGTAGCCGGTAGTTGGTAGCCGGTAGCCGGTAGTTGTCAGCCGGTAGCCGTTAGTGGTCAAAGAATTCCGGATAGCGGCGACGCAGGTCGTCCCGCAGGTCGCCGAAAACGGCCGGAGCGTAAGGGTAGACGGCCTCCAGCATTCGCACCGCGACCTCCCGGATTTCCCACTGGGCCTCCGGAGAGATACGGAGCCGGAAGACGTGGAGCAGTTCCCGAAAGTTCATCGTGACGACGATGCGGGTCGCGGTGGCGTTGGGGAGGACAAAGCGGGCGTCTTCTTTGCGGATGCCCCGCGCCCGCAGCGCGCGGTACGTCTCCTTCACCTGGCTGGCGAACTGTTCCCAGAGGGCCTGGGCCGCTTCGTCCTGGGCGATGGACGGGGGAAGCACCCACTCCGGGTCATCCATAGAGACGTAGCGCTGGCTCTCCTGGGAGTAAGAGGCGATGCGGTGACGGACCAGTTGGTGGCTGCAGGCGCGGGAGATACCGCGAATCTCAAAGGTCGCCGAAGCGTGCTCAATGAGGCTCTCGTGCCCCTCCCGGATGCGGGCCCGCAGAAAGGCTGCCGGGTCGCCCCGGCCCTCGCTCCGGTAGCAGACCCGCCCGGCGTGCTCCAGGAGCGCCTCCGGACTTCCGTCGCCTTTCAGGTAGCGGGTGATGGCGATGAGTTCCACTTCCATAGGCCTGTCCTGTGGTGGCCCTGCACTTGCCGCTTATTATCCCCCATTTTCACCGGAGCGCAACCCGACGGTATGGCTACGGGTAGTAGCGGACCTCCCAACTCTCCAGGGGCTCCGTCGTTCCCCAGTCCAGTCGCCAGCCCTCCTCCAGGCGCACCATCTGCCATTCAACAGCATAGACCGTAGCGATCACCCGACCGTCCACATTGTCCAGGGCCCGCACCTGTGCGGCGACGGTGGCCCGGTCTCCCTCCTGCACGGTCACCCGCACCGCGCCCACCTCCACCCGCAGCGTGGTGGCAAACCCGGACGCCCAGTCCTCGTACGTCCGGGCGGATCGCGTGGCCGGGGAGAGCAACCGGTACGCCATCGGGAGGTCCCGGTCATTCAGCGCCAGGTAAAAGGAAGCCAGCGCGTGGACAGGAGTGTCATCCGGATAGGCGTGGGGGCGGTCCAGGTAGAACCAGGCGTACCGGTCCCAGGTCCAGGCGTAGCGGGTGCCATCCCAGGTGTAGATGACTTCCCATACCAGTTCGCCCTCGGGCTTCCAGCGGACAACCACTTCGTCTGCCAGGTCCCCGTCCCGATTCTCCAGGCGGATGCCGCCTTTCCCTTCAAACCCACCCAGCAGGGCGTACCGTCCACCGTCCCAGACAAAAATGTGCAGGAGGGTTGCGCCGGCCTGAGTGTGTCCCCAGATGACTATTTCCGTCCGCCCGTCGGCGTTGAGGTCGCGGACCTCCAGTTCGCAGGTCGGAAATTCGCCCAGCCCCCGGTCCTCCTCGCTCTCGGGAGGGATCAGGTCGTACCGGTTGGGGCCGTCCAGGACGAATCCCTGGAGACGGGGGGGCTCGCCGGAAGAGAGATAAAGTCCTACCCACTCCAGGCCGGGGTCATCGTCCGTATTCTCCTGGCGTATGCAGAGGGGCTGGATGCCCGCGCGGGTGGCAAAGGACGCCCCCGCCTCCACTGTCGCCTGAATCGCGGCCGGCTCCGGCGGCATAGGCGTCGGAGCGACCGTCGGCGGGATGGAAGGAACGGGGCTGCAGGGAAGTGGAGGGGCAGGGGTGCAGGTCACCGGAGCGGCGGGGGGACAGGTCGGCGCAGGAGAGGGGGAGAGCGGGAAGCAGGCGGCCAGGATGGGCGCGGTGGCAAACAGGAAGAGGAGATGCCCGGCATGGGCAAAGCGCCGGGTATGGCGCTGGCGGACCTGTAGCGAAGAATCGGGCATCCTGCTCTCCCCTGAAAGGATAGTCGTATTGTAACTATTCGGGCTTCCTCACCCCTCCCCCGCCGCCTGCGGCGTCACCCCCTCCCCTATCCTGACCTGCGGTCAGGAGAGGGGAGGGGGTAGCGGCGAAGGGCCACGCCGAGGGCCACGGCCCGAGGGGCCTCGCCCCGTGGGGCTCGCCCGAGGCGCCGCTGGGGGTGGGGTGAGGCTGAATCGTTACGCCGTATTGTACCCGACAATGGATGGGGACGCAACTCCCTCCCTCTCATCCGCACGCCGGGATCATCGGTCAATAGTACTTTCTTCCCATTGACTTGCGTCCCCTATAGGGTAAAATATGAGGCGGAACGGGTCCCCGCCCCCTGTTCCGTGACAAGTGGTTACCCTCCTTTCGCAGGCCACGGCCTCCCTTCCCCCGGGGAGGTCGTGGTCTGTTTTAGGGGGATGATCCCCGGTTGTCTTCCTCTGCCAACCTGCTATAATAGAGTCCATTGGGGATAAAGACACGAACTCCCTACCATCCTGCTCCTCAGGAGGACCCTATGACTCCCTCTGCTGCGCAAGAACTGCGGACCATAACTGACGCTTATCTGCGGGCCTACTGTGACGCCTACCCCCACATCGCGGTCTGGCTGGGATTCCACGAGTACGACGGCCGCCTGCCGGACCTCTCCCGCCGGGGCCTGGAAACCCGCCTGGCCGACCTGCGCCGGTTCCTGAACGGCCTGGAGCAGATAGACCCGGCGGACCTGGACCCCCAGGCCTGGCTGGATGACCAGGTGGTCCGTCACGAGGCGCTCTTTGAGGCCTTGGCCATAGAGGACTGGCGGCGGCTGGAGCGGGACCCCATCCCCTACCTGGAGACGCTGGATGTCGGCAACTACATCCTGCGCAATTACGCGCCGCTGGAGGTGAGAGCGCGGGCGCTTCTGGCCCACCTGCGCGGCGTCCCGGCCGTCCTCTCTGCCATGCGGGGGAACCTCATCCACCCGATGCGCCCCGCCGTAGACGTTGCCGTGCGCATCGGGAAAGGGATGGCGTCCTTCCTGCGGAACGATCTTCCCGTTGCCCTCTCCGGTCTGGAGGACGGCGCGCTGCGGGCCGAACTGGATGAGGCCATCCGGGACGCCGCCCGGGAAGTGGAGGCGGCCGTCTCCTGGCTGGAGAACGACCTGGCCCCCCGCGCGGCCGACGACTTTGCCCTGGGCGCGGAGCGGTTCGCCCGGATGCTCGCCCTGGGGGAGGGAGTGACCATCCCCCTGGACGAACTGCGCCGGGTGGCGGAGGCGGACCTGGCCCGCAACCGGGAGGCGTTCCTGGAGACCGCCGCCCGTCTGGGTGGCCCCGGCCGCGACCCCCAGCAGGTCATCGCCGAGGGCAAACGCCGCCATCCGACCCCCGATGACCTCATCCCCACCGTCCGGCGCCTGGTGGACGAACTCCGGCAGACCGTCCTGGAGCGGGACATCGTCTCCGTCCCCTACGACGAGAACTGCATCGTCGCCGAGACACCCCCCTTCCTGCGCTACGCCTTCGCGATGATGTACTCCTCCGGCCCCTTTGAGACCGCCGCGAGCGAGTCCTACTATTACGTCACCCCGCCCGAGCCGGACTGGCCCCCGGAGAAGGTGGAGGAGTGGATGACCGCTTTCACCTACCACTCCCTCTGGAGCACCTGTGTCCACGAAGCCTGGCCCGGCCACTACCTGCACGGCCTGCACACCCGCAATGCTCCGTCGCCGGTCACCAGGGCCTTCGGCTCCTACGCCTTCACCGAGGGCTGGGCCCACTACTGCGAACAGATGATGTGGGAGACGGTCTGCCCCGATGACCTCTGGGCCCGTCTGGGCCAGTTGAGCGAGGCGCTGCTGCGGGATGTCCGCTTCGTCTGCGCGCTGGGCCTGCATACCGGCGGGATGACGGTGGAGGAGGCCACCCGGCGGTTCATAGAGGACGCCTTTATGGAACCGGCGACGGCCGAGGAGGAGGCCGTCCGGGGCACCTACGACCCCGGCTACCTGAACTACACGCTGGGCAAACTGATGTTGCTGAAACTGCGGGAAGACGTCCGGGCGCGGGAAGGAGAAAACTTTGACCTGCGCCGGTTCCACGACCGTTTCCTGTCGTACGGAACGCCCCCTATCCCCGTCGTGCGTCGGCTGATGCTGGGCAGGGACGAAGAAGATGTGGTATAATAAGTAGTCGGACGCCGTTCGGTGCAGTCGGATTGCCCCGGACGTTTCATGCCCTGTTGGAGAAGAAGAATGTCGGAGTGGTTCACCCCGCAGGACCAGGAAGTCACCCAGGACCTGGAGGAACTGCGCCGCAAGGTGCGGACGATGCTGGACCTCAGCGCCCCGCGCGATGGTCTGGCGGCCTACTACGTCCTCTACCATGACCCGGCCCGTACCCGGCTCTGGGTGGCGGAGCGGGGGCCGCGCGTGGAGGGGTTCCTGGCCCTCTGCCAGACGGGCTGGGACCTCTTCCGGCCCCTGGGGGTCCTGCGCGCCCGCCGCATAGATGTGGCCTGGGCTCTTCTGCAGCGGAGCCTCTCCGCGTCCGGCGGCGCTCCTCCCCGCCGCCCCTACTATATGGTGACCACCCCCGATATGCTGGGGATTGTGGAGGAGGCGCTGGAGGTGGAGCGGGTGAGCCTTAACCGCATCTACTACCTGGACTTGAGGCGCTACGAACCGGAGATCAATGTGCTGGTGACCCCGGCGCAGGCGGCCAACGGCTCCCCCCGTTTCGTCATCCGCTCCCGGGAGGCACAAATTGTCGCCGAAGCCGGCATCAACTGGCAGTCCCCCCACTTTGCCGAAGTCTATGTGCAGACGGCCCCGGAGGCCCAGGGGCGGGGCTGGGGCAAGGCGGTGCTGGATGCCTGCATCACCTGGATTCTGCGCTCTGGCACCGTCCCCCTCTACGTCGTCGCCGAGGGGAACGAGCCCTCTGCCCGCCTGGCCGAATCGGTGGGCTTCGTGGATAGCGGCGCACGGGAGTGCGCGGTGGAAGGCATCGCCAAAATATAGCGTGCTCCTCACCCCTCCCCCCGGGGGGGGGGCCCCGGGGGGGGGGGGGGGGGGGGCGGGGGGGTTGGGGGCCCCCCCCCCAAACCCCGCGAGGGGGGGGCCCCCGCACGCCACACGCCCCAGCGGGA
>JBBIKR010000025.1:21212-31323 GCA_037445395.1 Thermoflexales bacterium
GCCGGGGGCGGGGTGTGTTGGGCGGGGGCTTTCCCGCCGCCCCCCAAAACCGCATGAGAAGGACGCAACCGATACCCAATGGCCTCCGACTGGAAGTCCCGTCTGGAGCGGATTCTCCCTCGCGTGGAGCGCCCCGGCCGCTACGTCGGCGGCGAGGTCAACGCCGTCCGCAAGGACTGGGACGCCACTCCTACCCGCGTCGCCCTCATCTTCCCCGACCTCTACGATTTAGGGATGTCCAACCTGGGCATCCAGGTCCTCTACGACATCCTGAACCGGATGGACACCGTCCTGGCGGAGCGGGCCTATACCCCATGGCCCGACATGGCCGCCGCAATGCGCCGCGAGTCCATCCCCCTCTACAGCCTGGAATCCTTCCGCCCCCTGGCGGAGTTTGACATTCTGGGCTTCAGCCTCCCCTACGAAGTTCTCTACACCAATCTCCTGGAAACGCTGGACCTGGCGGGATTGCCCCTGCGGAGCGACGAGCGGGACGAGCGGCACCCCCTGGTGATTGCCGGGGGACATGCGACCTTCAACCCGGAGCCGGTGGCGGACTTCGTGGATGCCTTTGTCATCGGCGACGGCGAAGAGGCGATTGTGGACGTCGTGCGGGCCTACGAGCGCACCCGACATGGGAGCCGGGAGGCCCAACTGGAGGCGCTGGCCCGCATCCCCGGCGTCTACGTCCCCCGCTTCTACGCGGTGGACTACCATGCCGACGGCACCGTCGCCCGCATCCGCCCCCTGCGCCCGGACGCATCCCTGCCGGTCCGGCGGCGCGTCGTCTCGGTACTGCCCCCGCCGCCTACCCGCCAACTGGTTCCCAACGCCACCGTTGCCCACGACCGGGGAGTGGTGGAAATCCAGCGCGGATGTATCCGGGGCTGCCGGTTCTGCCACGCCGGGATGGTCACCCGCCCCCTGCGGGAGCGGCCTCTAGAGGAAATCCTGGCCGCGGTGGACGAGATTCTGGCCCATACCGGTTATGAGGAAATTGCCCTTCTCTCCCTCTCCTCCGCCGACTATTCTCGCATCGGCGAACTGGTCCAGGCGCTGGCCGACCGGTACGCCGACCGGCACCTCTCCATCTCCCTGCCCAGTTTGCGGATTGAGTCCTTCTCGGTGGACCTGGCGGATGCCATCAGTCGCGGGCGGCGCACGGGCTTCACCTTCGCGCCGGAAGCGGGGACAGAGCGGTTGCGTCGCGTCATCAACAAACCGGTCCCGGCGGACCAGATGGTGGAGATTGCCCGCCAGGTCTTCCGGCGCGGCTGGCGGACGGTCAAACTGTACTTTATGATCGGTCTGCCGGGGGAACGGCCGGAGGACGTCCGGGCGGTCGCCGACCTGGCCCGGGCGGTGCTGGCGGAGGGGCGGAAGGTCCACGGGCGCAAGGCACAGGTCAACATCAGCGTGAGCACTTTTGTCCCCAAACCCCACACGCCCTTCCAGTGGGCGGGGCTGGCCCCGCTGGAGGAGATTCGGGCCCGCCAGCAGACCCTGCGGGAGCATCTGCGCGGCGGCGGGCTCAACCCCAGCTGGAACGACCCGCGCATGACGCTGATAGAAGCGGTCCTCTCCCGGGGCGACCGGCGGCTGGGGGAGGTCATCCGGCAAGCCTGGGCGGAGGGGGCCCGCTTGGACGGCTGGGACGAGTGGTTTGACTTCACCGCGTGGACGCTGGCCTTTGAGCGGGCGGGCCTCTCGCCGGGCTTCTATGCCCACCGGGAGCGGCCCGGCGATGAGGTCTTCCCGTGGGACGTCGTTGACATCGGAGTGCGGAAGGAGTACCTCTGGCGGGAGTGGGAGTGGAGCCAGGAGGCCCGAACCCGCCCCGATTGTCGGAGCGCCTGCGCGGCCTGCGGCGTTGGCGCCGCCTTCGGCGACCTCTGGGCTCCCTCCTGGGTCTGCCCGTCTGGCGAAGCCCGCTCCGGTTAAATTGAATTGACATCCGCTGACTTCTGTGGTAAAACACCAACGTCTAACGGCCGCTCCTCACCCGGAGAAGGAGCCATTATGCCCCGAACGATTGTGGTGAACCTCCGCACGTTATCTCCTATCTGGACCGGCGACGTGGACCGCACATCGGAGCAGGCGAAGGAGACCAGCCTGATGGGCTCCGTCCGCTGGTGGACCGAGGCGCTGGTCCGCGGGCTGGGAGGGTATGCCTGCGACCCCACCGGAGACGACCGTTGCATCTTTGACGAAGCGGCCTACGGCCGGACCGGACAGGTGGAGGATGGCCTGCGGGACGTCTGCCCGACGTGCCGGCTCTTCGGATGCACCGGCTGGAGCAGCAAACTGCGCCTGCTCCTCACCGACGGGGAGGGCGGGTACGAGGTCAATCTGGGCCAGGCCGGGACGGGGAGATGCTGGAGAAGGTGCTGGCGACTCTCCAGCGACTGAGGGTTGCAGACACCCGTACCGGAAAGGAGGTGCTGGATGAACGCTAAACCGCGACCGGCATCAGGACCTCCACCCAGGGGGGGAGAGGAGCGCCGACCTGCCCAGCCGGGGGAGCGCCGCCCATCGTACGACTTCTACGTCGCCTATCCCTGCGAGACGCAGGACGATGTCTGCCGGATCGTCGGCGACCATAAGGAGCCGTATCGGGAACTGGTCTGGCCGCATGCCCGGGTATCCCTGCTGGCCCAGGGGCTGACCAGCGATGTCATGGAAGGGGTCAGCATGCCATACCTGCGAAAAACGTACTACGCGCTGGCCCTGGACCCCGTCCACATGGGCAGCGGGGAGATGCAGATGGGACGGGTGGATAATCCCATCGTCCGGGATGCGGCCAGCAACCTGCCCAAAATTCCGGCGACCAGCCTGGCCGGCGTCGCCCGCACCTACACCGCCATGCACTACCCGGAGAAATACCGCCGACCAGTGGAGGTGAAACCCGGCGTGGTCGGATACGCCAGTTGCGCCGACCAGACCGGCCCCACCGGGAAGAAGGACGGAGCCTGCGGCCGGGTGGATTGCCCCGTCTGCATTCCCTACGGCTTTCTCCAGCCGGGCGGCCGCACCTCCCCCAGCATGGTTCAGACCTTTGACGCGTTCCCCCTCTTCTTCCCCGCCCCCTCTATGCTCGGTCCGGTTTGGGTCACCTCTCCGGAGCGGCTGCGGGAACTGGTCCAGTCCGGCGCACTGGAGGCGAAGGACGTGGACATACAACTCAAGCCGGAGCACGGCTTCCGCCTGCAAACGGGGCTCTCGGGCCGCCGGTTGAACCTGGGGTGGCTCCTGCTGCCGGTCGCCGTTCCGGCATCCCCCCTGACCCCTTCCGGAGTGGCCCGCCTCAAGGCCGCCAATGTGCCGGAGGAGATGCTCACCCGGCTGGTGCTGGTACCGGATGAACTTTTCGCCCAGGTGGTCAACAACAACCTGGAAGTGCGCACCTCCACCGCCATTGACCGCTCCACCGGCGCGGCCCTCACCGGCGCCCTCTACACTACGAGGCCATCCCGCGCGGGACGCTCTTCTCCTTCCAGGTCGTCTACAAGAACCCGCGCGACCTCCTGCTGGACGGTCAGCCCATTCCCCAGGACATCACCTGGGTGCAGGAACAGGTGGAGAAAGGACTCCACTACATTGAATACCTGGGCATCGGCGGCAAGAACACCCGGGGGATGGGACGGCTGCGGGTGTTGAATTTGGGGAGTAGGGAGTAAGGAGTAGGGGAAAAGGAGGGAACAATGGGTGTCCAGCAAACCGTGGAGAACCTGGATTTCTACTGCGCGGATTACGCCCGTCGCATCGTGGACGGCCTGAGGGTGGAGGACCGGCTGAGCGGGGAGGAGATCGCACACACCGTCTCCAAGTTCCTGAACATCCTCCACGTGAACGGCCTCTACGCGTATCGGTTGTACGTGCTCTGGAAACGCTACAGCAGGACGGCCACGGAGCGGAAAATCGCGGCCCGGATTGATACGTTGCTGGTGGGCGAAGAGGGCCAGCCCAGCCTGCTCCGCCTGGATGCGATTGGGCTTCCGCTGCAGGGGGCGAAAGACACCATCGCCGTCGGACAGACGCTCGCCCGGGACCTGCAGGGGCTTTTCCTGGCCAAGAAGTTGATCAACCGCACGCTGACCTATGTGCGGTTCCACGCCCGCACGGTTGGATAAGGTCCTGGTCATCGTCGGGCCGACGGCGGTGGGCAAGACCGCGCTCTCCCTCTACCTGGCCGAACGTCTGGGGGGAGAGGTGGTCTCTGCCGATTCCCGCCTCTTCTACCGGGGGATGGACATCGGCACAGCCAAGCCGACCCCGGAGGAACGGGCCAGGGTCCCCCACCACCTGATAGACATCGCGGACCCCGATGAGACGGTGGGGCTGGCCCGTTTTTTGCGCCTGGCGCACGCGGCCATCGCCGACATCCACGCCCGCGGCCGTCTTCCTTTGATCGTCGGCGGGACGGGGCAATACGTGCGTGCGCTGGTGGAGGGCTGGACTCCGCCCGCCGTCCCCCCGGACCCCGCTTTGCGGGCCGAACTGGAGGAGCAGGCCCGTCGGGAGGGCCTGGAGCCCCTCTTGGCCCGCCTGGCCGCGCTGGACCCCGAGGCGGCCGCCCGGGTGGACCCGCGCAACCCCCGCCGGGTCGTGCGGGCGCTGGAGGTCGCTCTGCGCGCCGGCCCCGTCGGGCCGGGCCGAACACCTCCACCGTACGACATTTTCCAGATTGGGCTGACAATGGATCGGTCGGCCCTCTACGCCCGCGCCGACGCTCGGCTGGAGGAGATGGTCCGGGCAGGGCTGGTGGAGGAAATCCGGGGGTTGCTGGAGGCCGGGTATGGGTGGGACCTCCCGGCAATGTCGGCCCTCAACTACCGGCAGTTTCGCCCGTACTTTGAGGGTCGGGCCACGCTGGAGGAAGTACTGGCGCAGATTCGGCGGGACACCCGGCGGTTCATCCGGCATCAGTACAACTGGTTCCGCCTGAGCGACCCCCGCATCCGCTGGTTTGATGCCACCCGGACGCCGCCGGAGGCGATTCTGGCGGCGGTTCGGGATTGGCTGGAGGCATAATGGCGGCGGGTGCAACTACCTACCCACCCTTGTCATTGCGAGCCGCCGAAGGCGGCGAAGCAATCTCCAGGCCCTTGAGGGGATTGCTTCGGCGGCTACCGCCGCCTCGCAATGACAGCGAGCAGGTCTTTACCGGCAGGCGGCGAAGGGCCACGCCGAGCCCTCGGCCCCAAGCCTTCGGCCCCGAGGCCTCAGGCCGAGGGGGCTTTCGCCCGAGGCGCCGCCCGCCGCCAATCTCGCATCATCAAAGGGGCGCCGCCGGAGGAGATTCCAGCAGGGGCAGGAATCGCCCCGCCCCCGGTTCGGCGACCACCTCCCCCTCCCAGAGCACCCGATGCCCCCGCTGGAACGACATCACGGGCCAGCCCAGAACCGTCCGGCCCTCGTAGAGGGTGTATCCGGCCCCCGAGTGCATCTCCTGGGCCCGAATGGTCACCTCCCGCCGGGGGTCAAAGACGACGATGTCGGCGTCGGAGCCGACGGCGAGAGTGCCCTTTTTCGGGTACAGGCCGAAGATGCGCGCGGGGTTCTCACAGAGAACCTGGACCAGCCGCACCGGGGAGATGCGCCCCCGGTTGACCCCTTCGTCGTAAGTGACGGTGAGCAGGGTTTCCAGGCCCGGCGCGCCGTAGGGCTGTTCCCGGAAATCCCCCCACGGGTCCTTCTTCTTGGGCGCGTGGTCGGAGGAGACGACGGAGAGGGTGCCGTCGGCCAGGGCCTGCCACAGGGCCTCCCGGTCGGCGTCGGTGCGCAGCGGCGGGCCGATCTTGGCCAGCGCGCCGCGCGTCCGCAGCAGGTCCCCGGTCAGCGTCAGGTACTGGGCACAGGTCTCGGCGAAGACCCGCCGCCCCTCCGCCCGGGCCTGCCGGATGGGCCGCAGGGCCCGTGCGGAGGTCACGTGGGCGATGTAGAGGGGGCACCCGGCCACTTCGGCCATACAGATGGCCCGAAAGACGGCCTCCTCCTCCAGCACGGAGGGGTGGGAGATATTGAAGTAGTGCGCCGCATTGGGCCCGCCCAGTTCCTCCCAGTAACGGTCCTCCAAATAGTCAATCCCGCCGCCGTTTTCGGCATGTACCATGGCCATGCCGCCCCGTTCCGCCAGCAGGTGCATCGCCCAGAGCAGGTGGTAGTCGTCGGTGTACCATTTCTGCTTGACGTAGGCCAGGAAGAATTTGAAAGTACGGACGCCCAGTTCCATGACCCGGGGGATTTCGGAGACCTGGCGCGGGGCCTCAAAGAGGCCGCCGTGGAGGCCGAAGTCCAGCCGGGAGCGGGCCCGACCGTCCTCCAACATCCGCTCCACCTGCTCCAGGAGGCTCTCGCCAGTGCGAGCGTAGGCGAAGTGGAGGAGGGTGGTGATGCCGCCATAGGCGGCCACGCGGGAGCAGGCCTCCACATCATCCTCGTAGACGGGATGGACGTGGACGTCTATGGCGCCGGGGAGGACGTACATCCCGGTGGCGTCCACCACTTCGCGGGCGGGGTGGTCCCGCAGGTCCGGGGCGACGGTGGCGACGGTCTCGCCGCGCACGCCCACATCGGCCCGCCGGATTCCCTCTCCGGTAACCAGCAGGCCGCCGGTGAGGATCAGGTCAAAGGGTTCTGACGAATCCACAACGTTCATCGCTCCTCATCCTCCTCGCGCATTACCTCGGTATCTATTCCAGGGAACATCCCCTGAGCCTGCTCTATGGGTGGAACGACCACCAGGCGCAGGGTATTGCCCAGCGGGATGAAAACGACTTTTTGCTTCGGCTTCAGCCCGAACCGCTCTCGCACCGCGCGAGGGATGACAATCTGGTACCTGGATGAAATCGTCGCCAAATACATCTCACTGTTTCCCCTCTTCTTGCTTCCTGCATCCTGCATCCTGCATCTTGCATCTTGCTTCCTGCATCCTGCATCCTGCCTCCTGCTTCCTGCTTCCCGCTTCTTCAAGTATCTCCTCCGCGCTGCGGTAGGCGGATTCGCCGCTGGCGCCCAGCATCTGGGCCAGTTCCTCCACCCGCTCCGGTCCCTCCAGGACGGTCACCCGGGTGACGGTGCGGCCCTCCAGGGGGATTTTCTCCACCCGCAGGTGGGCGTCGCCGAAGCCCGCCAGTTGCGGCAGGTGAGTGACGCAGAGGACCTGGTGGGCCACCCCGCCGTTGGCCGCAGCGACCGTCAGCCGCCAGAGTTTCTCCCCCACCGTCGCACCCACTCGTCCGCCGATGCCCTGGTCAATCTCATCAAAGATGAGGGTGGGGGTCTCGTCCACGCGGGAGAGGACGGCCTTGAGGGCGAGCATCAGCCGGGAGGTCTCGCCGCCGGAGGCGATCTTCGTCAGCGGCTTGAGGGGTTCGCCGGGGTTGGGGGAGACCAGGAACTCCACCCGGTCGATGCCGGTGGCATCAAAACCGACGCGGGCCGGAAGGGGGAAGTCGCCCACGTCTATGCCTGCCGCCGCGACATCTTCGGGGGTCAGGGGAACGCCGTCGGGGTCGGCCGTCCAGCGGAAATCCACGGCGAAACGGGCGCCGGCCATGCGCAGGTCCTGGAGTTCCGCCTCAATGCCCGCGGCCAGCCGCCGGGCGGCCTCCCGACGGCGGGCGGAGAGGTCCAGCGCCGTGCGGGCCAGTTCGGCCAGCAGGTGCTCCTCCTGAGCCTGCAGTTCCGCGATGCGCTCTTCGCTATGGGTGATGGTTTCCAGTTCCGCCGCCGCGCGCTCCGCATAGGCCAGCACTTCGGCCACCGTGGCGCCGTACTTGCGCTTCAGGCGGCGGATGAGGTCCAGCCGTTCCTCCACCTCGGCCAGCCGACGGGGGTTGAATTCCACGCGGTGACGGTACTCCCGCAGGCTGTCGGCCAGGTCCTGGAGGCGGTAGAGGAGTTCTTCCGCTTCCTGAAGCCGGGGGGCAAGGGTAGGGTCTATACGGGCCAGTCCCTCCAGCGCGCGCAGGGCGTGGCCCAACTGGTCGGTGGCGGGGCGGCCCTCTTCGCCGCCCTCGTCCAGCGCTCGCAGGGCGTCGGCCAGGAGGAGGGAGAGTTGTTCGGCGTTGGCCAGCCGCACCCGTTCCTCGGCCAGTTCCTCATCTTCGCCGGGGCGGAGGGCGGCGGCCTCAATTTCGGCAATCTGGTACTGGAGGAGGTCTATGCGGCGGGCCCGCTCCTGCTCGTCCTGCTCCAGGCCGGCCCGCTCCCGCCGGACGGCGCGCACCCGGCCGACCAGGTCGGCCACGCGAGCCCGGGCCTCCTCCAGACCGGCGAAGCGGTCCAGCATGTGGATGTGCTCCCGTACCCGCAGGAGGGAGAGGTGTTCGCTCTGGCCGTGGATGTCCACCAGTCCCTCGGCGACCTCCCGCAGGAGGGCCAGCGTCACGGCCCGACCGTTGACGCGGCAGATACTCCGCCCTTCGGCCCGCACTTCGCGGGAGAGGATGAGGAGGTCGGGCTCGTCGCCCTCCAGGCCCTCCCGCTCCAGAATCGGGCGCAGGGCGGCCTGCCGGGCCGGGTCCAGGCGGAAGACGGCCTCCACCAGTGCCCGGTCGGCCCCGGCGCGCACGACAGTAGGGTCGGCCCGTCCCCCCAGCACCAGGCCGACGGCGTCAATGATGATGGACTTCCCCGCCCCCGTCTCCCCGGTCAGAACGATGAAGCCGGAGGGTAGGGAGAGGTGGAGTTCGTCTATGATGGCGAAATCACGGATGTGGAGTTCGGAAAGCATGGTCTCACACAAAGACACAGGAGAATATAATGGTGATCGGTGGTCCGTCGTCGGTCGTCCGGGTCATATCCTCAGGCGGGCAATGGCCGCGCCGACGGCACCCGCCAGGTAGACGATCGTCCAGAGGAAGGGCCAGGCCAGGCCGGTGAGGGACGCGGCGGTGATGGGAGCGTCCAGGGTAGGGAAGAGGACGGTCAGCATCCAGGGGAGAGCGCTGACCAGGATGCAGGCGGAGACGACCAGCCAGGTGTAGCGGCCGCGCCGGCGGCGGATAGCCCGGCGGACCACCTCGGCGATACCGGCGCCCGCCAGCGGGCCGAGGAAAATCGCCAGCCAGCCGGAGGCGGGGACGATCCAGCCCGCGATGAAGGCCAGGGGCAGCGCCACCGCCGCCGCGACCAGGTAGTAGACCGGGCGGAATTCGGCGTAGAAGACCTGCTGCTGGCGGTTGCGGCATGCCGGGCAGATGTAGCCCACCTCTATCGGCACCGCACACCGGTGGCAGATGGGGTCGCCGCAGCGCGCACACCGAAGGTAGGTTTCTATGTTGGGATGGTTGACACAGTACAGGGGTTCGCTCATTCGGTCCCCTCATCCAGTTGTGTCTGGAACCATCGCACCAATCGGGGGCTGACCCGAACCGAACTGGTTGATAGGATCTCAATAACCTTTTCGGCCGCTTCACGAGACAACAAATGAGTCTGATAAGCGGTTAAAAGCACCCCTAAGGTCCCTTTGACCCGTAATCCCAGGGTTTCTGCCACTTTCCTGCCCAGTTTCTCATCTATCAGCACCCAGTCGGCGCCTACTTCTTGAGCGAGCAAGATGACATCTATCTCCCCCTGATCCAGGCCCAACAGAGCAGGAGGAATGGAACATTTTTCCTTTGGCTCCTTTACCAGAATCCAACTGGCGTTCCTCACCTCCTCACCTCCCGGCCGTCCCTGCCCACACAGGACAACCTCTTCATAAACCGAAGCAGGAACAATCACCTCATCAAAAAGGGCCTTCAGGAGGGATAGGTGACCCGTGATAGAAAGAGCGATAAGAGGGGTGCTGTTGACAACCGCTCTGGTCACTGCTACCGAATCCTTTCCGCCTCTTTCTCCAGTTCCTCATCCGGGTAATCAATGACCGCGAAGCCGCTTTCGGAGAGAAGCCGGTAAAATTCCCACCGGTCGCAACCGAGAATCTGGGCGCCCAGACCGGCAGAGATGCGCCCTGCTTCATACAACTTGCCCAGTGTGTAAATCAGAGCCTGCTTTCGGAACGTTTCTCGGTCCTCTTTCAAAGCGATCAAAAGTTCACCGGGAAACACCACCGTAACATCCATATGTTCCTCCTTCTGCATCCTGCAATCCTGCATCCTGCATC